>CADEGR010000004.1:28630-37476 GCA_902826935.1 uncultured Alphaproteobacteria bacterium | reverse complement strand
CCGCTGTCGTCGGAACCACCGTCGTCGGAGCCGGACGACCCGCTGCCGGAGCTGTCGCTATCGGAGTCGCTGTCGGACTTGGACGAGCCGCCGCCACCCGACTTGCCGCTGCCGCTGTCATCGCTGCCGCCATCGTCGCTGCCGTCCTTGCCGAAGGCCTTGGCCAGCCCGAGGATGATCGCACCGCCGCTGACCTGCATTGGCTTGATCGGGACCAAGGTCAGCAAGAGCGCGGCGCAGCCCGTCGCAGTGATGGTCCAGAGCGTGGTATTGCGCATCATTGGTCACTTTCCGCTGCTTTGACGTCGAGCGTCGAACTGCGAGGACAACCCGCGGCGGCAGATCTTCATGCGGATCACGTCTGCATTGCCCCCGGAGCGCGCGCAGCTGACGATTATTGGTCACGCCGTGCAAGAAAATTGCAGTGCTGGGTGTTATTGGAGCGGCAGCGACATGTTGGGGGGTGCATGGACGAGTCCTCGGCCAACTGGGACCAGGCGGTGCGCGATGAGATGGTGGCCATTTTGCCCAGGCTCCGTCGCTTCGCGCTCGGCCTCACCGGTCGCCATGATCAGGCCGATGATCTGGTCCAGGCCACCTGCGAGCGGGCGATCCGCAACATGGACCGCTGGCTGCCGGGCAGCCGGCTGGACAGCTGGATGTTCCGGATGATGCAGAACCTCTATCGCAATCAGCTGCGCGACGGCAGCAACCGGGTTCGATTGCTGGATGGCTGGGGGGCTGGGCTGCCAACCAGCGTCGACGGCGCCGCCACGGCGGCGGATGCCGCCGAGCTTGGCAAGGTCCGCCAGGCGATTTTGCATCTGTCGGAGGAACACCGCACGGTGCTCATGATGATCTGCGTCGAGGGTCTGTCCTACCGGGAAGCAGCCGACCTCTTGGACGTGCCGACCAGCACGGTGACCAGCCGTCTCTGCCGCGCCCGGATCGAGCTGCGCGAGCTGCTGGCGCGCCCGCTGCCGCAGGACAAGGTGCTCCCACCGGCCGATCGGATCAGGAGGCTTCGGCCATGCTGAACAACGACGATTTCGAACGCCTGATGCGCTACGCGGATGGCGAACTGGCCGCCGATGCCGCGCTCGACCTCGAGCAGCGCCTCGCGACCGATGGCGGTGCCCGCACCACGCTCGCCTGTCTGCGGGCGCAGCGGATCGACGCTGCGGCGGCGTTCGCCGCGGCGGATGACGCTGCCCCGCTGCGCGCGTTGACCGCGGCGATCGATCGCGGCTTTGCCGCCCGCGCGGCCGCGCGCCGCCGCCGCTCCTGGGGCCGCTACGCCTGGCCGGCGGCCGCGATGCTCGCGATCGGCGTGCTGGGCGGCGTCACCGGCTTTCGCCTCGCGGCTTGGCATTTCGATGGCCTGGTCGAGCGGCTGATCGCGGCCCAGGCCGAGGACCGCCAGCTGATGAGCGCCGCCTTCGAGCAGGCCTTGGAGCGCTATCGCAGCGGCCAGCCGGTCACTTGGCGCAATGACGCCAGCGGTGCGGCCGGCTCGATCACGCCCTTGCGCACCTTCAAGAGCGGCAGCGGCCAATGGTGCCGCGAGTTCGAGCGCAGCTTGAGCTCGCCGGCAGGCGGCGAGGACCGGATCGGCGTCGCCTGCCGGGCCGAGGATGGCCGCTGGCTGCTGACCCTGGAGCGGCCCAAGCCGGTCTAGCCGCTAGATGCGCCCTGGGTTACGCCTTTGCGCGGCGCGCGCATCGCCCGCCGGCCAGCGCTCCGATCACGCCATTGGCCCCGCCCGGCGCAGCCGCTACAACGGAACGGCACGGCTGGCTGGCAGCCCGGCTGACCGATGGAGGGCAAGGCGATGCGGCGCTTGGCATGGCTGATGATCGGACTCCTCGGTCTGGCGGCCTGCGCGACCACGGCAAGCGGCCCCGACGCCGCCCGCCCGGCGAGCTACGACGGCTCAGCCGGCAGCGGCGCCAGCGCCGGGCAATGGGCGGCCAGCGTGCTCGGCACGCCGTTCTATCTGGTGTTCAAGGGTGCCGTCTGCGGCGCCACCTTGGTGGTGGCCGGACCGGCAGCCGCCTTCTTCGCCCTGAGCGAGGCCAACCGCCAGCCGGCTTTGGCCGCGCTCGGCGACGGCATCGCCAGCAATTGCGGTCCGCCCTACGTGCTGACCCCGTCGCGCATCGGCTGAGCCGGCTGGCGCACCTCGGGCAGGCGGCCGGCCAGCAGGACGATCACCGCGCACAGCACGACCACCAGGCCAAGCGCACGCGGCAGGCCGATCAGCTCGGCCAGAAAGCCGATGCCGGCGGGACCGGCCAGCAGGCCGAAATAGCCGAGCGTGCAGACCCCGGCGATCGCGATCCCGGGCGCCAGGCCCGGCACCCTGGCACTCGCCGACAAGGCGATCGGAAAGCTGCAGGATAGGCCAAGGCCAACCAGGCCATAGCCGAGCACGGCGGCGATCGGCTGAGCCAGCAGCAAGGTCAGGCCCAAGCCGCTTGCCGCCAACAGGCCGCCGGCGCGCAGCACCATCGCCGGGTTGACCCGATCGACCAGCCAGTCGCCGCAGAACCGGCCCAGCGCCATGGTGATCGAGAACACCGCGAACGCCGCGGCCGCCGTGGTGGTGCCGGCGTCCAGGCTGGTCTGCAGATAGACCGCGCTCCAGTCGCCGACCGAGCCTTCGCTCAACAGGGCGCAAAAGCCGATGGCCCCCAGCGCCAGCAAGCTTCGATCCGGCAGCCGCATGCGCGGCCCGGCGTCGCCCTTCGGATCGAGCCCGGCCGGCAGCATCGCCAGGCAGGCGCCGCCGGCCAGCAGCGCGATCACGACGGCCATGGTCAAAAGATGCGCCGCAAGGCCGATCCCGGCGCCGGCGACCAGCCCGGCCACCAGGGCGCCCGCCATGCCGCCCAGGCTGAACATGCCATGCAGGCCGTTCATGATGCTCCGGCCATAGCCGCGCTCGATGGCGACCGCCTGGGCGTTCATCACGACATCCAGGCCGCCGACCGCCATGCCGAACACCAGGAACGCGGCCGCCAGCATGGGCCCATCGGCCAGGACCATGCCCGGCAGCAGGCCGCCATAGCAAAGCGCCCCGATCAGGCTGGCACGGGCGCTGCCGTAACGAGCGGCGAGCGCCCCGGCAAACGGCATCGCCAGCAGGGCGCCCAGGGCCAGGGCGAACAAGGCAAGCCCGAGCGTGCCGTCGCTCAGGCCGTGCAGGGCCTTGATCTCGGCCAGCCGCGGCGCCCAGCTGCCATGGCCGAAGCCGTTCATGAAGAAGACCAGCGCGGTCGCCGCCCGCGCGAAGGTCAGCTGCCGCAGCCGGGCCAGCTCGATCATGCGCGCGGCCGCCACGGCCCGCTCAGCGCAACGGCTCCAGCAGCGACACGTAGTTGGCGACCGCCACCCCGCCCATGTTGAAGATGCCGCCGAGCTTGGCATCGGCGAGCTGCATGGCACCCGCCTGACCGGCTAGCTGCATCGCAGTCAGGACATGCATCGAGACGCCAGTGGCGCCAATCGGATGGCCCTTGGCCTTGAGGCCGCCAGACGGGTTGACCGGCAGCTTGCCGTCCGCCGCGGTCCAGCCCTCCAGGATGGCCCGAGCCCCCTGCCCGCGCGGCGCCAGGCCCATGGCTTCGTATTCCAGGAGCTCGGCGATCGTGAAGCAGTCATGGGTCTCGACGAAAGCCAGATCATCGAGCTGCAGCTTCGCCTTGCCAAGTGCCCGCTGCCAGGCTTCGGCGCAGCCCTCGAAGCGAATCACGTCGCGCCGGCTCATCGGCAGGAAATCGTTGACCTGGACCGCGGCGCGAAAGGCGATCGCGCGCGGCATGGCGAGCGCGGTCTCGACATCGGTCAGGACCAAAGCGGCGGCGCCGTCCGAAACCAAGGAGCAATCGGTCCGCTTGAGCGGCCCGGCCACGAGCGGATTCTTGTCCGAAACCGCCCGGCAGAACTCGAAGCCCAGATCCTTGCGCAGCTGGGCCAAGGGGTTGTTGCAGCCGTTCTTGTGGTTCTTGGCGGCGATCGCGGCCAGCGCATCCGACTGATCGCCATGCTCCTGAAAATAGCGCTGGGCGATCTGGCCGAACACCCCGGCGAAGCCGCCCTCGATGCCGCCCTCCTCCTTGAGATAGGCAGCCGTCAGCAAGGCTTTGGGGATCTCCGCGCCCGGCAGGTCGGTCATCTTCTCGACGCCGACCACCAGGACGAAGCGGGCCTGCCGCGCGGCGATCGACTTCAGGCCCTGGTGGACCGCCGCCGAGCCGGTGGCGCAGGCGTTCTCGACCCGGGTCGCCGGCTTGAAGCGCCAGGCGTCCTCGGCCTGCAGCACCAAGGAGCTGGTGAAGCCCTGGCCGGCGAAGCCGCCGCCGTAATGGCCGAGCAGGATCTCGTCAACGTCCGCGGGCGCGATCCCGGCATGGCGGATCGCGGCACTCGCGGCCTCGACGATCAGGCTCTCGACGTCCCGCCCCTCGTGCTTGCCGAAGGGGGTGTGGCTCCAGCCGACGATGCAGGCGGTCATGGGCAGCGGCTCCTGGCGTGATGCTCCTAGAACCTAGGCATTGCCGGCGCCGCCGCCAAGCGCGCCCGCTCGGTTGCCTTGGCGCCAGCGCGCCGGGCGTGCTAGCATTTTGCAAAGGCGTGGGGGCAAAGGGGCGCATGGCCGCTGCGGCAATCGATCTGGCGGGACTCGCCAAGACCTTCGGCAGCGGCGAAGAGGCGGTGCGAGCGCTCGACCAGGTCAGCCTCGCGATCCGGCCCAACGAGTTCTTCACCCTCCTGGGCCCGTCCGGCTGCGGCAAGACCACCCTCTTGCGCCTGATTGGCGGCTTCGAGCAGCCGGATGCCGGCGAGATCCGGCTGGATGGCCAGCCGATCACCGACCTGCCGCCGCATCGCCGGCCGGTCAACACGGTGTTCCAGAGCTACGCCTTGTTCCCCCATCTGTCGGTCGCCGACAATGTCGGCTTCGGGCTCGACATGCTCGGCTGGGCGACGCAGCAGAAGCGACGGCGCGTCGCGGATATGTTGACGCTGGTGCGCCTGGAAGGCTACGGCGGCCGGCGACCGTCGCAGCTATCCGGCGGCCAGGCGCAGCGCGTCGCCTTGGCGCGGGCACTGGCTGCCAGCCCCAAGGTCCTCCTGCTCGACGAGCCGCTTTCAGCGCTCGATCTGAAGCTCCGGAAGGAGATGCAAAGCGAGCTGAAGCGCCTGCAGACCGAGACCGGGATCACCTTCGTGTTCGTGACCCACGACCAGAGCGAGGCGCTCTCGATGTCGGACCGGATCGCGGTGATGCAGCACGGCCGGGTGCTCCAGGTCGGCAGCCCGCGCGAGATCTACGAGACGCCGCGCCACCGCTTCGTCGCCGACTTCATCGGCGAGATCAACCTGCTCGAAGGCGAGCTGGTCCAGGCGCCTGGCGGGGCGGCGCTGCAGCTGGGCGAGCAGATCAGGCTCGGCCTGCCGCCCGGCGTGACGCGCGCGCCCGGCCGGGTCACCGCCGCGGTCCGGCCGGAGCGCGCCCAGCTGGTGGCGGCGAGCCATGGCAACGGCGCCCTGCCCGCCCGGATCGACCAGGTGGTCTATGCCGGCACCGACACCACGGTCCTGCTCAGCCTGGCCGGCGGCCAGCCCTTCCGGCTGCGCATCCAGAACCGGACCGGGGCGGCCGAGCTGCCCGCACCCGGCGCCCCGGTCGGCATCGAGATCCCGCCCGGCTCGCTCCAGCTCCTGGAGGATTGAGGCGATGCGGGCGCGATCCGGCCAAGCCTGGCTGATCCTGCCCGCGAGCCTGGTGATCATCCTCTTCATGCTGCTGCCGCTCGGCCTGATGGCCTATGTCTCGATCCTCGAGAAGGGCCTGAACGGCGGCGTCGTCTGGGGCAGCCACACCACCGAGGCCTATCTCAGCTTCGCCTTCGAGCGCGACCTCGACGACAGCCTGGTGCTCAACACCGACTATCTGCAGATCTTCGCCCGCTCCTTTGGCCTGTCGGCGATCACCACGATCCTTTGCCTGCTGCTCAGCCTGCCGACCGCGTTCTACATGGCGCTCCAGCCCGAGCGCACCCGCAACGGCCTGATCTTCCTGGTGACCATTCCGTTCTGGACCAACCTTCTGGTCCGCAACTACGCCTGGATCCTGCTGCTGCGCAATGGCGGCCTGATCGATGGCCTGCTCCGGGATGCCGGCCTCTCCAGCGGCTCGCTCAATCTGCTCTACAGCAACACCGCGATCGTGCTGGGGCTGACCTACACCTTCCTGCCGTTCATGGTCCTGCCGATCTATGCCAGCCTGGAAAAGCTGGATGTCCGCCTGGTCGAGGCGGCGTTCGATCTGGGCGCCAATCGCTGGCAGGCCTTGCGCCGGGTGGTCCTGCCGCTGGCCATGCCGGGCATCGTCGCCGGCTGCATCCTGGTGTTCGTGCCGGCGCTCGGCGCCTATGTCACGCCGGAGCTGCTGGGCGGCGGCAAGTCCCTGATGATCGGCAATCTGATCCAGGGCCAGTTCGGCTCGGCCCGCAACTGGCCGTTCGGCGCGGCGCTGGCTTTCGCCCTTCTGGCGATCGTGCTGCTCGCCATGCTGGTCTATCTGCTGCGCTTTCGCCAAGCGCCGGCCGGCGCCGCGCCATGAGGGTCGATCCCGCCAACCGGCTGTGGCGCTATCCGGGCATCCGGCTGGCGGCGCTCCTGTTCTTCGCCTTCCTCTATCTGCCGATCCTGGTCCTGATCGCCCTGTCCTTCAACGCCAACGACCAGGCGACCATCTGGACCGGCTTCTCCGGCCAGTGGTACGGCGTCGTCCTGGGCAATGACGACATCCTGCGCGCCGCCCGCAACTCGCTGGTCGTGGCGACCATCGCGACGCTCGTCGCGACCCTGGCTGCGACCCTGGCCGCACTCGGCATGGCCACGGGCCGCTTTGCCGGCCAGAGCCTGATCCAGGGGCTGATCGCCTTGCCGCTGGTGGTGCCGGAGATCGTGACCGCGGTCGCGACCCTCCTCCTGTTCGCGTTGATCGGCCTGCCGCTCGGCCTGACCACGGTGATCATCGCCCATACCGTGTTCTGCGTGCCGTTCGCCTATTTGCCGATCCGGGCGCGGCTCGAAGGCATGGACCGGACCCTGACCGAGGCCGCCGGCGACCTCTACGCCAATCCCTGGCAGAGCTTTCGCCGGGTGACCCTGCCGCTGCTCTGGCCGGGCGTGCTCTCGGGCGCGATGCTGGCCTTCATCATCTCGCTCGACGACTTCGTGATCACCTATTTCGTCGCCGGCGCGGGTGCCACCACCCTGCCCGTCTACATCTTCGGCATGATCCGGATCGGCATCACGCCCGAGGTCAACGCCATCTCGGCCTTGATGCTGGTGGTTTCGATCGCGGTCGTCAGCCTGTCCTATCTGACCGCCCGCCTTCGCCAGGATCCGTCCACCAGCCCGGCCACGCTCACGGGCCACGAAACCAGAACAGGAGAGCCGACGTGATGACCAAGCGACCGCTTGCGACCATGGCCGCCGCCTTGGCGCTGATGTCCGGCCCCGCAGAGGCGGCCGGCGAGCTGTTCCTCTACAACTGGTCCGACTACATCCCGCCGGCGCTCCTGCAGAAGTTCGAGCAGGATACCGGCATCAAGGTCACCCTCGACGTCTATGACAGCAACGAGACGCTGCTGGCCAAGCTGCAGGCGGGGGCGGCCGGCTACGACGTGGTCGTGCCGTCCAGCTACATGGTCAAGATCATGATCGACGACGGCCTGGCCGAGAAGATCGACGTCAACCAGATGCCCAACTTCAAGAATGTGGGAGCACTCTTCACCGATCCGCCCTTCGACGACGGCCGCGCTTACTCGGCGCCTTACTTATGGGGCACCACCGGCTTCACCTATGACAGCGCCCGGGTGCCGGGCGGCAAGCTGGATGAGAGCTGGCAATCGCTCTTCCAGCCGGTCGACGCGCTCAAGGGCCAGATCGCGATGCTCAATGACGAGGTCGAGGTCTACAATGCCGGCGCCTACTATGTCGGCGTGCCGAAATGCACCGAGGATCCCAAGGAGGCGCAAAAGATCCTGGACGCGCTGCTGGCGCAAAAGCCGGCGGTCGCGATGTACCAGTCGGATGGCACCCATGATCGCATGGCCGCCCATGAGGTGATCGCCCATCACCAGTGGAACGGCGCCTCGCACCGGACGCGGGAGAAGCTGGCCACCGCCGTCTACGTCTATCCGCGCGAGGGCCTGACCTTCTGGCAGGACAATCTCGTGGTGCCGAAGGGTGCCCCCCATCTCGACAATGCCAAGACCTTCATCAACTGGATGATGGCGCCCGAGAACATCGCCGAGGCCTCCAACTTCACCGGCTACATGAACGCGATCGAAGGGGCCGACAAGTTCATGGACGAGGCGCTGATCAAGGACCCGGCGGTCGCCATGCCGGCCCAGTATGCCGACCGGCTGCGGCCCGACCAGGACTGCTCGCCGGCAGCGCGCGAGCTGCGCAACAAGGTCTGGACCAAGCTCAAGAAGTAAGCCGCCGGCGCAAGCGGCGCACCGAACCAAGCAACGGGAGGCGGCGAGCATGCGGGTGACCATCGTCGGCGCCGGAATCATGGGGCTGTGCACCGCCTGGGCGCTGGTCCGCTCGGGCCACGAGGTGACCGTGCTGGAGCAGGGCCAGGTGCCCAACCCCCTTGGCTCCTCGGTCGACGAGACCCGCATGACCCGGCAGCTCTATGGCGACCTGCCGGGCTACGGGCCGATGGTCGATGAGGCGCGTGCGGCCTATGCCGAGCTCTGGCGCGATCTCGGCCGCGCCTTCTATGTCGAGACCGGCGTGCTGGGCCTGTCGCGGCG
>CADEGR010000004.1:0-28530 GCA_902826935.1 uncultured Alphaproteobacteria bacterium | reverse complement strand
AAGTGGCCCCTGCATCGTCGATTTCGGCGGCGATGACGGCCTCTACGGCTTTCCGCCCAGCGCCACGACCCGGCTCAAGGTCGGCTGGCCCGGCTACCGGCAGCCGGGCGAGCCGGACCTGGCGCGCACGGTGCGGGGCGACGAGCCGCATCGCATCCTGGCCGAGTTCCGGCCGCATATCGCCAGGCTGGACGAATACCGGATCCTGGGCGCCCGCAGCTGCTGCTACAGCATGACCGCCGACCAGCGCTTCCTGGTGGTGCCGCTCGGCGAGCGCTGCTTCGTGGCCAGCCCCTGCTCCGGCCACGGCTTCAAGTTCGGCGCGGTGCTGGGGCAAAAGCTGGCGGCGGGGCTGACCTGCCAGCTCGCCCCGGACCAGCTGACCGCCTGGGCGGCTGGGCGTCAGGCGAGCGCGATCCAGTAGCGCCGGGACCGGCCGAGGCCGCGGCTGTCCGGCACGATCGCTTCGAGCACGCCGCCATTGGCCTCGATCACCCTGGCCGAGGCAAGGTTGTGGTCGAGGCAGGTGACCAGGGCGCGGGCGACCCCATGGGCGCGGCACTCGGCCAAAGCGAGGCGCAGGATCAGCTTGCCATAGCCCTGGCCCTGGCAGGCAGGCCGAATGCCGTAGCCGATATGGCCGCCGGTCGCGAGGTCCGCTTTGGTCAGCCGAAAGCGCAGGCTGGCCTCGCCGATGAAGTCCGGGCCCTGGACCAGCCAGCGGATCACGCGCGGCGCCGCCTCCGGCGCGCTCAGCTCAGCCAGGAAGGCGGAGAAGTCAGCGGCGATCCGGGCGATCTCGGCCGGGCAGCAGGCCGGCCGGTCGCCGCGCCGGAAGCCTTCGCCGAGGGCATCCAGATAGGACTGGCGCCAGGTCGCGGCCGGTGCGGCCAGGCCCGGCGCCGCCATCAGTCGAACATGCGCGCCCGCAGCCGGCGCTCGGCCAAAAGGAAGGCGCCGACCGCGATCACCGCCAGGAACACGACATGCAGGAGGGCCGGGCCGAGGGCCAGCGGCTGGCCGGCGGTGAGCGGCCGGACCAGCTGGATCAGGTGGGTCATCGGCAGCAGCCAGGACAGCCACTCGATCGGATCGGGCAGCCGGTCGACCGGGAAGAACACGCCGGAGAACATGAAGTTGGGGGTGACCCAGAAGGTGAAGTAGTAGTTGAAGAATTCCCAAGACTTGGCATGCGCGGTGCATGCCAGGCCGACCGCGGCGAAGCTCAGGCTGGCGAGGCCCAAGGCGAGCACCGCGAGGACGGCGCCGCCGACCGAGGCGATGCCGCCCCAGATCGCACCCACCAGCAGCACGCCCAGGACCGAGAGCATCGCCTTGAACGCTGCCCATAGAGCCTCGCCCAGCAGCACCTCGAGCAGGCTGACGGGGGTCGCCAGCATGGCGTCCCAGGTCTTCTGGTAGGCGTAGCGGGAATAAGCCCCGACCGAGGCCTCGAAGCTGGCCGTGAACAGGGCCGAGTAGGCCATCATGCCGGGCAGCACGAAGGTCAGATAGTCCAGGCCATCCAAGGTCTGGATCACCGCGCCCAGGCCCAGGCCGTAGGCGAACAGGAACAGGATCGGATTGACCACCTGGAGGGCGAGCGTCGAGTAGATGGTGCGCTGCCAGACCAGGAAATGGCGGCGCCAGATCGCCAGCGTGTAGGAGGCTTCGCGCCAAGGGGCGAGGCTCGCCATCAGTTTTCCCTCAGCTTGCGGCCGGTCAGGCGCAAGAACACGTCTTCCAGATTGGCCGGGCGGTGCAGATAGCTGGTCTCGGCCGGCAGCTCGCGGCGCAGCTCGCCCGGCTGCTCGACGTAGAACAGGACCGAATCGCCGATGTCCTCATGCTCGAAGCGGCCATTGGCGAGCACGCCCGGCAAGGGCTTGGCGACCTCGAAGACATGGCCCTTGACGTGCTGCGCGATCAGCTCGCCGGGCGTGCCCTCGGCCAGGATCCTGCCCTGGTCGATGATCACGATCCAGTCCGAGAGGCGCTGCGCCTCGTCCATGTAGTGGGTGGTCAGCAGGAGGGTGCGGCCGGCGCGCTTCAGCTCCAAAAGCTGCTTCCAGATCAGGACGCGGGCCTGCGGGTCGAGGCCGGTGGTCGGCTCGTCCAGGATGATCAGCTCGGGCTCGGCGATCATGGCGCGCGCCAGGATCAGCCGGCGCTTCATGCCGCCCGAGAGCTGCATCACGCCCTGGTCGATCTTCTCGGTCAGCTGCATGAAGTCCACCAGGGCCGGAATGCGCTCCCGGATCACGCTCTTCGGCAGCTTGAAGTAGCGGCCGTAGACCTCGAGGTTCTGGCGCACCGAGAGGTCGGGATCGAGATTGTCCTCCTGCGGCACCAGGCCGATCCGGGCGCGCTCGGCCCGGCCGATCTGGGCGACCGGCTTGCCGAACAGGGTGAGCGAGCCGGCGCTGATCTTGGTCAGGCCCATGATCATGCGCATGGTCGTGGTCTTGCCAGCGCCGTTCGGCCCGAGCAGGGCAAAGCACTGGCCGGGCCGCACTGCGAAATCGATGCCGCGCACCGCCTGGACGGCGCCGTAGCTCTTCGCCAGGCCCTTGGCCTCGATGATCGGCGTGGCTGCCATGCGCAAGCCTCGGCAAGGGGAGAAGGCGGCAAGCAGCGCCTGGCCGGTGACCAGGGCCGCGCGCCGGGCACGATCGAGGCAAAATCCACCGCGGTCAAGCCCGGCGGTCCAGCTGTCGCTTTGCGCCGGCGCCGCTTTGCCGTATAGGCCGGCCCAGAAGCCGACCTCGAAGCCAGCAAGGAACCGCCCATGAAACGGCTCGTCATTCTCGCCAGCTTCGCGCTGGCCGCCTGTGCCGCCAGCGTCGATCCGACCGCCAAGGCCTCGCTCGATGGCTGGAGCCAGGGCCTGGCCGCCGGCAGCACGCGCTATGACGACGACAGCGCGAGGCTGCCGCCGGCAGTCGGCCAGTGGGTCGAATATCGCGATCTGGACGCCGAAGGCCAGCCGAGCCGCAGGAAGCAGAAGATCGTCGGCGCGGAGGCCGGCGCCTACTGGGTCGAGCTGGAAACCGAGAGCTATGACGGCAGCAATGTGATCAAGGCGCTGATCGCGCTGGACGACTGGGCCAAGCCGGACAACATCGAGATCCGCCGGATCATTATCCAGCCAGCCGGCGAGGCGCCGCAGGAGCTGCCGGTGCTGATCGGCCAGCTGGCCGCCAAGCCCCTGCTGGCCGCATTCCGGAGCCAGACCACCGAGGGGCCGATGGAAAGTGTGAGCGTGCCGGCCGGCGTGTTCGAGGCGCGCCGCGTGACCAGCGAGGCCGAGACCATCTTCGGCACCAGCCGCGCCACCGCCTGGGTCAATGGCAAGGTGCCGGTGACCGCCACGGTCAAGGTCGAGACCGATGACGGCGGCCGGGCGGAGCTGGTCGATTTCGGCACCAGCGGTGCCACTTCGGTGATCACCGGCGCGGTGGCGCCGGCCAGCTGAAGGCCAGCGGCCTCGGCTGGCGACGGCGCGGGGACGGATGATCACCAGCACGCTGGTGCCCGCCGTCCGCCGCGCCGCCGATCAACGAGATCGGATCAGCCGCCACCGGCTAGACCTTCAGCGCGCGCCCAGCCGCGCCCGGTCGGCGGCCGTGGCCGTCCGTTCAACCACGGTGTTGTTGTTGGGGTCCTTCAGCTCGTAGCGCCCGCCTTCGATCTCTTCTTTCCAGCCATCGGCATGGCGGACCTCGATATTGCCGCCGGCGAACTCGACCCGGCTGCCATCGCTCCTGACATGGTGGAGCCCCCGGCGGCCCAAATCCGACCGATCGTCATTGCTGCGGCTGCTGCTGCGGCTGCCACCCCGGTCGTCGCCACCGCGGTCATCGCCACCGCGGCCACCCCGGTCGTCGCCCCCGCGATCGTCGCCGCCGCGGCCGCCATGGTCGTCGCCACCGCGGCCGCCATCGTCACCACCGCTGCGACTGGAACCGCCACGGTCGCCGCCGCCACCGCGGCCCGAGCCGCCACCGCCGCCACCCTTGCCCCCGCCGCCGTCCTTGGCGGCCGCGACCTTGGCCTTGAGCCCGAGCGGCCCATCGAGGTCGGGCGCGAAGTGCAAGGGCGCCGCCACCAGCAATGCGCTCAGGGCCGCGGTCAAGGCCAGTCTGGATTTCAGGGTCTTCGTCATCATGGTTTCGCTCCTGTCATGCCTGACGCGGAAGTCATGTGCGTCTGGGGAGCAAGGTGGCGGACCCTGCGTCGGGCCAGAAGGCGGCTCGGACCTCTGCGCTGAGGCGCTGCGACCTTTGCCGCCGGCCTTCGGACCTTGGTCCGATGAATCGCGCCATCGGAAGTCCGAGAAGCTGCGCAACGCCAGCCCGCCCGCGCGTTATGCATCAGACCTACGCCCGAATATCGCCAACGGGTTGGATTCGCTATGGTGAGCCATGGCCATCGCTCAACCTTCGCAACCGTTAGCCAAAGCCGACCAGCGCGCCTGGCAACTTAGCCTTGCCCAGCGGTTCGCCCTCACCGGCGGCGCCGTCATGCTGGTGGGCATGCTGGCGCTGGGCTTCTGGGTCGTAGCGAAGATCGAGGAGGGGGTGACCCGCAATACCGCGAACGCCACCGCGCTCTATGTCGAGAGCGTGATCGCGCCGTTGAGCCAGGAGCTGAAACGCTCCAATGGGCTCTCGCCTGCGGCAATGCGCGCGCTCGACGAGGTGCTCAAGAACACCGCGCTTGGCCGGCGCGTGCTCTCCTTCAAGCTCTGGCTCGACGGTGGCCGGATCGTCTACGCCACCAATCCGGAGCTGCAGGGCAAGGCCTTTCCCCCGACGGATCCCTTGAAGACCGCGTGGGGCGGGCATGTCGTCGCCCATTTCGATGCGCTGGGCGATGCCGAGGACGCGCCGGAGCGCGCCATCGGGATCCCCTTGCTCGAGATCTACAGCCCGATCCGGGAGGTGTGGTCGGGCAATGTCATCGGGGTCGCCGAGTTCTACGAGGATGCGCGCGAGCTGCAGGCGAACATCTCGGCCGCGCGCCGGCAAAGCTGGCTGGTCGTGGGTGCTGCGGCGCTGGCGACGGCGGCGGCGCTGTTCGGCGTCGTGCTGGGCGGCAGCCGGACGATCGAGCGCCAGCAGCTGGCGCTCAAGGCACGGGTCGCCGAGCTGGCCTTGCTCGCCGCCGACAATCAGGCGCTGCGCCTGCGGGTGCAGCGGGCCTCGAGCCGGGCGAGCGCGTTGAACGAGCGCTATCTGCGCCGGATCAGCGCCGAGCTGCATGACGGTCCCGCGCAGCTGGTGGGCTTTGCGGCCTTGCGCATCGAGAGCATCGAGGTTGAGGCGGATACCGCCCGGCGGGCAGAGGAGGTTGTCGCCATTCGGGCAGCGCTTGCGGACGCGCTGCGCGACCTGCGCTCGATCAGCCGCGGGCTCGCCTTGCCGGAGATCGAAGGCATGGCGCTGTCCCAGGTGATCGAGCACGCCGTGGCGACCCACCGGACGCGCACCGGCGCAGCGGTCACGGTCGCCCTGGCCGGCGAGCTGCCCTCCGAGGCGCTGCCGCGGTCGCTGCGCATCTGCGTCTACCGCTTCCTGCAGGAAGGCCTGAACAACGTCTATCGCCATGCCGGCGGGGTCGAGGCCAGGGTCCAGGCCGAGGTGACCGCGGACCAGCTCGATCTGTCGATCGCGGATGCCGGTGCCGGCTTCGAAGCGGACCAGCCACGCCAGGGCAGGCTCGGCCTGTCGGGCATGCGTGATCGAATCGAGAGCCTTGGCGGGTTGTTTCAAGTGGACAGCAAGGCCGGCGCCGGCACGCGGATCGCGATGCGGTTTGGCCTGAACGAGGTGCAGCACGATGTCTGAGCGACTGCGTACGCTGATCGCCGACGATCACCCGCTCTACCGTGACGGCGTCGCCCGCACGCTGGCGGAACGGGGCGCCTTCCAGATCGTGGCCACCTGCGGCACGGCCGACGATGCGGTCATGCTGGCTGAGCGGCATCAGCCCGACCTGGTGCTGCTCGACATCTCCATGCCCGGCAACGGCATCGAGGCGGCCCGGCGCATCGCAGCACTGCCAAAGGCGCCCAAGATCGTCATGCTGACCGTCTCGGAGCATGAGGAGGACGTCATGGCCGCCCTCAAGGCGGGCGCGCACGGCTATCTGCTCAAGGGCGTCGGCGCGGCCGAGCTGGTCGACGTGGTCCTGACGGTGGCGTCCGGCGGCTCCTTTGTCTCGCCGAGCCTGGCGGCGCGGATGCTGCAGGCGCTGCAACGTCCGGCCGGCCCGGACGAGCCCGCGGCTGACCGGCTGGCGGGTCTGGCGCCGCGCGAGGAGCAGATCCTGGAGCTCGTGGCCAAGGGCTTGAGCAACAAGGAGGTCGGGCGCGAGCTGAACCTGCAGGAGAAGACCGTCAAGCACTACATGACGAACATCCTGCAGAAGCTGCATGTCCGCAACCGGGTCGAGGCCGCGATGCTCAGCCGGAGCGCGACCGGAGCGGCGGCCAAAGCCAGTTCAGCGGCCAGGCGCGCGGAGTAGCCGATCCCAGACCGTCAGCTGGTCGACCAGGTCGGCCGGCCCTCCAAGGGATAGGCCGGGTCGTTGTAGCCAGGCGTCGAGGGATGGCCGGGCGCCACCAGGCTCTCGACCAGCGCCTCGTCCTCGGCGGTGAAGCTGTGCTCGAAGGCGCCCAGATAGTCCTCGAACTGGGCCTCGGTGCGCGGCCCGGCGATGGGTGCCGTGACCAGCCGGTTGTTGAGCACCCAGAGCAGCGCGAACTGGCCGGTGGTCATGCCCTTGGCCTCGGCATGGCGCTTGATGGTCTGGGCGATCTCCAGGGACTCCTTGCGCCATTCGCTCTGCATCATGCGGGCGTCCTGGCGGCCGGCGCGGCTGTCCGAGGGCGGCTGGGCGCTGGGATCGTACTTGCCGGTGAGCACGCCGCGCGCGAGCGGGCTGTAGGGCACCACGCCCAGGCCGAAATAGTCGCAGGCCGGCAGATGCTCGGTCTCGGGCATGCGGTTCATGGCGTTGTAGTAGGGCTGGCTGACGATCGGCCGGTCGAAGCCCAGCCGGTCGCACAAGTCGCAGATCACCGCAAGCCGCCAGGAGCGGTAGTTGGACACGCCGAAATAGCGGATCTTGCCGGTCTGGATCAGGTCGGCCATGGCGCCGACCGTCTCCTCGAGCGGCGTGTCGTGGTCCTCCTTGTGCAGATACATGACGTCGATCCAGTCGGTGCCGAGGCGCTTGAGCGAGGCCTCGGTCGCCTGGAACATCCAGCGGCGCGACAGGCCGCTCTGATTGGGCCCCTTGCCCATCGCGTTGCACATCTTGGTGGCGAGGATCCAGTCGCCGCGATCGCCGCGGATTGCGCGGCCGACGATCTCCTCGGAGCGGCCCTGGTTGTAGACGTCGGCGGTGTCGATGAAGTTGACGCCGGTATCCTTGGCGCGGCCGATGATGCGCGCCGCGGCCGGCTCGCTGGTCTGGCCGCCGAACATCATGGTGCCCAGGCAAAGCGGCGACACCTTGAGGCCGCTGCGGCCGAGCTTGCGATAATCCATGCTTCTGCCACTCCTCACAGCATCGCCCGAAAATGCCTGACCCGGCGCAAGCCACCGCGCATGGGATAGGAGCGCTCGACGATGCCCAGTTCGGTCATGCCCGCCTTGGCCAGCACCAGGGCCGATGCCGGGTTCTCGACGAAGCTATAAGCGTCGAGGCGCCGCACGCCAAGCTTTCGGGCGCGGGCCAGCGTCGCGCGGGCGGCCTCGGTGGCAAAACCCTGGCCCCAAAAGCGCCGGCCGAGGATGTAGCCCATCTCGGCCACCACCGCGCTGCCGCCATAGCCGATCATGCCGAGCGGCGCCTGGTCCGCCTGGCGCCGGATCAGGAACAGCTCGCCCTTGCAGACGGCATGCTCGCACAGCCAGCGCCGCAAGGCGGGCTCGGTCGCCGGATACGGCATGCGGCCGGTCTGCTGGATCGCCGGCCAGTCGTCCTGCCACAAGCCGGCGAGGATCGCGGCATCGGCCGGCAGCAGCGGGTCCAGCCGCAGCCGCTTGGTCAGGAGCAGCGCCGCGGGCTGCGGCTCGGGCTCAAGCGCCGGCATCGGCGGCGGCCAGCTGCTGGTCCAGGCGATGGGCCGGAGCGCTCTGCGCTTCGATGAAGATCCGCCTGATCTCCGGATGGCGCTGCTTGATCGCCCGCTCGAGCTGGGAGATCGTGGTCTGGATGTCAGCGCCCGACAGGTTGCTGCGGAAATCGAGGCTGATCACCAGCAGCACCTCCTCCGGCGCCAGATGCAGGCTGCGCAGCTCGTTGATCGCGACGATGCCCGGCTGGTCACGCAGCATGGCCAGGATATCCTGCTTGATCTCGGGCAGCACGCCCTCGCCGATCAGGAGCCCCTTGGCCTCATAGGCGAGAAAGGTGGCGGTCGCGGCCAGGATAAGCCCGATCACGACCGAGGCGACCCCGTCCATGACCGGCAGCCCCAGCCACTGGCCGAGCGCGATGCCCGCCAGGGCCACCAGCAGGCCGAGCAGGGCGGCGGTGTCCTCGAACAGCACCGTGAACAGGACCGGATCCTTGCTGCGCCGGATCGCGCGCAGATAAGGAACCTCGCCCCGGCTCTTGTTGAACTCGCGCAGCGCCACCCCCCAGGAGCCGCCCTCGAACAGCAAGGCGAGGCCGAGCACCAGGTAGTTGATATGGACATCCTCGATCGGATGGGGGCTCTGGATCTTCAGCACGCCCTCATAGGTCGAGATGGCGCCGCCGCCAGCGAAGATCAGGATCGCGACGATGAAGGTCCAAAAATACAGCTCGCGGCCATAGCCGAGCGGATGCCGCTCGTCGGGCGGCCGGGCGGCCTGCCGGTCGCCATAGAGCATCAGGCCCTGATTGCCGGTATCAACCAGGGAGTGGACCGCCTCGGACAGCATGGCCGAGCTGCCGGTCAGCCCGGCGGCGACGAACTTGGTGACCGCGATCAGGCTGTTGCCGGCCAAGGCCGCGTAGACGACCAGCTTGGAGGAATGGCGTGCCATGGCGCGGCCCCGGGGTCGATGAGCAGGAAGCACGGCGCCGCCCCCGCCGCCGCCGGTGATGCAACCGCCATGCCGCCGGCGCGGTTCCCGACGCCGCCGCGGCGGCGCTCCGGCTACGCGGCGGCCGGTGGCGGCGGGAAGGAGCGGAGCAGGCGCGCCGCCGCCGCCAGATCGCGGCGCAAGACCTGCTGGCGCCGGGTCGCCTCGGCCTCGGCGCCCCAGCGCTCGATCTCGAACAGCTCGTCGAGCAGGCTCGCGGCGAAGGCCTGCTCGGGATCGAGCCGGCCATGCCACAAGGCCAGCCCCAGGACCACCGAGCCCAGCGCCGTGGTGGTGGCGTGCAGGCCGACCAGCGGCCAGTCGTCGAGCGGCGTCACCAGCGCCCGCAAGGCGATGCTCGCCGCCTCGGGCTGCGGCATCGGCAGCAGCGCGGTGGTGGTCAGCAGCTGGATGCCGAAGGCCTGGCGCAGCCAGTCCAGCTCCGGCTGCCATCGCTGCTGCTGGCGGTTGACCAGCTCGAGCGGGCCGCCGGCGCGGTAGCAGACCAGGTCGGTCGCGACATAGGCGACGATGTCCGTGATCGCCGGCGCGCGCAGCTCGGGCATGCGGTCGGTCGCGGTCACCGCGAGGCGCATCAGCGGCATCGCGGCCGGCTCGATGGTCTCGCCCTGGCCCGCCCATTCCTCGGCCAACGCGCTCGCCAGGTCGGCGGTCGGCAGGAGCAGCGGCCGCTGGCCCGGCGTGCGGATCGGCCGGCCATCCAGCAGCACCTGATGGCCCGCCTCGCCGGCCGTGGTGCTGACCGTCTGGTAGAAGCGCTTCAAGGCTGGCCATCCACCAGCGGCAGCAGCTGGTCGAACCGGGCGAGCACCGGATCGGCGCCGGCCGCGAGCAGGCTTGCCACGGGGTGGTAGCCCCAGGCGACGCCCACCGGCCGGACGCCGGCGGCAGCAGCCATCCCCATATCGAAGCTGGTGTCGCCGATCAGCCAGGTCTCGCCCGGCTGCGCACCTGCCTCGGCCATGGCCGCCTCGAGCATTGCCGGATGCGGCTTGCCGGGATGGCGATCGGCGGTCTGCAGGGTGACGAAGCGGCTGGCGAGGCCATGGTGGGCGAGCACCGCATCCAGGCCGGCGCGGCCCTTGCCGGTCGCGATGCCGAGCAGGATATCGCGCTTCGCCAGGCCATCCAGGGCCGCGAGCGCCCCCTCGTAGAGCGGCTCGGCCAGACCCGCCTGGCGGCGCAGATCGTGGAACGCGTTCTTATAGGCCGCAGCCAACGCCTGGTAGGTAGCCGGGCTCTCGCCCGGCAGCAGCTCGGCGATCGCGGTCTCGAGCGACAGGCCGACCACCCGGCGCACCGCTTCGTCGGCGGGCTTGGGCTGCGCCAGCTCCTCGCAGGCGCGGGTCATGGCGGCGATGATCAGATGCTGGCTGTCGACCAGCGTGCCGTCGCAGTCGAACACCACCAGCCGGATCATGCGTCCTGATAATCGGCCAAGGTGGCGCCCGGCAGCGACGGATCCGGCTCGAAGCCGAGCCAGCGGAAGCCGGCCAGCATCGGCTCGGACAACGGCGCCACCATCTGGAGAGGCCGCCCGTTCGGATGCGGCAGGCGCAGCTCGCGGGCGTGCAGCATCAGGCCCTCTGGCGCGCCGGTCGGCTGGGCGGCCGGCCCGCCATATTTGCGATCGCCCAGGATCGGACAGCCGATCAGGGCACCATGCACGCGCAGCTGGTGGGTCCGGCCGGACAAGGGCTGCAGGCCCAGCCAGGCAGCGACCTTGCCGGCGCGCGCGATGGTGCGGTAGCGGGTCTTGGCCTTCTGGCCGGCCTCGTCGTCGGCCTGCATCAGCTCGATCGCCCGCTCGCCGCGCTGCTGGGTCTGCTTGGCCAGCGCCTTGTCGATGATGCCATCGGCATAGGGTGGCAAGCCCGCGACCAGCGCCCAATAGAGCTTCTGGACCCGGTGCTGCTGAAAGGCGCGGGCGAGCGCCGCCGCGGTCTTGGCGGACTTGGCGACGACCAGAAGCCCGCTGGTGTCGCGATCGAGGCGGTGGACCAGGCGCGGGCGCTCGCCGCCCTCGGCCAGGGCCGCCAGCATGCCGTCGACATGGCGCTTGGTGCCGCTGCCGCCCTGGACCGCAAGGCCGGCCGGCTTGTTCAGCACCAAGAGCGCCTCGTCCTCATGCAGGATCATGGCGCGCAGCGCGGTCCGGTCGCGCGGATCGATCGCAGTCGGCGCGGTTTCAGTTGTGGCCGCGGCAGCCGCCTGGAGCGGCGGCACGCGGATGGTCTGGCCGGGCAGCAGCCGGGCATTGGCCTCGGTGCGCTTGCCATCCAGCCGGATCTGGCCGCTGCGCAGCAGCTTCTGCAGCCGGCCGTTGGGCAGCTCCGGGAAATGCCGGCGGAACCAGCGATCGAGCCGGATTTCCGCCTCGTCGCCAGCGACCGCGCGCTGCTGGACCGCGCTCATCCTGGGGTCTCCTCCGCCTGGGCGGCGCGCTCGGCGCGCAAGGCGGCGAAGCGTTGCAGCCGGGTCCTGATCGCGGCCTCGGCGCCCTCGCCGGTCGGCTCGTAGAGCTGTGGCCGGGCCATGCCGTCCGGGAAATAGCTCTGGCCGGAAAAGCGCTCCGGCGCGTCATGGTCATACTCGTAGCCGCGGCCGTAGCCCAGGCTCTTCATCAGCCGTGTGGGCGCATTCAGGATATGGGCGGGCGGCATCAGCGAGCCGCTTTCCTTGGCCAGGCGCATGGCGGCGCCGAAGGCGCGATAGGCGGCATTGGACTTGGGTGCGGCCGCCAGATGCAGCGTGACCTGCGCCAGCGCCAGCTCGCCCTCCGGGCTGCCCAGCTGCTCGTAGGCCTGGCTCGCCGCGATCGCGAGCGGCAGGGCGCTCGGGTCGGCAGCCCCGATGTCCTCCGAGGCCATCCGCACCAGCCGGCGCGCCAGATAGCGCGGGTCCTCGCCGCCCGCCAGCATGCGCGCCAGCCAGTAGAGCGCCGCATCCGGATCCGAGCCGCGCACCGCCTTGTGCAGCGCGCTGATCAGGTTGTAATGCGCCTCCTGCTGGCGATCGTAGATCGGCATGCGCCGCTGCAGGACCTCGGCGAGCGCTGGCGGATCGAGCGCCGGCTCGGCCGCCAGATCGGCCAGGCTCTCGACCATGTTGAGCAGATAGCGGCCATCGCCGTCGGCCAGCTCGGTCAGGCGCGCCCGCGCCGCCTGGTCGAGCGGCAGCCCATGGCCCAGCGCCGTCTCGGCGCGCTCGATCAGGCGCGCAAGGGCCGCCGCATCGAGGCGGTTCAGCACCAGCACCTGGCAGCGCGAGAGCAGTGCCGGGGTCAGCGCGAAGGACGGGTTCTCGGTGGTGGCGCCGATCAGCGTGACCGTGCCGTCCTCGACCTGGGCGAGCAGGCCGTCCTGCTGGGCCCGGTTGAAGCGGTGGATCTCGTCGATGAACAAAAGCGTGCCCTGGCCGGCGCGCTGGCGGGTCCGGGCTTGCTTATAGACCTTGCGCAGATCGGCGACCCCCGACATCACCGCCGAGAGGCGGATCAAGGGCTCGCCGATCGCGGCTGCCAGCAGGCGGGCGAGCGTGGTCTTGCCGGTGCCGGGCGGGCCCCAGAGGATCAAGGAGCTGAGCTGGCCGCGCGCCAGCATCCGGCCGAGCGGCGTCTCGGCGCCCAGCAGGTGGTCCTGCCCGACCAGCTCGGCCAGCGTGGTCGGCCGCAGCCGATCGGCCAGCGGCTGGTGGCCGGAGGCATGGGCCGCGCCTGGTACCGGCGGCTGGGCGGCCGCTTCGAACAGATCCTTCATGAGCCGATGATCACCGCCAGGCGCTCCTCGCCCCGCCGGATCTCGAGGCGCCAGGGCGCCTCGGCGCGGCGGAGCGCAGCTTGCAGCTCGGCCACCGTGGCGACCGGCCGCTCGCCTATGGTGGTGATCCGATCGCCCGGGCGCAAGCCCAGCTCGGCGGCCGGGCTGAAGGGCGCAATCTTGAGCACCGCGACCCCGCTCAGGAACGGATCGAGGCCGATCTCCTGATTGAAACCGGGCGAAAGATTGGCGACGGTGGCGCCGGTCAAGGCATGGCAGCCAGCCAGCTCGCTGAGCTCGGGCGGCGGCGTGCGGGGCGCCACCGCGAGCGGCAGCTGGCGCTCCAGCCGGCGACCGGCGCGCCAGATCAGGAGCTTCGCCTCGCCGCCGAGCCGGCCGACCGCGAGGCGGAAGTTCAGACCCTGCGGATCTACCACCTCGGCGCCGTCGACCGCCAGGATGACATCGCCCGGGCGCAGGCCGGCGCGCGCCGCCGGGCCGGTGGGATACAACGCCTGCAGCAGCACCCCCACCGGCCGCTCCAGGCCCAGGCTGGCGGCCAGCGCCGCGTCGACCGGCTGGGTCTCGGCGCCGAGCCAGGGACGCGCCAGCTGCTTGCCGCCTTGGGCGACCGAGCGCAGCATCGCCTTGACCAGATTGACCGGGATCGCGAAGCCGATGCCGATCGAGCCGCCGCCGCGGGTGAAGATCGCGGTGTTCACGCCGATCAGCCGGCCGTCCATGGTCACCAGGGCGCCGCCCGAATTGCCTGGATTGACCGCGGCATCGGTCTGGATGAAGGACAGATCGCTGGCCACACCCGGCGCGTTGCGGCCGAGCGCCGAGACGATGCCGCTGGTGACGCTCTGGCCGAGGCCGAAGGGATCCCCGATCGCCAGCACGAGATCGCCGACCTCGATCCGGTCGCTGTCGCCGAGGCCGATCGCCGGCAAGGGGCCGCCGGCATCGATCCGCAAGAGCGCAAGATCGGCGGCCTCATCCTCGCCGATCAGCCTGGCCTGGAACTCGCGGCGATCATGCAGCACGACCATGATCTGGTCGGCATCCGCGACCACGTGATGATTGGTGACGATCAGGCCGTCGCTGCCGACGATCACGCCGGAGCCGAGCGAATTCTGGGCGCGCGGCTGGGTCTGGGGCGCCTGGCGGAAGAAGAACTGGAAGAAGGGATCGCTGAAGAACGGATCGCGTGGCCCGCGCCGGGGTTCCTTGCGGCTGTAGACATTGACCACGGCCGGCGCCACCTCGCGCACCACCGGCGCGAAGGACAGCGCGATCTGCTCGCGCGACGACGGCACCTCGCGCGTGGTCGCGGCCAACGCCGGCGGCGGCTGAACAAGGTGCAGGCTCAGAACAGCAAGCAGCGCCGGCAGGAGGCGGCCGGCGCTGTGGCCAAGATGGGATGCGCTCAGGGAGTGGCGCGGGCCGGCAGCGCCCTCAGGCGGCGACCGCCTCGGCATCCTCGGCCTCGTCCCGATGCTGGCGCGGACCGGAGTCCTTGCCCTTGGCCGCGACGTCCCGCTCGATGAACTCGATGATCGCCATTGGCGCATCGTCACCCTGGCGGAAGCCCGCCTTGAGCACGCGCAGATAGCCGCCTGAGCGGTCCTTGTAGCGCGGACCCAGCACGTCGATCAGCTTGGCCGCGGTCACCTCGTCGCGGGTGCGCGCGATCAGCAGGCGCCGGGCATGGAGATCGCCGCGCTTGCCGAGCGTCACCAGCTTCTCGACGATCGGCCGCAGCTCCTTGGCCTTCGGCAAGGTCGTGGTGATCTGCTCATGCTTGACCAGCGCCATGGCCATGTTGGCGAACATCGCCTGACGGTGGCTCGAGGTCCGGTTCAGCTTGCGGCCATGGACGCGATGGCGCATCGACGCTCTCCAAGAACAACCCGCCCGGACCGCCGTTTGCCGGCGGCCCGGGCAACAACCAAAGCTTCAAAGCCGAACGATCAGCCCCCGGCTCAGTAGGGCTCCTCGATCCGGCGGGCCAGCTCCTCGATGTTCTCGGGCGGCCAGCCAGTGACCTCCATGCCCAGGCTGAGGCCCATCTGCTGCAGCACCTCCTTGATCTCGTTCAAGGACTTGCGCCCGAAATTCGGGGTCCGCAGCATCTCGGCCTCGGTCTTCTGCACGAGGTCGCCGATATAGACGATGTTGTCGTTCTTCAGGCAGTTGGCCGAGCGCACCGAAAGCTCGAGCTCGTCGACCTTGCGCAGCAGATGCGGATTGAACGGCAGCTCCGGCTTCGATTCCGCCCCGCTCGGCGCGCGCGGCTCCTCGAAGTTGATGAACAGCTGAAGCTGGTCCTGGATGATCCGCGCCGCCAGCGCCACCGCGTCCTCGGGCGTGACCGAGCCATTGGTCTCGATCTGCATGGTCAGCTTGTCGTAGTCGGTGACCTGGCCGACGCGGGCATGGTCGACCCGATAGGCGACCTTGCGCACCGGGCTGTAGATGGCATCGACCGCGACCAGCCCGATCGGCGCGTCCTCGGACTTGTTCATCGACGCCGGCACGTAGCCGCGGCCGGTCTTGATCGTCATCTCCATGTTCAGCTCGGCGGCCTCGTCGAGATGACAGATGATGTGATCAGGATCCATGATCTCGATGTCGTGGCCGGCCTCGATCATGCTGGCGGTGACCACGGCGGGGCCGCGCGCCTTCAAGTACATGCGCTTGGTGGTGTCGCTGTGCAGACGGAGCGCCAGCGACTTCAGGTTCAAGACGATGTCGGTGACATCCTCGCGCACGCCCGGGATGGTCGAGAACTCGTGCAGGACGCTGTCGATCTGGACCGCGGTGATCGCGGCCCCCTGGAGCGAGGACAACAGGATGCGCCGGAGCGCATTGCCGAGCGTGACGCCGAAGCCCCGTTCCAGGGGCTCGGCGATCAAGGTCGCCTCCCGGTCAGGACGATGACCTGGCTGAACCTCAAGCTTGGGCGGCTTGATCAGCTCCTGCCAATTCTTCTGGATCACGGGCTACCTCGACCTTCTGCCAAATGCCGGACGCGGCGCCACGCCGGCCGGCGGTTGGACCTTGCTATTGCAGCCGTTCCGGCGAGCTGACGGGGCTCGGGACGGCGTGGCGGCAATCAGACCCGACGCCGCTTGCGGGGCCTGCAGCCATTATGCGGAATCGGCGTCACGTCGCGGATCGCGGTGATCGTGAAGCCCACCGCCTGAAGCGCGCGCAGCGCCGATTCGCGACCGGAGCCGGGCCCGCGGACCTGGACCTCCAGCACCTTCATGCCGTGCTCCATGGCCTTGCGGCCGGCATTCTCGGCCGCCACCTGGGCCGCGAACGGGGTCGACTTGCGCGAGCCCTTGAAGCCCTGGCTGCCGGACGACGACCAGGCGATCGCGTTGCCCTGGGCGTCGGTGATGGTGATCATGGTGTTGTTGAAGCTGGCGCTCACATGGGCGACGCCGGAGGAGATGTTCTTGCGCTCGCGCCGGCGCAGACGGGTCGTCGCTTCCTTGGCCATGGGACTACTTCTTCACCTTCTTCTTGCCGGCAATCGGACGCGCCGGCCCCTTGCGGGTGCGCGCATTGGTATGGGTACGCTGGCCATGCACGGGCAGGCCCTTGCGGTGGCGCAGCCCGCGATAGCAGCCGAGATCCATCAGCCGCTTGATGTTCATCGCGACGTCGCGCCGCAGGTCGCCCTCGACCCGGAACTGCCGGTCGATGGTCTCGCGCAGGCGCTGGACCTCGGCGTCGGTCAGCTCGTTGACCCGCCGGGCGAACGAGATATCGACCTTCTCCAGGATCTTCTCGGCGCTGGTCCGGCCAATGCCGTAGATGTATGTCAAGGCGATCCCGACCGGCTTGCCGCTCGGGATGTTCACTCCGGCGATCCGCGCCACCTGCTGCTCTCCTCGAACTCACCCCGACCGTCACCAGCCCGAGCTACAAGTCACATGATATGGGTCATCGCACGGCGACGCGCCAGCCGCGCGATTATAGGGGGCCTCGATGCTCTGTCAACGCGCAGTCGCGTCGATTCTCCGAAAAAGCTCGTCGGTCACGTGATCGATCTCGGCCATCCCGTCCAGGCTCACCAGCAGGCCCTGATCGCGATAATAGGGCAGCAAGGGCGCGGTCTGGGCGTGATAGGCCTGCAGCCGGGTGCGCACCGCCTCGGCATTGTCATCCGGCCGGCGCAGGAACTCGGTGCCGCCGCAGACATCGCAGACGCCAGCCACCTTGGGCTGCTGAAAGCTATCGTGGTAGCCGGCACCGCATTTGACGCAGGAATAGCGGCCGGCGATCCGCTCGATCAGCGCCTCGTCATCGACCGCGAACTCGACCACCGCGGAGAGCTTCAGGCCCTGCTCGGCCAGCATCCGATCGAGCGCCTGGGCCTGCGCGGTGGTCCTGGGAAAGCCGTCCAGGATGAAGCCGTTGGCGCAATCCGGCTGGGCGATGCGCTCGGCGACCAGCCGGATCATCACGTCATCGGGCACCAGGCGGCCCGCCGCCATGATGCTCTCCGCCTGCTTGCCGACCTCGGTGCCGGCGCTGATCGCCGCGCGCAGCATGTCGCCAGTGGACAGATGCGCCAGGTCATATTTCGCCTTCAGCCTTGCAGCCTGGGTGCCTTTGCCGGCGCCGGGCGGACCGAGCAGGACGAAGTTCATGATCGCCGCATGCCCCCGAGCCGGGCCTTCTTGATCAGCCCGGCATATTGATGGGCGATCAGATGGGACTGGATCTGGGCGGTGGTGTCCATCGTCACCGAGACCACGATCAGGAGGCTGGTGCCACCGAAATAGAACGGCACGGCGTAGTTCGAGATCAGGATCTCGGGCAGGACGCAGACCGCCGAGAGATAGAGCGAGCCCACCACCGTCAGCCGGGTCAGGACGTAGTCGAAATATTCCGCGGTGCGCTGGCCCGGCCGGATGCCGGGGATGAAGCCGCCATGCTTGCGCAGATTCTCGGCCGTATCCTGCGGATTGAACACGATCGCGGTATAGAAGAACGCGAAGAACACGATCAGGCCCACGAACAGGATGATATGCAGGGGCTGGCCGCGGCCCAGCATGGCGGTCGCCGCCGCCAGCCAGTCCGGAGCGCCGGCGCCGCCGAAGCTGGCCAAGGTCGCCGGCATCAGCAGCAGCGAGCTGGCGAAGATCGGCGGGATCACGCCCGAGACATTGATCTTGAGCGGCAGATGCGAGCTTTCGCCGCCGAACATCCGATTGCCCTGCTGGCGCTTGGGGTACTGCACCAGGATGCGGCGCTGGGCGCGCTCCATGAACACGATGAAGGCGATCACCGCGACCGCCATGACCAGGAGGAAGATGATCAGGACCGGCGACAGGGCCCCGGTCCGGCCCAGCTCCAGCGTGCTGGCCAGCGCGTGGGGCAGCTGGGCCACGATCCCGGTGAAGATGATCAAGGAGATGCCGTTGCCGACGCCGCGGGCGGTGATCTGCTCGCCCAGCCACATCAGGAACAAGGTGCCGCCGACGATAGTGACCACGGTGACGAAGCGGAAGTACCAGCCCGGATCGAGCACCGCGCTGCCGCCCGGGCCGGTGGTCGCCTCGAGGCCGATCGCCATGCCGTAGCCCTGAAAGGCGGCCAGCACCACGGTCAGGTAGCGGGTATATTGGTTGATCTTCTTGCGGCCGCTCTCGCCTTCCTTCTTGAGCTGCTCGATGGTCGGCGAGACCGCGGTCATCAGCTGCAGGATGATCGAGGCGGAGATGTAGGGCAGGATGCCCAGCGCCACGATGGACATGCGCTCCAGCGCCCCGCCGGAGAACATGTTGAACATGCCCATGATGCCGCCAGCATTGCGTTCGAAGATCTCGGCCATCATGACCGGATCGATGCCGGGCAGCGGGATGTACGTCGTGAAGCGGTAGATCACCAGGGCGCCGAGCGCGAACCACAGCCGCTTCTTGAGCTCGGTCGCCTTGCCGAAGGCGGACAGGTTGATATTGGCGGCTAGCTGCTCGGCCATCGAGGCCATGGCGGTCCCCCGCTTACTCGCCGGACTCCGACGGCGCCGGTGCTGCCGCAGCTGCCGGCGCCGGCTTGGGCGCCCGCTTGGTCTTGACCGGCGGCGCCTTGCGTTCGATCAGGACCAGCTTGCCGCCAGCCTTCTCGACCGCCGCGGCCGCGGTCTTGGACGCGCTGTCGACCTCGATCGTGAGCGGCGCGCTGAGCTCGCCCCGGGCCAGCAGGCGGATGCCGTCCAGCGGCTTGCTGATCAGCCCGGCCTTGCGCAGAGCGGCGAGGTTGACCGGCTGGCTGGGATCCAGCTTGCCGGCGTCGACCGCATCCTGCAGCCGGTCGAGATTGAGCGGCGCATAGACCTTGGCGAACGGATTCTTGAAGCCCCGCTTGGGCAGCCGCCGATAGATCGGCATCTGGCCGCCCTCGAAGGTTCGCACCGCGACGCCGGAGCGCGCCTTCTGGCCCTTGTGGCCCTTGCCCGAGGTCTTGCCGCTGCCCGAGCCGATGCCGCGACCGATCCGCTTGCGCGCCTTGGTCGAGCCAGGGCTTGGTGTCAGTTCATTGAGCTTCATCGCGACCGTCCTCGACCCTGGATACATAGTGTTGCGGCAGATCGGCGCAAGCGCGCCGCCGCCGGCATCACGCCTCGACCGGCTCGACCTTGAGCAGATGCTTGACCCGCTCGATCCGGCCGCGCACCGCCGGGCTGTCGCGCCAGACCCTGGAGCGGCCGAGCTTGTTGAGCCCCAGCCCGACCAGATTGGCGCGCTGGTAGTCCGGCCGTCCGATCGGGCTGCCGATCTGGGTGACCCGGATCCGCCCGCCCTCGCTTGCCTGCTGCGCCGCCATCACGCCGCCTCCTGACCGACCTCGCGCCGCCCGACGATCTCGCCGACCTTCTTGCCGCGCTTGGCGGCGACCGCGCGCGGCGAGGTGATGTTGGTCAGCGCCGCGAAGGTCGCCTTGATCATGTTGTGCGGATTGGAGCTGCCGATCGACTTGGCGACCACGTCGCCGATGCCGAGCGCTTCGAACACCGCGCGCATCGGACCGCCGGCGATGATCCCGGTGCCGGCCGGCGCCGCCCGCAGCACCACGCGGCCAGCACCGTAATGGCCCTGGACGTCATGGTGCAGGGTCCGGCCCTGGCGCAGCGGCACGCGGATCATGCTGCGCTTGGCCTGCTCGGTCGCCTTGCGCACCGCTTCCGGCACCTCGCGGGCCTTGCCGCCGCCATAGCCGACCCGGCCCTTGCCATCGCCGACCACCACCAACGCGGAGAACCCGAAGCGCCGGCCGCCCTTGACCACCTTCGCGACGCGGTTGACGCTGACCAATCGGTCGACCAGCTCGCCGCCTTCTTGCCGATCGTCGCTGCCGTAGCGTGCCATGACCTTGCTTCCCAACCGCTTAGAAGTTCAAGCCGGCGGCGCGGGCACCGTCGGCCAGGGCCTGGACGCGGCCGTGATAACGATAGCCGCCCCGGTCGAACACCACCTTCTCGACCCCGGCCGCCTTGGCACGCTCGCCCAGGAGCTTGCCGACCGCCTCGGCCGCCGCCTTGTCCGCGCCGGTCTTCAGGTCGCCGCGCAGCTGCGGATCGACGCTCGACGCCGAGGCCAGGGTCCGGCCGGCGTCATCGTCGATGACCTGCGCATAGATGTGCTTGCTCGAGCGGAACACGGATAGGCGGACCCGGCCGTGATTGCGGCGGCTAAGCGCCGCACGCGTGCGGGTGCGGCGCCGCAGGAAGCGATCGGCTGGCTTGACCATGGCTTACTTCTTCTTGCCTTCTTTGCGCAAAATCGTCTCGTCGTCGTAGCGGATGCCCTTGCCCTTGTAGGGCTCGGGCTTCCGGAACGCGCGAATCTCGGCGGCGATCTGCCCGACCCGCTGGCGATCGGCGCCGGTGATCGAGATCTGGGTCGGCGTCTCGCAGGCGACGTCGATGTCCTGCGGGATCGCGTATTTGATGTCGTGGCTGTAGCCGAGCTGCAGGTTCAGGATCTTGCCGTCCAGGGCAGCACGGTAGCCGACGCCGGTGATCACCAGCTTGCGGGTGAAGCCGGCCGAGACCCCGATCACCATGTTGGAGACCAGCGTCCGGGTCAGGCCCCACATCGCGCGGCCACGCTTGTCGCTGCCGCGCGGCCGGACCCGGATCGCGCCATCCGCCTCGCTCAGCTCGACCTCTTCGGGCAGCCGCTGGGACAGCTCGCCCCGCTGGCCGTTGACGGTCAGATGCTGGCCCTGGAGCGCCACCTTGACGCCGCTCGGCACCGGCACCGGATGCTTGCCAATCCGCGACATGGTCAAAACACCGTGCAAAGGATCTCGCCACCGATATGCGCCTGGCGCGCCTCGGTGTCGGACATGACGCCACGCGGCGTCGACAGGATCGCGATGCCGAGGCCGTTGTAGATCCGCGGCAGATCGGCGACGCCGGAATAGACCCGGCGACCAGGCTTCGAGACGCGCTTCAGGTTTTTGATGACCGGCTCGCCATTATGGTACTTGAGCTCGATCGACAGCTCCTGATGGCCGCTGTCCTCGCGCCGATAGTCGCGGATATAGCCCTCGCGCTTGAGCACTTCCAGGACGTTCATCCTGAGCTTGGACGCCGGGCTCTTGATCGCCGACTTGTTGGCCGCCTGACCGTTGCGAATCCGGGTCAGCATATCGCCCAAGGGATCGCTCAGCGACATGGTCTGATATCCTCCACTTCCGCCCGCCTACCAGCTCGACTTGACCAGGCCGGGGATCTGCCCGCTCGAGCCCAGCTCCCGGATCGCGATCCGGGACAGGTCGAACTTGCGGTGATAGCCCCGCGGCCGGCCGGTCAGGGCACAGCGATTGCGCACCCGAACCTTGGCGCTGTTGCGCGGCAGCTCGGCCAGCTTGAGCATCGCGTCGAAGCGCTCTTCGGGTGCTACCTCGCGATCCCTGATGATCGCGCGCAACGTGCCGCGCTTCGCCGCATAACGAGCGGCCAGCTTCCGCCGATGCGCGTTCTTCTCGACGGAACTCTTCTTGGCCATGCGAAGGTCTCCTTCCGTTCAGCTGGCAAACGGCATCTGGAACTGCGCGAGCAGCACCTTCGCCTCGGCATCGGTCGGCGCCGTGGTGCAGATGATCACATCCATGCCCCGGATCTCGTCGACCTCGTCATAGTTGATCTCGGGGAAGATGATCTGCTCCTTCAGGCCCATGGCGTAGTTGCCCCGGCCATCGAAGCTCTTGCCCGACACGCCGCGAAAGTCGCGCACGCGCGGCAAGGCGATCGTGATCAGCCGATCGAGGAACTCGTACATCCGCGTCCGACGCAAGGTGACCTTGCAGCCGATCCCCATGCCTTCGCGCAGCTTGAAGTTGGCGACCGACTTGCGGGCCCGGCACAAGGCCGGCTTCTGGCCGCTGATCTGGGTCAGATCCTTGATCGCCGCCTGCAGCTTCTTGCTGTCCTGGGTAGCCTTGCCGACCGCCATGTTGATGACGATCTTCTCGAGCTTCGGGATCTGCATCACGTTGGCGTAGTTGAACTGCTTTTGCAGCTCGCCCCGCACCACGTCCCGATAATGCTCCATCAATCGCGCCACGATCGGTCCTCCTAGCGGTCGATCACTTCGCCGGAGCGCTTGGCGACACGCACCTTGCGACCGTCGTCGAGAAACTTGTAGCCGACCCGGGTCGGCCGGCTGGTGCTGGGATCGAGATGGGCGACGTTGGAGATGTGGATCGCCCCTTCCTTCTCGACGATCCCGCCGGGATGGGCGGCCGACGGCCGAGTATGGCGCTTGACGATGTTGACGCCCTGCACGATGACACGCTCGTCGGCGCGCAGCACCCGCAAGACCTCGCCCTGCTTGCCCCGGTCGCGGCCGGTGACCACAGCCACCCGGTCGCCCTTCTTGATCTTGAACTTCCTGGCCATCACGGCATCTCTACAATCGCTGTCCTGTCGCTCGCCAACGCCGCCTGTCTCACAAGACTTCCGGCGCGAGCGAGATGATCTTCATGAACCGCTTGGCGCGCAGCTCGCGGGTGACCGGCCCGAAGATGCGGGTGCCGATCGGCTCGCCCTGGGCGTTGATCAAGACCGCGGCGTTGCGATCGAAGCGAATGGCGCTGCCGTCCTGGCGGTGGATCTCCTTGGCCGTGCGCACGATCACCGCCTTGTGGACGTCGCCCTTCTTGACCTTGCCGCGCGGGATCGCTTCCTTGACCGCGACCACGATGATGTCGCCGACCGACGCCCAGCGCCGCCTGGCCCCGCCCAGCACCCGAATGCACTGCACGCGCCGCGCCCCGGAATTGTCCGCCACGTCGAGATTGGATTCAGCTTGGATCATGGTCGGAACCCTCGCGGTCTAGGCAACATTCACTCGGCAGTCTCTGCCACGACTTCCCAGCATTTGCGCTTCGAGATCGGGCGGCACTCGCGGATCGAGACCAGATCGCCGGCCTTGCAGGCGTTCTGCTCATCATGGGCCGCATATTTCTTCGACCGGGTCAGATACTTCTTGTAGATCGGATGCATGACGCGCCGATCGACCCGGACCACGACCGTCTTGTCCATCTTGTCGCTGACCACGACGCCTTGCAGAACCCGCCTCGGCACGACCCTTCTCCTCAGCCTGCGCGCGCGCTGGACGCGGCGCTGGTCATGATCGTCTTGATCCGCGCGATATCGCGCCGGACCTCGCGCACCCGCGCGGTATTGGCCAGCTGACCAGTCGCCTTTTGAAAGCGCAGATTGAACTGCTCCTTCTTCAGGTCGAGCAGCTGATCTTGCAGCTGGTCCGCCGACTTGCCCTTCAGATCAGCCGCTTTCATGGCACTGCCTCCTCGCCTGGCCGGCTGACGAAGCGGGTCTGCACCGGCAGCTTCGCAGCGCCGCGCTTGATCGCCTCTTCGGCCAGCTCCGACGACACGCCGTCGATCTCGAACATGATCCGCCCGGCCTTGACCGGGGCCACCCAGTATTCGACCGAGCCCTTGCCCTTGCCCATGCGCACCTCGGCCGGCTTGCGGCTGACCGGAATGTCCGGGAAGATCCGGATCCAGACCCGCCCGGCCCGCTTGAGGTGGCGGGTGATGGCACGCCGGGCCGCCTCGATCTGGCGCGCGGTGATGCGGGCATTGGTCGTCGCCTTCATGCCGAAGGCGCCGAAGTTCAAGAGCGCGCCCCGCTTGGTCTCGCCATCGTTGCGGCCCTTATGCCGCTTGCGAAACTTGGTACGCTTGGGTTGCATCATGGCGGCGGTCTCTACCTAGCTGCTGCGCACCGACGACGACTCGCTCAACCGCTTGTCGTGCGCCATCGGGTCGTGCTCCAGGATCTCGCCCTTGAACACCCAGACCTTGATGCCGTTGGTGCCATAGGGCGTGAACGCGGTCGCCCGGCCGAAGTCGATGTCCGCGCGCAAGGTGTGCAGCGGCACCCGGCCTTCGCGGTACCACTCGGAGCGCGCGATCTCGGCGCCACCCAGGCGGCCGCCGCAGGCGATCCGGATGCCTTGGGCGCCCAGGCGCATCGCCGACTGCACCGCCCGCTTCATGGCGCGGCGGAAGGTCACCCGGCGCTCCAGCTGCTGCGCGATGTTCTCGGCGACCAGGCGGGCGTCGATCTCGGGCTTCCTGATCTCGACGATGTTCAGATGGACATCGCCCGACGTCATCTTGGCCAGCTCCTTGCGGAGCTGATCGATCTCCTGGCCCTTCTTGCCGATCACCACGCCCGGCCGTGCGGTGTGGATGCTGATCCGCGCCTTCTTGGCCGGCCGCTCGATCACCACCTTGCTGACCCCGGCCTGCTTCAGCCGCTTGTGCAGGAAGGCCCGGATCTTGAGGTCCTCGATCAGGAGCTTGTGGTAGTCGCCGTCGGAGTACCAGCGGGAGTCCCAGGTCCGGTTGACCCCGAGCCGCAGACCGACCGGATTGACTTTCTGACCCATCAGGCGGCCTCCTCCTGCTGCTGCTCTGCCACGACGATCCGGATCCGCGAGAACGCTTTTTGGATCCGCCCGGCCCGGCCCCGCGCGCGCGGCTGGAACCGCTTCATCACCATCGACTTGCCGACCGTCGCCTCGGTCACCACCAGGCGGTCGACGTCGAGGTCGTGGTTGTTCTCGGCGTTGGCGACCGCCGACATCAGGACCTTGCGGACGTCGCCGGCGATCCCCTTGCGGCTGAACTGCAGCTGGTTGAGCGCGTCGCCCGCCTTCAGGCCTCGGATCATCTGCGCCACCAGGTTCATCTTGCGCGGGCTGCAGCGCAGGACCCGGCCCATGGCCATCGCCTGGTTGTCGGCCAGATCGCGCTCGCGCTTGGGCTTACCCATGGCTTCGTCCTCTCGCAGCACCGCCGGTCATCGGCGCTTGGCCTTCTTGTCGGCGCCGTGGCCGGTATAGGTCCGGGTCGGCGAGAACTCGCCGAGCTTGTGGCCGACCATGTTCTCGGTGACGTAGACCGGCAGGAACTTGTGGCCGTTGTAGACCGCGAAGGTCAGGCCGACGAACTCCGGCACCACGGTCGAGCGGCGCGACCAGGTCTTGATGATCTCGTTGCGGCTCGATTGCCGCGCCTTGTCCGCCTTGACCAGCAGATAGCCGTCGACGAAGGGGCCCTTCCAGACAGAACGGGGCATCGGCTCAGCCTCCCCGCTTCTTGGCTTTGTGCCGCGAGCGAATGATCATCGAGTCCGTCTTCTTGTTGCGCCGGGTGCGGGCACCCTTGGTCGGCTTGCCCCAGGGCGTCACCGGATGGCGGCCGCCCGAGGTGCGGCCTTCGCCGCCGCCATGCGGGTGATCGACCGGGTTCATGGCGACGCCGCGGACATGCGGCTTGCGGCCGAGCCAGCGCCGGCGGCCGGCCTTGCCGTAATTAATGTTCTGATGGTCGGCGTTGGACACGGCGCCCATCGAGGCCATGCACTCGCCGCGCACCTTGCGGATCTCGCCCGAGCCGAGCCGGATCTGGGCATAGTCGCCATCGCGCCCGACCAGCTGGGCATAGGTGCCGGCGGAGCGCGCGATCTGGCCGCCCTTGCCAGGCTTCATCTCGACATTGTGGATGATCGTGCCGATCGGGACGTTCTTGAGCGGCGCCGCATTGCCGGGCTTCACGTCGACCTTCTCGGCCGCGATCACCGGATCGCCGACCTGGAGCCGCTGCGGCGCCAGGATGTAGGCCAGCTCGCCGTCCTGGTACTTGATCAGGGCGATGAAGGCGGAACGGTTCGGGTCGTATTCCAGCCGCTCGACCACCGCCGGCACGTCGAACTTGCGCCGCTTGAAGTCGATCAGGCGGTAGCGCCGCTTGTGGCCGCCGCCGCGCTGCCAGACCGTGATCCGGCCATGATTGTTGCGCCCGCCGCTCTTGGTCAGGCCCTCGGTCAGGGTCTTGACCGGCTTGCCCTTCCACAGCTCCGAGCGATCGACCAGGACCAGCTGGCGGAGCGAGGGGGTGATCGGGCGGAAGGTTTTCAGTGCCATGCTACGCGATCCCCGCCTCAGATACCCGTCGTCACGTCGATGCTCTGGCCCTCTTCGAGGGTCACGATCGCCTTCTTGACGTCGCTGCGCTGGCCGACCCGGCCCTTGAACCGCTTGACCTTGCCCTTCTGGTTCAAGGTGTTGACGGCCTTGACCTTGACCCCGAACAGGGCCTCGATCGCGACCTTCACCTCGGGCTTGGTCGCGTCCTTGCGGACCCGGAAGGTGACCTGGTTGTGCTCGCTGCCCTGGGTCGACTTCTCGGTGATCACCGGGCCCAGGATCAGATCGTACATCCGCTCCCGGTTCATGCCAGGCGCTCCTCGAGTTGCTTGACCGCGGCGCGGGTCAGAACCAGCGTGTCGCGGCGCAGGATGTCGTAGACGTTGGCGCCGATCGAGGGCAGCAGCTGGATGCCGACCAGATTGCGCGCCGCCAGCTCGAAATTGCGCTCGAAGCCGTCGCCCTCGATCACCAGGACCGAGCGCCAGCCATGCTTGCCGAGCGCCTCGGCCAGCTGCTTGGTCTTGGCGGCCGCGAGCTTGGCCTCGTCCAGCACGATCAGCTTGCCATCCGCGAGCTTGGCCGAGAGCGCCACCTTCAGGCCCAGCTGGCGGACCTTCTTGGGCAGATCGTGGCCGTGGTCGCGGGGCGTCGGGCCGAACGGCACGCCGCCGCCCCGGAACTGGGTCGCCGCGGCATTGCCGTGGCGGGCACGGCCGGTGCCCTTCTGCTTGTACATCTTCTTCGAGGTCGCCTTGACCTCGCCGCGGGTCTTGGTCTTGTGCGTGCCCTGGCGCCGCTTGGCGAGCTGCCAGCGCACCACCTGATGCAGAATGTCGGCGCGGACCGGCTGGCCGAACACGGCCGGGCTCAGCTCCAGCTTGCCGGCCTCGCCCTGGTCCAGGGTGATGACGTCGACTTCCATGGTGCCACTTGGCATCGTCTACTCCTCGCCGCCGGCTGCGGTCTGCTCGGCCGGCGCCTCGACCTCGTGGGCCGCGGTGGCGAGCGCCTCGCCCTTGGCCTCGGTCCGGCGCGTGCCGGCGGGCCGCGGCGCCTCGGCGGGCACCGCTCGCTTGACCGCATCCTTGATCTGCACCCAGCTGCCCTTGGCGCCGGGCACGCCGCCCTTGACCAGGATCAGGCTGCGCTCGCGGTCGATCGCGATCACCTCGAGATTCTGGACGGTCACCCGCCGGGCCCCCATATGGCCGGCCATCTTCTTGTTCTTGAAGACCTTGCCGGGGTCCTGCCGGTTGCCGGTCGAGCCGTGCGAGCGATGCGAGATCGACACACCGTGGGTCGCCCGCAGGCCGCCGAAGCCCCAGCGCTTCATGGCGCCGGCGAAGCCCTTGCCGATGCTGGTGCCGGCGATGTCGACGAACTGGCCGGCGACGAAGTGATCGACGCTCAGCGTCGTGCCGGCCTCGACCATCGAGTCGGCATCGACCCGGAACTCCACCAGCTTCGCCTTCGGCGTGACCTTGGCCTTGGCGAAATGGCCGCGCATCGGCTTGGTGACGTTCTTGGGCTTGGCCTTGCCGGAGCCCAGCTGCAGCGCGGTGTAGCCATCCTGCTCTTCGGTCCGGGTGGCGACCACCTCGCAGTCCTGCAGCTGCAGCACCGTGACCGGCACATGGGTGCCGTCCGCCATGAACAGGCGGGTCATGCCAAGCTTTGCTGCCAACAGCCCCGTGCGCATCGTGCTCTCCCCGCCGCCACCTAGACCTTGATCTCGACGTCCACGCCGGCCGCCAGATCGAGCTTCATCAGCGCGTCGACGGTCTGCGGGGTCGGGTCAACGATGTCGAGCAGCCGCTTGTGGGTGCGGATCTCGAACTGCTCGCGCGACTTCTTGTCGATATGCGGCGAGCGCAGCACGGTCAGCCGCTCGGTCCGGGTCGGCAGCGGAATCGGCCCGCGCACCCGCGCCCCGGTGCGCTTGGCCGTGCTCACGATCTCCCGCGCCGACTGGTCGAGCACGCGATGATCAAACGCCTTCAGGCGGATCCTGATGTTTTGCGTATCCATGGTGCGTTTTCTCTCGGGTGCTCGATCAAACCAAACAGCTGGCTACCAACGCGGCACGGTCAGTTGGTGAATTACTCGATGATGCTGGCGACGACGCCGGCGCCGACGGTGCGGCCGCCCTCGCGGATCGCGAAGCGCAGGCCC
>CADEGR010000003.1:74152-80368 GCA_902826935.1 uncultured Alphaproteobacteria bacterium | reverse complement strand
TCCTTGAGCTGGTCGAACAGGTTCATCGGGTGGCCATCGTGAGGTCGAACAAGCGGTCGTGCTCCTGCAGCGCGTAGCGGTCGGTCATGCCGGCGATATAGTCGCGGATGGCATGGGCGGTCGCCGGCTCGCCGGGTCCGGCCGTGCGCTGCCGCCAGCCGGTCGGCAGGCAATCCGGCTGCGCCAGCAGGACCTCGAACAGATCGGTCACCACCCGCTGCGCCTTGCGCACCATCCGCCGGACTTTGTAGTGGTTGTACATGCGGCTGTACAGGAAGGCGCGCAGCTCCTTGAGCGGCAGGGCGACCGCCGGCGAGAACGCCGCGACCGGTGCCTCATGCGCCCGGATCGCAGCAGCCGAGGCGGGCTCGAGCCGGGCCAGGCGGCGGGCGGTCTCGTCGACCAGATCGACCACCATCACGTCGATCACGCGGCGGATGCCTTCATGGGCCAGGCGACGGGCGACCAGGTCCGGGTAGCGCTGGCGCAGATCGCGGAAAATGGCGCCGGCCAGCGGCAGATCGCGCAGATCCTCCTCGACGAACAGGCCGGCGCGCAGGCCGTCGTCCAGGTCGTGGCTGGTATAGGCGATGTCGTCGGCGAGCGCGGCCAGCTGGGCCTCGGCGCTGGGCTGGCTCGTCAGCTCCAGATCATGCAGCGCCGAATACTCGGCGACGAAGTCCGGCAAGGCGGCTTGCGGACCGTTGTGCTTGGCGATGCCCTCGAGGGTTTCCCAGGTCAGGTTGAGGCCGTCGAACTCGGCATAGCGGCGCTCCAGCGTGGTCACGATGCGCAAGGTCTGGGCGTTGTGGTCGAAGCCGCCGAACCCGGCCAAAGCGACCTTCAGGGCATCCTCGCCGGCATGGCCGAACGGGCTGTGGCCCAGATCGTGGGCCAGCGCCACCGCCTCGGCCAGATCCTCGGCCAGGCCGAGCGCGCGGGCCATGGTCCGGGCGATCTGGGCGACCTCCAGGGTATGGGTCAGCCGGGTCCGGAAATGGTCGCCCTCGCTGTTGACGAACACCTGGGTCTTGTATTCGAGGCGGCGAAAGGCGGTGCTGTGCACGATCCGGTCGCGATCGCGCTGAAACGGGCTGCGCAGGCTGCTCTCCGGCTCGGGCCAGCGCCGGCCGCGGCTGGCTTCGGGCTGGCAGGCATAGGCCGCCAAGGCGGGCCCCGCGGCGCGGCGGACGGCCGGATGGTTTGACAAGACGATGGCAGTGCCTACATTTGGCTGGAGTGACGCATGACTGGGGCGAATACTAGCTCCAGGGTTGCACAGCTAGTCTTAGGTCTGGTCCATGGCAGAAAGCAAGAGCAGGCCCGCGCCGTTCACCCTCAGCGAACGGGCAGGCGAGCGAATCAGCCGGATCCTGGCGGCCGAAGGCCGCCCAGGCGTGAAGCTGCGCGTCTCGGTGTCGGGCGGCGGCTGCTCCGGCTTCCAGTACGGCTTCGCGCTGGATGACAAGGACGAGGCGGGCGATATCGCGGTCGAGCAGGCCGGCGCCACCGTGGTGATCGACGGCATGTCGCTGCTTTACATGATGGGCTGCGAGGTCGACTATATCGAGGACTTGACCGGCTCCTATTTCCGGGTCCACAACCCGAACGCTGCGTCGTCCTGCGGCTGCGGCAACTCCTTCTCCGTCTGAGCCGCCTGCGGTCCCCTGCACCGCCGGCTGGCGGCGAGTGCTGGCTTGCAGATCGTCACCTGGAACGTCAACTCGATCCGGGCCCGCATGGCTGCGGTCCTTGCCTGGCTCGACGAGCTGCAGCCGGACGTGGTCCTGCTGCAGGAAACCAAATGCCTGAACGAGCAGTTTCCAGCCGAGCCGTTCGAGGAGCGCCACTATAACCTGGCGCTGGTCGGCGAGGGGCCGCGGAGCGGCGTCGCGATCCTGGCCAAGCGGCCGCTGGAAGACGTGCTCGACCATCTGCCGGGCGATCCGGACGACCATGAGGCACGCTATGTCGAGGCGACCGTCGGCGACGTCCGGGTGGCCTCGGTCTATGTGCCCAATGGCACCGAGGTCGGCACCGACCGGTTCACCTACAAGCTGGCCTTCCTGGACCGGCTGCGCGCCCATGCGGCCAATCTGCTGGCCGAGGATGGCTGCCTGGTGATCGGCGGCGACTACAATGTGGCGCCGCGGCCGATCGACGTCTACGACGCCAAGGCGCTGGATGGCACGATCTGCTACCACCCGGCCGAGCGCGCCAAGCTGCGCGCCTTGCTCCATCTTGGCCTCTACGACGCCTACCGCGCGCTCGCGCCCCATGGCGGCGAATTCAGCTGGTGGCACTATCAGGGCCGGGCGCTCCAGGCCGGCCATGGCATGCGGATCGATCATCTGCTGCTGTCGCCAATGGCCGCCGACCGGCTGGAGCAGGCGGTGATCGATGCCCGGCCGCGCCATGCCAAGGGGGCCTCCGACCATGCCCCGGTCTGGTGCCGGCTCGGGCCGCAGCCCGGATTCTTGGAACAAAACCCGGCCTCCGCCGTTAGCTAGAGGTCTTCGTCCCCAGCCCGTCCACGAGAGCTGCGCTCGGTCAGCATTCGTTCAGGCAGCCGGCGATAGGCTCAAGTCATACCCGTCAACAGCTTTGCCCACTTGCCCCGATGAGCAAACTCTTCGATCGCGTCATGCCCGTGCTGGCGATCGCCTTCCTGGCGTTCATTGCCGGCAGCTTCTTGATGTTTACCGAAACCTTCCCGGCAACCTACCTGGCCAATGCCTATCGCGGCGGCAAGGCGATGCTGAACCAGCAGACCGGCTACCAGCATCCCTACATGTCGCGCTTCTATCAGGCGTCGCGCGATCCGGCGCGCGGCGTCACGCTCCATGACGAGGCGCGCGCGCAACCGGGCTTCACGCTCTACAGCTCGGGCGAGGTGCAAACCGCCTACCTGATGGCCATGAACGGCGAGGTCCTGCACCAATGGCACATCCCGTTCAGCCAGATCTGGAACAACACCTCGCCGGTCAAGGCGCCACGCGGCGATGACCAGGTGTTCCTGCGCCATACCCATCTGCTGCCGAACGGCGACCTGCTCGGCATCTTCGAGGGCATCGGGGATACGCCCTACGGCTACGGCATGGTCAAGATCGACAAGGACAGCAAGGTCCTGTGGGCCAGCCTCGACAGCTTTCATCATGATCTGGACGTCGGTCCGGACGGCAAGATCTACGGCCTGACCCATACCATCCGGACCAACGTGATCGAGCAGTTCAAGCACGCCGCGCCGCCCAGGCTGGACGACTTCGTGGTCGTGCTGGGGCCGGACGGCAAGGAGCTGAAGAAGGTCTCGATCATGGATGCCGTGCTGAAGTCGCCCTATGCCCGCATGCTTGCCCGCGCGGTCTGGTACGCCAAGGACGACGGCGACTATCTGCACACCAATGCGATCGAGCTGATCGACGACCGGAAGGCGGCGGTGTTCGCGTTCGGCAAGGCCGGTCAGGTCCTGATCTCGATGCGCGAGCTGGGCAATGGCACGCTCGCCGTGCTCGACCTCGATACCGAAACCATCACCTGGGCGCAGCAGGGCTCGTGGCTCGGCCAGCATGATCCGGACATCCTGCCCAACGGCGACATCCTGCTGTTCGACAATGCCGGACACTTCAGCCCGTTCGGCAGCTCGCGGGTGATGGAGTTCGATCCCAGGACCGAGGCGGTGCGCTGGAGCTATGTCGGTAGCAAGGAGCATCCGTTCGAGAGCATTCTGCGCTCGGGCCAGGAGCGGCTTGCCAACGGCAACACGCTGATTACCGAATCCGACGGCGGCCGCCTGTTCGAGGTGACCGAAGCGGGCGAGATCGTTTGGGAGTTCCGCAATCCGGTGCGCGGCGGCGACCAGGGCGAATATACGCCCATTCTGTCCAACGCGACGCGGATCGACCCGCAGTCGCTGGATCCCGAGTTTCTGCAATCCTTGAGCAAATCGAGCTGAACGGAGGTGCTTCGTGATGCGTGCAACCTGTAGCGTATTGCTCGGCCTGATCGCGACCTTGGCCGTGATCGAGCCGGCGTTCGCCTATATCGGCCCGGGCGCCGGGCTCAGCATGCTGGGCGCCTTCTGGGGCCTGCTGATCGCGGTGTTCGCGGCGCTGAGCTTCGTCCTCCTGTGGCCGGTCCGCCGGCTGTTCCGGCGCAATGCCAGCAAGCCGCAGCTCGATGCGACCGGTGAGCCGGCCGAGCCGGGCGAGCAGGCGATCCAGCGCTAACGGGGATCGCCACGATGATCGCAGGGATGGGTGTGTTCGATCTGCCGGCGCCGCTGCTCAGCTGGCTGGATGCTTGGCTCGGGCAGGTCGCGCCGCCGACCCTGCGCCTGATCTTCTGGGGTCTGCTCGCGGCGATCCTGTCGATGGCGCTTTATTGGTTGATCTCGCCTCAGCAGCAGCTGGCGACGATCAAGCACCGGGCCCTGGAGGCCCGCCAGGCGCTCAATGCCCATGACGGCGAGTTCGCTGAGGCCTGGCCGCTGATGCGCCGGATGCTCGGCCTGTCGATGCGCCAGCTGGGCATGACCACCTGGCCGGCCCTGGTCGCATCCCTGCCCGTGCTGGCGCTGATCTGCTGGCTGGGCACCACCTATGGCTATGGCTTTCCCAGCCAGACCGAGGCCGTCGGCATCCAGACCTATCCGGCGCCGATGACCGCCCGGCTGACCTATGACACGGTCGATCCGAAGGCGCCCGCCCGGCTGGTCGTGGCGGATCAGAACGGCCAGGCTTTGTCCGACATCCCTTTGCTGGCGCCGGTGCCGACCCTGCACAAGAAGCAGTGGTGGAACGCCCTGATCGGCAATCCGGCTGGCTATCTGCCGGATGACAGCCCGCTCGAGCGGATTGATATCGGCCTGCCGGCGCAGGAGTTCCTGACGCTCGGCCCGAGCTGGCTGCGGCCTTGGTACGTGCTGTTCTTCGGCACGCTGCTGCTGGGCTCGATCACGATCAAGGTTGCTGGCCGGATCGAGTGAGGCGCCGCTCGGGAGACGATCGATGAGCGGCAGCGTGGATGGCTTCGCCACCACCGGCTGGATGGATCGGCTGGGCGGCCATATCAGCCGCCATCCGGCGTTCTGGATCCGCCTCGGCAATTTCGAGACCAAGGTCCTGGGCGCCGACCTCGCGGCGGTGCCGATCAAGGCGCCGATCTATGTCAGCGGCCTCGCCCGCTCGGGCAGCACGATCCTCCTGGAGCTGCTGGAGCAGCATCCGCTGACGGTCAGCCATCGCTACAAGGACTACCCGCCGGTCTTCACGCCCTATTGGTGGAACCGGTTCCTGGGCTTCGTGCCGCAAGGCAAGGTGGCGCCGACCGAGCGCTCGCACCAGGACGGCATGGCGATCACGCCCGATAGTCCGGAAGCGTTCGAGGAAGTGCTCTGGATGGCCTTCTTCGAGCGGCTGCATGATCCGCATCATTCGGCGGTGCTGGATGGCAGCAGCAGCAATCCGGCCTTCGAGGCGTTCTACCGCGATCATCTGCGCAAGCTGCTCCTGGTGCGCGGCGGCCAGCGCTATCTGTCCAAGGGCAACTACAACCTCACCCGGCTCGGCTATCTGCAAAAGCTGTTTGCCGATGCCCGCTTCGTCCTGCCGATCCGCGAGCCGGCCTGGCACATCGCCTCCTTGATGAAGCAGCACCGGCTGTTCACCACCGGGGTGACCGCCAATCCGCGCGCGCTCGAGCATCTGCGCCGGGTCGGCCATTTCGAGTTCGGGCTGGACCGGCGGCCGATCAATGCCGGCGACGATGCGGCCATCGCCGAGATCGAGGCCTTGTGGCAAAGCGGCGCCGAGGTCGAAGGCTGGGCGCGCTACTGGGCCCATCTGCATGGCTTCCTGGCCGACCAGCTGCAGGGATCGCCAACGCTGCGGTCGGCAGCGATGACCGTCTACTTCGATGATCTGTGCGCCGCGCCGGAGGCCGTGCTGCGCCAGCTGTTCGCGCATTGCCAGCTGCCGATCGACGACCAGCTGCTAGCGGAGCTGGCCGGCCAGGTGACCTTCCCGGGCTATTACCAGCCAAGCTTCACGGCCGAGGAGAGCCGGCTGATCGAGCGGCTCACCGCGCCGGTCCTGGCGCGGCTGCTGCCGGATCGCGACACCGCCGAGCGAGCCCGCAAGCCGGCCTAGCCCGCGGCCCCGCGCTGACCGCAGCCGGCGCCCCTGCTATGCTGATCGCGGGCAAGGCTGGCGGAGGCTC
>CADEGR010000003.1:67335-74052 GCA_902826935.1 uncultured Alphaproteobacteria bacterium | reverse complement strand
GCCTCGGCCGAGGATCTGATCCTGATCTACTTCAATCAGGGTGTGCTGACCGGCGATTGGGACGGTCCGCACATCTCGCCGCCAGGCGCCTACGACCAGGGCACCGGCCGGGTCCTGGTCATGGACGTCGATCGGGAATGGTACGTGCCCTATTGGGCCAGCGCCGACCGGCTGCTGGACGCCATGCTCAAGCCGACCTCGGCCGAGCATGGGCCGCTCGCCGGCGAAACCGGCGGTTTGGTCTGGCTGCGGCGCTCATGACCTGGAGCGCCCGCCGCAGGGCCCCGGCCGGAGCCGCCATCTGGCGACCCCGGCAAGGGCCTGCAGCAACGGAGCTTGCTCGCCTGCCGCCGGCGCGTGCCGACGCCGGCGATTCAGCCTGACTACATGCTCCGGATCTCGACCCGGCGGTTCTGCGCCCGGCCATCGCGGGTCGCGTTCGAGGCGACCGGCTCGGTCTCGCCGCGGCCGGATGCCGAGAACCGATCCGCCGCGACACCGCGCCCGATCAGGTAGTCGGCGACCGCCTGGGCACGTCGCTCGGACAGATCCTGGTTATAGGTCTCGCTGCCGGTGCTGTCGGCATGGCCGACCACCTCGAGCTTGGTCTCGGGGCTCTGGTTCAGCTCGTCGGCGATCTGGTTCAAGGTTGGCTCGAAGGCCGGCCGGATGTCGGCCTTGTCGAACTCGAACGCGACATCGCCCGAGATCGTGATCACCTTGGGCGCCGGCTCGGGCGCCGGCTCGGCAACCGGCTCGGGCGCTGGCGGCGCCGGGCAGTCGACCGTGCCGCCATGCTTGACGAAGCGGCCGCTTGAGCTTTTCACCGGCACGGCGTCGCCGTGCACCACGGGGTTGCAGACCCGCCCCTCGTCCGGCGGCGCTTCATGCGCCGCGACTGGCGGCAGCATCATCAGCTGGACGCCCAGCGCCAAGGCGCCGGTCCAGACCATCGAACGTTGCAATCTCATGCAGCAGCTCCAGCATGCAGGACAAAACCGTAAGGGTCATTATCTCATCTAGCTGTTCAATTTAAGAGATTTTTCGCATGGTCATGCAACTTTGCCGATGTAAGGCAAGTGCCGGAAGCGTTCGGCGTAGTCGATGCCGTAGCCGACCACGAACACATCGGGGATCTCGAAGCCGACAAAATCGGCCGCGATCTCGACCTTGCGCCGGGACGGCTTGTCCAAAAGGGCGCAGGTCCAGACCTTGGCGACGTGGCGCTCGGCCACCAGCGCGCGGCCATAGGTCAAGGACAGGCCGGTATCGACGATGTCGTCGACCAAGAGCACCGGCTGGCCCTCGAAGTCGCGCGGCGCGTCGCCGATCAGCTGGACCGTGCCGCTGCTTTCCTTGGCCCGGCCATAGCTGGACAGGCGCATCAGCTCGATCCGCGGCCGCGCGCCTGCGGCGTCCAGCGCCCGGACCAGATCGGCCAGGAACACGAAGCTGCCCTTCAAGATGCCGATCACGATCAGCTCAGGGCCGACCGTCGCCGCGATCTCGGCCGCGAGCTTTTGCACCCGCGCCGCGATCTCCTCCGCCGAAAACAGGGTCACGATCTCGGTCATGCCAAGGTTCCTGGGATGGGTCGCCCCGCGCTCAGGCGAGGTCGAACGCGTGGACCATGCGATGGCGGTAGGTCTGGCCCGGCCGCAGCAGCACGCTCGGCCGCCAGGCCGGCCGGTTGATCGCGTCCGGAAAGGCCTGGGTCTCGAGGCAAAAACCCGCATGCTGGCCGCAAGCGCGGCCCTTGCCGGCGCTGCCCGGACCCAGATAATTGCCGGTATAGAGCTGCACGCCCGGCTGATCGGCCGCAAGGCGCAGCCGCCGGCCGGAGCCCGGATGGACCACCTCGGCGACCGGCCGCAACGCGCCGACCTCGCCCGCCACCACGAAATTGTGGTCGTAGCCGCCCAGGCCGCCCAGCTGGGCCAGATCCCGGCCGATCGGCTTTCCGGTCGTGAAATCGAACGGCGTATCCACGACCTTGCGGATCTCGCCGGTCGGGATCAGATCCGGCCCGGTCGCTGTGTAGGCCTGGGCGAACAGCTTCAGCTCATGGTCCAGGATCGGCCCGGCCGCCTGGCCGCCCAGGCACCAGTAGCTGTGCTGGACGAGGTTGACCGGGGTCGCCCGGTCGGTGGTCGCCGAGATCTCGAGCGTCAGCTCGTCCCGGTCGGTCAGCGTCCAGACCGCCTTGACCTCGAGCCGGCCGGGATAGCCCTCGTCGCCATCCGGCGAGACGTGGCGGAGCTCGAGCGCCGGCCCGGCCGCGGTTTCGACCGCCGTGGCCTGCCAGATCGCGCGGTCGAAACCGCGCAGCCCGCCATGCAGATGATGCGGCGGCTCGTTCGCGGCCAGCTGATAGACCGCCCCGTCCAGCTCGAACCTGGCCTGGGCGATCCGGTTGCCGACCCGGCCGACCAAGGCGCCGAAATAGGGGTGCCGCTCGAGATAGGGCGGCAGCTGATCGAAGCCCAGCACGACATCCGCCAGCTGGCCCGCCCGGTCCGGCAGATGCAGCTCGCTAAGGATGCCGCCATAGTCCAGGATCCGCGCGATCCGGCCGCCGGCATTGGTCAGGGTGAAACGCTGCACCGGCTGGCCGTCGGCCAGACCGAACCGCTCGGTGGTGATGGTCATCGGGCGCTCCTCGGCCGCTCAGTCGATCCGGCTGGGATCGCCGTCGAAGTCCATGGCGCAAAAGCTGCCGCCCTGGAACTGGTCGGTGATCGCATCCTCCGGGGCGGCCAGGCTCGCCTCATGGGCGACCACGGTGTGGGCCTCGCTCTCGTCGACCGGCCGATAGCCCAGCCGCTCGGCGTTGCGGTTGTCCCACCAGGCCCGGATGTTGCGCGACGCACCGTAGACCACCTCGAAATGGATCGCCGGATGCTCCAGCCCGATGCCGATCAGCTGGGCCAGATCGCGCGGGCTGATCCAGATCGACAGGCGCCGGATGTCGAGCGGCCGCTCGCCGACATTGCCGATCCGGATGTTGAACACCCGCAGGCCGTGCTTGTCGGCATAGAGCCGGCCGAGCGCCTCGCCGAACGCCTTGCTGACGCCGTAATAGGAGTCCGGCCGGATCGGCACGGTGTGGTCGATGGTCCGCTGGCGCCGATAGAAGCCGACCACGTGGTTGGTGGTGGCGAACACGATCCGGTTGCAGCCCTGGCGGCGCGCCGCCTCGTAGCTGTTATGAAGGCCGATGATGTTGGCCTGCAGGACCGGATCCCAAGGGGCTTCGACCGACTGGCCGCCCAGATGGATCAGGCCGTCCGCGCCGGCCAGCAGCCGCTCCATCGCGGCGAGATCGGTCAGATCGGCAGGCTCGAAGCGCTCGCCCTCGGCCAGATCCTCGATCGCCACCCGGTCGCTCAGGATCAGCTCGTCGAACCGGCCGCGCAGCAAGGGCCGCAGCATCGTGCCGACCCCGCCCGCAGCGCCCGTCATGACCACCTTCATCGAGGCCCCCCTGTTGTCATTGCCGGCCGCCGCACCCGGCCAGCCACGCCAGCTCGGTGCGGGAGGCTAACAGACGACCGGCAGCGCTGCTACAGTCGCGGCAGGCTGAGCTTGGAGTTGCGCTGCTTTGTCCGAAGTCCTGGTGTTCCAGCATATCGCGACCGACTATCCCGGCTTCTTGTTCGAGCTGCTGCAAGCCCGCGGCATCGGCATGCGGGTGGTTCAGCTCGAGCAGCAGGAGCCGATCCCGCCGCTCGCCGGCTTTCGCGCCTTGTGGGTCATGGGCGGGCCGATGGATGTCTGGCAGGAGGACGAGCATCCCTGGCTGCGTGCCGAAAAAGCCGCGATCCGGGCGGCCGTCCTGGAGCACCGGATCCCCTATCTCGGCATCTGTCTCGGCCACCAGCTGCTGGCCGCGGCCCTGGGCGGCGAGGTCGGTCCGGCGACCCGGCACGAGGTCGGGGTCGCCGACGTGACCTTGAACCAGGCCGGCCGCGCCCACCCGCTCCTGGCCGGCCTGCCCGCGACCAGCCCGGTGTTTCAATGGCATTTCGCCGAGGTCAAGCGCCTGCCGCCCGGAGCAGACCTCCTGGCCCACTCGGCCGATTGTCCGGTCCAGGCGATCGCGGTCGGCAGCCATGCGCTGGGCTTGCAGGGCCATATCGAGATCAGCGCCGCGACGGTCGCGGAATGGCTGGCAGCACCAGCCGCGCGCGCCGCGGTCGAGCGGACGCTCGGCCCGGCCGGGCCAGCCGCGGTCCAAGCCGAGGTCGAGCGCCGGATCAGCGAGCTCAACGACCAGACCCGGCGCCTGTTCGAGCGGCTGATTCCGCCGGCCTGATCGCGCCGGCTGGCGTTGCGGCCACCCGCTCGACGCTTGCGCAAGCATGGCGGGCACGCTGCTTGCAGGATCCACCGGTCACGCCAGCCTGGCACGGCCTGCCAGCAGCGCCGGACGCGATGGCCCGCGCTCGCCGCGTCGGCGCCCGCCCGTCAGCGGCGCGGCGCCGACGTCAGGCACCAGGTCGGCGCGCCACTCCACGCCAGTCGTGGCGCCGGCCACCGGCGGACTTTTGGCCAATGACCCGGCTGCGCCTGCAGCGGCACTGCCCGAGCCGCCGCCTTGCTGCGAACGGCCGACGACGAGCGCCAATCGCATCGCGGGGCGGTGGATCGCCACCTCAACGATTTTGTCACCTTGCTGGGCGAGTCTGATCCCGGTCCATGCGATCGTGGAAGGCCGTAGCGCCGCCCAAAGAACCGGCCGAACGGATTCCCAGGATCGCATGGACCGGCGCCAGAGTGGCCGACAGTGGTGAAGATTCGATGAATCCCTGCCGGCGGGGCGTTGCATGAAGCCATCTTGGCGCCTGGCTTCGCGCCATTGCTGCCGAAGAACGAACTCAGGCGATAGCGCACCCGGCGCTCCAGTGGCCACCCGCCGTGATCGGCCCCAGGTCTCCTAGCCGATCGGCTGGCTGCGGGCGAACTCGAAATAAAGCGCGCGGGCGCGCTGGGCGATCGGGCCGATCGGGTAGGTGCGGTCCTCGACCTGGGTGATCGGCAGGACCTTGCCGTAATTGCCGGTGCTGAAGACCTCGTCGGCCGCCAGGAGGTCCTGCCGGGTTACTGCCGTCTCCTGGACCATGATGCCGTCGTCCGCGAGCAGCTGCAGGACGCGCTGGCGGGTGATCCCGTTCAGGAAGGTGCCGTTGCAGGCTGGCGTGATGGCGATGCCGTCCCGGGCCAGCCAGAGATTGGCGGTCGCGAGCTCGGCGAGGTTGCCGTTGGAATCGGACGTGATGGCATTGTCGAAGCCGCGCTGCTGCGCCTCGCGCAAGGCCCGCTGCAGGTTCGGATAGAGGCAGCTGGCCTTGGCATCGGTCGGCGCCTGGTCACGCGCCGGCCGGCGGAAGCTGGAGAAGCAGCAGCGCAAGCCCGCGGATCTGGGCATGGCCAGGCCGTAGACCGCGAGGCAGAACTCGGTCGAGCCGGGCTCCGGCAGCACGAAGCCGCGCTTGGCGTAGAACATCGGCCGGATATAGGTCGCCAGCCCGTGCGGCAGCCGGCGCAAGGCCGCCCGGCACAGATCCTCGATCTCGGCGGCATCCAAGGTCGGCTCGAGCAGCAGCCGCTCGGCCGAGACCACCAGGCGCCGGCAATGGCGGTCGAGGTCGGGCGCCAGGCCATCGAAGCCGCGGGCCCCGTCGAAGGCGACGCTCGCCATCCACATCGCATGGTCCAGCGGCCCCAGCAGCATGGGCTGCTGATCCTCGTACCACCGCCCGGCATGCCAGATCACCGCGCTCATATCGGCGTCTCCCTCACCAGCGGCTGATCTAGCAGCCGGCGCGGGCTTCGGCCAGCCCGACGCGCTGCTACTCAGCCGGCCAGGATCAGGCGCAGGCCGAGCGCGGCCAGCACCAGCCCCAGCGCCGCCTCGAGCCGGCGCCGGAGCCGCCGGTAGAGCTGGCCGGCGAGATCGCTCGACAAGGCCACTGCGAGCAGGCCATGCCAGGCGAGCGACAACAGGATCGCGCCCGCGACCGCGATCAGCCCGAGCGACAGCGGCGCGCTCGTCCCGAGCAGCAGGCTGGTCAGCGACAGCCAGAAGGCACCCGCCTTCGGGTTGGTCAGCATCACCATCAGGCCGCGGCGGATGCCGGCCGCCGGGCCAGCCGGCCCTGGCGCCGCCACTGCGGCACCGGCCGGAGCTGGCTGCCAGGCCGCCCACAGCGAGCGCACCGCCAGATAGAGCAGAAAGCCGCCGCCACCCACGCGCAAGCCAAGCCCGAGCCAGGCATGCTGCTGGGCCAGGGCGGCCACGCCCAGCACCGCCGCCAGGCCCCAGGCCGCCTCGCCCAGCGCGATGCCCAGCACCAGCCGCAGCGCGGCGGCCCGCCCGGCCTGGGCGGCGGTCGCCAGCAGGACGGCGAAGTTCGGCCCGGGGCTGATCAGGGCCAGGCCGAAGGCCAGCCAGAACGCGAGCAGCAGGCCGGTCGCTGCCATCGAGCTGGCTCAGGCCGGCGCGGTGGCGCGCATCGCCGGCCGGGCCGCGAACGCCTCATGCCAAGCGGCCAGCGCCGGTCGGCCAGCCCGCCACTCGTCGGCCGCGAAGCGCAAATCCAGGTAGCCGAGCGCGCAGGCGACCGCGATCGTGCCGAGATCGACCGCGGTCCCGAAGCCACCGGCCTCGGCCTCGAGCGCGTCCAGGGCCCGGCGCACCTTGCCCTGCTGGCCCTC
>CADEGR010000003.1:57544-67235 GCA_902826935.1 uncultured Alphaproteobacteria bacterium | reverse complement strand
CGGCCTCGGCCTCGAGCGCGTCCAGGGCCCGGCGCACCTTGCCCTGCTGGCCCTCGATCCAGGCCGGCCAGCGCAGCGCCTCCGGCCTGAGGAACGTCTCGTAGCGGGTGCCGACCGCGGCATCCATGATGCCATCGGCCAGCGCCTCGCGGCGCAGCACCAGCCAGCGCGCCGGCCCGGTGGCCGGCAGCAGCCGGCCACCGCCCAGGCTGTCGAGATACTGGCAGATCACCGCCGAGTCGTAGAGCGCCACGCCATCGTCGGTCACCAGGCAAGGGATCTTGCCGAGCGGATTGTCCTGATTGAGCGCGTCTTCAGGCGCCACCGGCGAAACTTGCCGCGCCACGGCCTCGATGCGCTCGCCCAGGCCGCATTCCTGGGCGACCACCAGAACCTTGCGAACGAAGGGCGAGGCGGCGGCGTAGTGCAGTTGCATCATGATTGTCTCCTTGGCTCAGCCGGCCGCAGCGGGCGTGATGAGACCGAGGGCGGCCCCGGTCGGATCCTTGATGATCGCGATCCGGCCGACGCCCGGCACCTCGAACACCGGCCGCAGCAGCTGACCGCCCGCCGCCGCCAGCTGGCCGACCCTGGCATCGACGTCATCGACCGCGACATAGGCGAACCAGTGCGCCGGGATGCCCTCGAACTGCGGCCCAGCCATGGTGAAGATGCCGGCCACCGGCTGGTCGCCGGCCTGGCACACCCAATAGGTCGTCTCGCCCATGTCCCAGGCCTCGAACCGCCAGCCGAGCGTCTGGCCATAGAAGGCCTTGGCCTGGTCAGGATCCCGGGTATTCAGCTCGTTCCAATGGAACCGGCCATGGGCAGTCATTGCTGGTCTCCCGGTCGTCGCCCGTTGCTCCTGGCGGCACACCATGCGCCAAAGCACGGCGCCTGGCCAGCAGGCGGGCGCGCTGCGCTAGCCCTGCCCTTGCGCTGCGCGCCACGCCTGATAGCGGGCGCGCGCCGCCTCGTCCGGCGGATAGAGGCCGAAGATCGAGCGCCCGGCCTGGACCTCGCCGAGCACCCAGGCCTCCAGCTGCTCCTGGGCGGCGGCATCGGCCGCCACCTCGGCGGCGAGCTGGCGCGGAATCACCACCACGCCCTCGCGATCGCCGACCAGGATGTCGCCCGGAAACACCGCGACCTCGCCGCAGGCGATCGGCTCCTGCAGCGCCACCGCGAGATGGCCGTGGAAGCTGGCCGGCGGCGATGGGCAGGCGGCATAGACCGGGATCGTGAACTCGGCCATCGGCGTGACGTCGCGCATGCCGCCATCGGTGACCACGCCCGCGACGCCGCGCTGGGCCAGCCGGGTGATCAAAATGTCGCCAAGCGCCCCGGTCTGCCGGTTCTGGCGGCAATCGATCACCAGCACCGCGCCGGCCGGGCATTCCTCGATCGCCCGGCGCTGCGGATGGCGCGGATCGGCCAGCCGGTCCGGCCCGGCCAGATCCTCGCGCGCCGGAATGTTGCGCAAGGTAAAGGCTTCGCCGATCATTGGCCCGGCCTTGGGCGTCATCAGCCCGACGCCCTGGATGAACTGATGGCGCAAGCCGCGCTTGAACAGCTGCGTGCACAAGGTCGCGGTGCTGGCCGCCGCCAGCTGCTGCCTGATCTCCGCGCCAAGCGGCGCTGCCTCGCTCATGTGACCTCTCCCCTGCCCGCCCGGCCCGCAGGCTCGGACCTCTTGCCATGAAGATCGTCGCGCTTGAGACCCTCCAGGTCGAGGCCCATGGCAACATCATCTGGGTCGAGCTGCATACCGACCAGGGCCTGGTCGGCCTGGGCGAGACCTTCCGCAACCCCGCCGCCACGATCGCCTATCTGCACGAGACGGTAGCGCCTTATCTGCTGGGCCAGGACCCGCGCCGGATCGAGCGCCACCGCTTTGCCCTCGCGCGCGAGGTCGGCAGCCACTTCCAGGGCTTTCCCAGCCGCTCGATCGAGCTGCGCGGCAATTCGGCGGTCGATCTGGCGCTTTGGGACCTGCTGGGGCAGGCGACCGGCCAGCCGCTCTACCAGCTGCTGGGCGGCCTCACCCATGAGCGCGTCCGGATCTACAACACCTGCGCCAGCGCCGGCTACAACAGCCTGGCCCGGACCGGCCAGGACAGCCTGCAGATCGCCCCCGATGCCGTGGCGGCGGGCACCGTGCCGCTCGACGATCTGAACGCCCAGCATCAGCGGCCGGCCGAGCTCGCGGCGGAGCTCCTGGCCGAGGGCATCACCGCCATGAAGATCTGGCCGTTCGATGCCTATGCCAAAGCCAGCCGCGGCCTCCATATCGCGCCCGCCGAGCTGCGCGCCGGCCTCGCCAAGGTCGAAGCGATCCGCCAGGCCCATGGCGATGCGATCGACCTCCTGATCGAATATCACGGGCTTTGGCAGCTGCCGGCGGCGCTCGAGATCGCCCGCGCCCTCGATCAGCTTGGCGTGTTCTGGCACGAGGACCCGATCGCGATGCACCGGCTGGACGACCTCGCCCGCTTCAAGGCGGGGGTGCGCGGTCGGGTCGCCGGCAGCGAGAATCTCGGCAGCCTTGCCTGGTATCGAAGCGCCTTTGCGCTGGGTGCCGTCGATGTCGCGACCTTCGACCTCGGCTGGGTCGGCGGCTTCGGCGAGGCGCACAAGATCACCGCGCTCGCCGAGGCCTATGACCGGCCGATCGCACCCCACGACTGCACCGGCCCGGCCCAGCTGGTCGCCAATCTGCATCTTTGCGCGGCGGCACCGCACAGCCTGTTCCTGGAGACCGTGCGCGCCTATCTGGCCGGCTTCTATCGCGAGCTCCTGACCGAGCTGCCGCGGATCGAGCAAGGCTATGCCTGGCCGTTGCAGGGGCCTGGCCTTGGCACGGCGCTGCAGCCGGACCTGCGCCGCCGAGCGGACGTCAGGATCCGGCGCAGCGCCCTCGCCGACTGAGCCAGCGGCGGCACGGGCGCGGCGCCCTTAAGCCGATCTTAACGACTTGCGCTTACCACTTGGCGGAGACGGGGCTGGTTGGCTGCCGTCCCGGTATTGGCAAAGGTTACGTCATGACCCAGCTCGCGACCTCGAATCCCGCCATGCACCGGCCAACGGCGCTGGCCGCCCAGGTGGCACCCCAGCAGTTCATCACCTTCCAGGTCGATGGGCGCGAATACGGGGTCGACATCCGGCGCATCTCCGAGGTCAAGGGCTGGATCGAGACCGATAGCCTGCCCAGCATGCCCTATGACATGATCGGGGTCGTCAACCTGCGCGGCATCGTGGTCCCGATCTATGATATCCGGGCGCGCTTCGGCGGCGGCGCCACCGAGGTCAACAAGACCAATGTCATCATCATCGTGACGGTCGGCGAGCGCCAGGTCGGCATGCTGGCCGACGCGGTGTCGGACATCATCACCTTGAACGGCCAGGAAATCATGCCGGTGCCCGACCTGGGCGACCCGGCCGCCCATCGCTTCATGAGCGGCCTGGTCACGATCGAGGGCCGGATGGTGACGCTGTTGGACCTGCAGCAGATGTTCGACCCCTGGGGCGGCAGCTGAACGGCCGGCAGTGCCGCCACAACGCGCGAGCGCCTAGCCAGGCTCCTCTGCCAGCAGATCCAGGCTCGGCAAGCTCGGCATCAGCAGGTGGGCGACGCCGCGATAGGTGATAAAGTCCTGCAGCTCGAGCGCGCTGGTGCGCTCGCCCTCAGCCAGATGCAGCTGCCGGTCGACCTTGCGGCCGCTCCGGGTCCCGGTGACCGCGTCCTGCATGCGGCTCGTGTGCGGCGCGTGGTCGAAGGCGTCGTTGAAGGTGGTCGCCTGCATCCAGCGCAGCACGCTGAAGAACTGCTCGTTCAGGCGGGCGCAAAAGAAGAGGCCGACCAGGCCGCGCTCGATGCCGTCCTCGGTCTCGCCGGTCGCCGGCGCGCCATAGGTGAAGCCACGGCGGATGAAGCGCGGCGGCCCGTTTGGGAATTTTCGCGCGATCGGATAGGCCAGCGCGTCGTCGCGGGCATGGGCGATCCGGATATGGGCATTGAGCGGGCACCGGCGGCCGGCGGGATCCGCGCGATAGCCGAACCGGTCATCCAGATCCGGAGCCGCGGGCTGCGCGTCGGGCCAGCGCATGATCGGCGAGCCATCGCGCCAGCGGCCCATCATGCGAGCGGCCAGCCACTCCTCCTCGCGCCCTGCCGGCGCCAAGCCCGCCAGCTGCCCGGCGGCGGTCCGCAGGAAGCGGTTGAAGGCGTGGACATGCTGCTCGATCCAGGCGATGCAGGCGATCGAGCCGTCCCGCACCAGGTCCTGCCAGGGCCCGGCCTGCATCGGTGCCATCCGGTAGGTCTCGTTAGGATAGCCGAGCAGGATCTCGCGGAAATCGACGGCTGCGCTGCCGTCGCCGGCCCAATCGATCGCTGGCGTGCTGATGCCGTCGCGATAGCCGAAATGCACGATGCCTCCGGCCGGCCGGTGACCGCCGAGCCGGCCGCCCGCGCCGCGCGGCAGGCGCAGCTCGATCAGGCCCTCGGCCGCGGCGCGCACGGCCAGCTCAGCCATCGTGGCATCCGCCTGGGCCTCATCGGCGAAGGCGCCATAGAGCGCCAGATCGAGATCGGCATTGCGCCAGCTGCCGGCCCACCAATGCTCGGGCGCGCTGGCGCCTGTGAACCCCAGCGAGTCTGGATCGAACGGCAACGGTGCCACGAACGAGGCCTCGAGCTGGCGCTCGCCCTCGGCCGGCGCCAGGCCGGGATGGCCGGCCGCCAGCCGGCCGAGCCCGCGCCAGCTCAGCGCCAGCTGCAGGATGGGCGGCGGCCGCTGCGGCTCGGCGGCCGAGGGGATGCGCGGCCGGCAAGCGCGCAGGAAGCGGCGGGCACCGGCCGTGCTCTCGATCTTGAAGAACGCCAGCCGGTAGACCGGACCGGCCGCAGCTTGGACGATCAGCGACTGGATGCGCGCCAGGTCAGGCATCGCAGGGCTCCGGGCAGGCGATCGGGTCGGCAGATGACGCCGGCTCAGGCGGCCGGTGGCAGCTGCGCCTGCAGATCCTTCACGGTCAGGCCGTCATAGGCCGAGAACAGCCAGCCCGCCGGCTCGCCGGTGAAGGTGGTCGAGCCGTCGGTCGACTGGCCCAGGCTCTTGATATTGTGGTCCTTGGCATACAAGAAAAAGGCGTTGGGATCGCCGGCATCCGGAGCACCGTCGGCGAGCGCGAAGATCTGGGCGAAGATCGGGGTCAAGGCGTCGCGAAAGAACTCGGTATATTCCAGATGCGGGCCTTCATATTCCGTGATCACCTGGATGTACTTGTCGTCGATCACCAGGACGCGCGCGAAATGCACGATCTTGGAGCGGCGCAAGGCGTCCGCGATCAGCGGCTGGACCCGCTCGGCGAAGATCGACTTGAGCGCGCCCAGCTTGGCCAGGGTCTCGACATCCTGCTTGATCGGGATGGTGAGATTGAGCGCGTGGGTCATGGCTGATTCTCCTGCAATTGGAGCCGTGGCTGCGCTGCCAATGCGGCGGTTGTGCCATGATCGGCCGGCTGCCAGCTATGAACGGCCTCACAAGGTCCCGGCATTTCCCGCGCTCCTGGCGCCTGTGAGCTGCATCACAAACGGGCGACGGGGATGCTTGTATGCTCGCGGCTACGGCCTAATGAGGGGCAGCCGTGGGCAGCAACGCGACATTTCGGGAATGGCTCGAGCAGCACGGCCTCGGCCGGCATGCCGACGCCCTGCTCGCCCATGACATCGCCTTCGACGTTCTGCCCGACCTCGGCGAGCGCGACCTGGCCAATCTGGGGCTCTCGGTCGGCGATCGGATCCGGCTGCGCAAGGCGATCGCGGCGCTGCCGGCCGCAGCGCCAGCATGCGAGCCCATGCGGCCGCGCACGCCTGCGGTCACGCCTGAGGGCGCCGAGCGGCGGCAGCTCACGGTCCTGTTCTGCGATCTGGTCGGCTCGACCGCCTTGTCGCTCAAGCTCGATCCCGAGGAGCTGCGCGAGGTCATTCGCGCCTATCAGGATGTCTGCGCTGCGGTGATCGACCGCTTCAGCGGCCACATCGCCCGCTTCCTCGGCGATGGCATCCTGGCCTATTTCGGCTATCCGCGGGCGCATGAGGATGACGCCGAATGGGCGCTGCGCGCGGCGCTCGAGCTGGTCGAGGCCGTGGCCAAGCTGCGGGCGCCGGGCGGTGCGGCCTTGCAGGTCCGGATCGGCGTCGCCACCGGCCGGGTCGTGGTCGGCGACCTGATCGGCCAGGGCGCCGCGACCGAAGAGACCGTGGTCGGCGCCACCCCGCATCTCGCCGCCCGGCTCCAGACCCTGGCCAAGCCCGGCGAGGTCGTGATTGCCGCGGCCACCCACGAGCTGGTCGGCGGCTTCTTCACCTACGCCGATCTCGGCCAGCACCGGCTCAAGGGCTTCGATCAGCCGGTCCAGGCCTGGCGCGTGCTCGCGATCAGCGGCGCCCAGGGCCGCTTCGAGGCGCTGCACAGCCGCGGCCTGACCCCCTTGGTCGGACGCGAGCACGAGCTTGGCCTGCTGCTCGGCCTGTGGCAGCAGGCCAAGCAGGGCGAGGGCCAGATCGTCCTGGTCGGCGGCGAGGCCGGCATCGGCAAGTCGCGCCTCGCCCAGGCGGTCCGCGAGCGGCTGCGCACGGAGCCGCATACCCGCATGCGCTTTCACTGCTCCCGGTTCGACACCAACAATCCGCTCCACCCGATCGTCCAGGGGCTGGAGCGGGTCGCCCGCTTCGATCCGGCCGATCCGGCGGAGCTCAGGCTGGACAAGCTGGAACGGCTGCTGAGCCAGGCCGCCGACGCCAGCGCCGAGCTCCGGCCGCTGCTCGCCGCCCTTTTGTCGATCCCCTTCGACGATCGCTACCCGCCCTTGACCCTGAGCTCGGATCTGCAAAAGGAGCGGACCCTGGATGCGCTGGTCCAGCAGCTGGTCAGCCTGACCATGCGCAAGCCGGTGCTGCTGATCTTCGAGGATCTGCACTGGATCGATCCGACCTCGCTTGAGCTGCTCGATCGCCTGGTCCGCTCGATGCAGAGCCTGCCCTTGCTCGGCCTGTTCACCTTCCGGCCGGACTTCGCCCCAAGCTGGCTGGGCGCCCCGCACGTGACCGGGATCACGCTGAACCGCCTGGGCCGGCGCCAGGGCGCGGAGCTGGTGGAACGAGTGGTCAAGGCCAAGCGCCTGCCGCCGCTCCTGGTCGATCAGATCGTGCTCAAGGCGGATGGCGTGCCGCTGTTCGTCGAGGAGCTGACCAAGACCATGGTCGGCTCCGGGCTGCTCGCCGATCGCGGCGATCACTACGAGCTGACCGGCGAGTTCCTGGCGCCGGCGATCCCGTCCTCGCTCGAGGCCTCCTTGATGGCGCGGCTCGACCAGCTGGGCCAGGCCAAGGAGGTGGCGCAAATCGGCGCCGTGATCGGCCGCGAGTTCGCCTATGACATGGTGGCCTCGCTGGTCGGCCTGTCCGGTCCGGCCCTCGAGCTGGCCCTGACGCAGCTGACCGAGGCCGGCCTGGTCCATTGCAAGGGCCGGCCGCCGCGCGCGACCTACAGCTTCAAGCACGCCTTGATCCAGGATGCCGCCTACCACTCGCTGCTCAAGAGCCGGCGCCAGCTCTATCATCGGCAGCTGTTCCGGCAATTGACCGAGCCGGCGGCGGCGACCAGCGAGGCCCATCCCGAGTTGCTCGCCCACCACGCGACCGAAGGCGGCCTGCCCAAGGAGGCGATCGAGCATTGGTGGCGGGCCGGCCGCAAGGCCATGCTGCATTCAGCCCATGTCGAGGCGATCGCCCATTTCCAGAAAGGCCTGAGCCTGCTGCGCGAGCTGCCTGACAGCGCCAGCCTGGCCCGGCAGGAGCTGGGCCTGGAAACCGCCCTCGGCCAGGCCCTGATGGCGACCAAGGGCTACGCCGCCAGCGACGTCGAGGCGGCCTATGCGCGCGCCCACGCGGTCGGCGCCCGGCTGGGCGACGTCAAGTCGCTGTTCTCGATCCTGACCGCGCGCGGGCTGATCCATGCCACCCGGGGCGAATGGCCAAAGGCGCGCGACCTGGTCGACCAGTGCATGCAGCTGGCCCAGCAAGGCGGCGAGCCACGCGCGCGTCTCCTGGCGCATCAGCTGACCGGCATCACGCTGCTGCATATGGGCGAGCTGGCGCCGGCCCTGGACCATCTGGATAGCAGCGTGGCCCTCTACGACGCCACGCCGCGGCGCAGCCACGGCCGGCTGCAGGATCCGAAGGTCGATTGCCTGTCCTTCGGCGCCTGGCTGCTCTGGCTCCTGGGCTTTCCCGACCAGGCGCTGGAGCGGGATGCGGCCGCGCGCGCCTTCGCCGACGAGCTCGACCATCCGTTCAGCCAGGCCTTCGCCCTGACCCTTGCGGCGGGCTTGCGCAGCTTTCGCCGCGAGCCGGACCAGCAGCTGGTCTGCGCCGAAGCGGCGCGCGCGATCAGCGCCGAGCGGGGCTTCACCTGGCTGTCGGCCTGCGCCACCGTCCTGGCCGGCGCCGCCCGCGCGCGCCTGGATGGCAACCGCCAGGCGCTGGCGGAGATCCGCCGGGGCCTCGCCGCCTACCGCGCGACCGAGGCGCGCAGCCAGCTGCCCTATCTGGTCTGGCTGCACGCCGATGCCAGCTGGGCCTGCGGCGATGGCGCCAGCGCGCTGGCGGCGGTCGACGAGGCGCTGGCCATGGCGGAGCAGAGCGCCGAGCGCTGGTGGCTGCCGGAGATCTATCGGCTGAAGGGCGAGATCGCCTGCGCCATGGGCGGACCCGGCGGCGCCGCTGCCGCGTGGTGCGAGCGCGCGCGCCAGCTGGCGAGCGAGCAGCAGGCCAAGCTCCTGGAGCTGCGGGCGGTCACCAGCTTGAGCCGGATCTGCCTGCAGGAGGGCCACGTGATCCGCGCCCGCGACCTGCTGGCGCCCCTCCACGACTGGTTCGCCGAAGGCCACTGCACGCCCGACGTCAGGGCGGCCGAGGACCTGCTGCGCGACGTCGCCTAGAGTGTGCGACCGCGCCGCGCCACGGGCTTGGCCACCCCGTTAGGCTACTAGATCTATAGGATATTGACTCGAACCCGCCTGCCTGCTTCTATGGCTCATGGCGTCGTCCTGAGCGGCGATGCCCGCGGGATTTGATGGAGCAGCTTGCGCCGCGTCACCAACGCTAAAGCGCCACGAAGCGTCTTCGTGGGCTCCAGATTGATGGGCAAGACGATGACGCTTCCAGCCAGCGCGTTCGCGCACCCCACCTCCCCGCTCCGCTTGGCCGACCTGCGCGCGCGATGTCGCCGATGAGCCCCGCCGCTCAGCGACGACCCGCCACGTCAGCGTTAGGCCGGCACCGGTCGGCCGGAGGTGTTCCATGGCCAATGCAGTCCTGATCGAAGTCGACGGCGACGCCGCCGGCGTGCTGCTCCCGGAACGCGGTCGCTTCCGCTTCCGGGCCGCGCGCCGCCCCTTCTACGCCCTCGAGGGCAAGCTGTTCGGCACGCCGTGGCAGGCCGAACAGGCGGCGGCTCGGCTGCTCGCGGAGCTGCCCAACCAATGCGCCTGCGCCTGGCGGCGCGCGCCAAGCTGCCCGCCGACGCCTTGATCATGCTGGGATGAGGCTGGAATGAAGCTGACAGCGAAGCTGGGAGGATGCCTTTGATGACCCTATGGACTCGCCGCTGCTGGCTTGCCCTGG
>CADEGR010000003.1:7662-57444 GCA_902826935.1 uncultured Alphaproteobacteria bacterium | reverse complement strand
GCTGGGAGGATGCCTTTGATGACCCTATGGACTCGCCGCTGCTGGCTTGCCCTGGCCGGCGCCGCCGGCCTCGCGGGCGCGGCCGCGCAGGCGGCCGAGCCGCCCTCGGCGATCAACGTCGACTACGCCTACTACAACCCCGTCAGCCTGCTGCTCAAGGAGAAGGGCTGGCTGGAGGAGGCGTTCGCGGCGGACGGCATCACCGTCAACTGGGTCTTGAGCCTGGGCTCGAACAAGGCGCTCGAGTTCCTGCGCGGCGCCTCGCTCGACTTCGGCTCGAGCGCCGGCGGGGCGGCGCTGATCGGCCGCGCCGGCGGCCTGCCGATCAAGGCGGTCTACGTCTATTCCAAGCCGGAATGGACCGCGCTCGTGACCCGCAAGGACAGCGGCATCACCAAGATCGAGGACCTGGCGGGCAAATCGGTCGCGGTCACCCGCGGCACCGATCCGCATATCTTCCTGCTCCGCTCGCTCGACGCCAAGGGGCTCTCGGAGAGCGACATCACGCCGGTGCTGCTGCAGCATCCGGACGGCTATGCCGCGCTGATCAAGGGCCAGGTCGACGCCTGGGCCGGGCTCGATCCCTATATGGCGCGCGCCGAGGTCGAGAGCGACGCCGTGCTGTTCCACCGGGCACCCGACCTCAACACCTATGGCGTCTTGAATGTGCGCGAGGCCTTCGCCCAGGATCATCCGGAGCTGGTGCGCCGCGTCCTCGTGGTCTATGAGCGCGGCCGGACCTATGCCCAGGAGCATCCCGACGAGCTGCAGGCGATCCTGGTCGCGGCCGCCAAGATCCCGCCCGAGGTCGCCGCCAAGCAGCTGGGCGAGCGGACCGATCTGGCCAACCCGGTGATCGGCGCGGCGCAGCGCGAAGCGCTCCAGGGTGCCGGCGCGGTGCTGCAGAAGATCGGCATCATCAAGCCGGAGGTCGACGTCGCCAAGACCGTGGACGAGCTGCTCGATCCGGCCTTCTTCCCGAGCAAGGCCGGCGGCTAGCGATGCCGGCTGACCGCGCGCTGGCGCAGCGCCCGCCAGCCCTGGCCGACAGCATCGCGAAGCCGGCGGCGCTGGCCTGGCCCAGCCGGCGCGCCTGGCTCGGCCTGCTCGTGCCACTGCTGCTGCTGACGCTCTGGCAGTCCCTCAGCGCGCTCGGCATGCTGTCCGAGCAGCTGGTGCCCTCGCCGGCCGGCGTGGCGGGCGAGCTGTTCGATCTGTGGCAGCGCGGCGAGCTGCTCGGCCATATCGCGGTGACCACCCAGCGGGTCGCGCTGGGCTTTCTGTTCGGCATGGCGGCTGCGACCATCCTGGGGGCCTTGACCGGCGCCTCGCGGCTCGCCCGCCAGCTGCTCGATCCGACCCTGCAGGCCCTGAAGGCGGTGCCCTCGCTCGCCTGGGTCCCGCTGTTCATCCTCTGGTTCGGCATCTTCGAGGCCTCGAAGGTGACCCTGATCGCGGTCGGCGTGTTCTTCCCGATCTATCTCAACCTGATGAGCGGCATCCAGGGCGTCGACCGCAAGCTGGTCGAGGTCGGCCGGATCCTGCGCTTGTCGCGCCTCGATCTGGTCGGGCGGATCCTGGTGCCGGCGACCTTGCCCAGCTACCTCACCGGCCTGCGCGCCGGCCTCGCCTTGGGCTGGATGTTCGTGATCGCCGCCGAGCTGATGGGCGCGAGCCAAGGGTTGGGCTTCTTGATGCTGGACGGCCAGATGACCGGCCGGCCGGCGATGATCGTGGGCGCCTTGATCCTGTTCGCGCTCGCTGGCAAGCTGTCGGATGCGCTGCTCATGGCCGTCAGCCGCCGGCTGCTCGCCTGGCAGGACGCTTTCGGCCGCACGCCGGGACAGACCTGATGCTCGCGATCAGCCAGCTGGCCAAGCGCTTCGACGACGGCGCCGGCCTGCGCCATCTGGCGCTGGAGGGCATCGATCTCGCCGTCGGCGAGCATGCGATCGTGGCGCTGGTCGGCACCACCGGCTGCGGCAAATCCACCTTGCTGCGCATCGTCGGCGGCCTGGACCAGCCGAGCCACGGCGAGGTCATCCTGGACGGCCGCCCGGTCCAGGGGCCGACCGCGGCGGTCGGCATGGTGTTCCAGGAGCCGCGGCTGATGCCCTGGCTGACCGTGCGCGGCAATATCCGCTTGGCGCTGCTCGATCTGCCGCGCGCCGAGCAGGACCGGCGGATCGACGGGCTGCTCGACGCGGTCGGCCTCGAGCGCTTCGGCGACGCCCTGCCGCGCCAGCTCTCGGGCGGCATGGCGCAGCGCACGGCGCTCGCCCGCGCCCTGGTCCGGCAGCCCTCGATCCTGTTGATGGACGAGCCGTTCAGCGCGCTCGACAGCTTCACCCGCCTGAAGCTGCAGGATCATCTGGCGGCGCTGTGGGCCGAAGCCCGCTTCACGCTGATCCTGGTCACCCACGATGTCGAGGAGGCGGTCACCCTGGCCGACCGGGTCGTGGTCATGGCCGGCCAGCCCGGCCGGATCCGCCGCGAGCTCGAGATCGACCTGCCGCGCCCGCGCCGGCGGACCGCGCCGGAGGTGCAAGCGCTGAAGGAGCAGATTATCCAGGCGCTCGACCTGTCCTGAGGTGTCGCGCCATGCACCGTCGCAGCCTGATCTCCGGCCTTGCCATGACGGCGCCCATGACCGCGGCTCCGGCCCTGGCCGAAGCGTCGCCGGACAGCTACGAAGCAGCGGTGCAGCAGATCTGGCGCCCGCTCGCGCCTGCGGGCGGCCTCCGCGAGCTCGTGCGCGCCGGCACGCTCGCCGCCAACAGCCACAATACCCAGCCCTGGCGGTTCGCGCTGGCCCCCGACCGGATCACGATCCGGCCGGATTTCAGCCGGCGCTGCCCGGCGGTCGATCCCGACGACCATCATCTGTTCGCGTCCTTGGGCTGCGCCGTGGAGAACATGGTCCAGGCCGCGCCGATCTGCGGGTTCCAGGCCCATCCGACGTTGGACCCGGCCGCAAGCCAGGGGGCTGGCCTGGCGCTGGAGCGACGCCAGCCCGCTGGCAATCCGCTCGCCGAGGCGCTCATGCGGCGGCAATCCACGCGCAGCGACTATGATGGGCAGACGCTCAGCAGCGCCGAGCTGGATCAGCTGGCCCGGGCCGGCAGCCTTGCCAAGGTCGAGTGCCGGCTGGTCACCGAGCCGGCGCGCATGACGGCGATCCTGGACTATGTCGTCCAGGGCAACAGCGCGCAGATGCGGGATCCGGCGTTCATGGCGGAGCTGATCAGCTGGCTCCGCTTCAACGACCGCATGGCGCTGGAACGGCTGGACGGGCTCTCGACCCGCAGCTCTGGGCGACCGGCCCTGCCCGCCTGGCTCGCGCGGCGCCTCCTGCCTTGGGTCATGACCGAAGCCAGCGAGAACGACAGCTATGCCCGGCAGATCCGCTCATCCGCCGGCATCGCGGTCTTCGTGGCGCCGAGCAACGATCCAGCGGGCTGGATCGCGGCCGGCCGGGCCTGCCAGCGCTTCGCCCTGCAGGCCACAGCACTCGACCTCCGCCTCGCCTTCATCAACCAGCCGGTCGAGGTGCCGAGCTTGCGCGCGCAGTTCGCCGCATTTCTCGGCCTCGGTGAGCGGCGGCCGGATCTGGTGGTCCGATTCGGCCGCGGCCCGACCTTGCCGCCCTCGCTGCGCCGGCCGATCGACGCGGTGATCGATCCAGCCTAGGCCTATTCCGCCGCTTGCAGCTTGTCCTGGGTCTTGGTGTCGAAGTCGCTGGCGTCGTGGCGCTCATGCAGCTGCAAGGCCGGCTCGCCAAAGGTCCGGTTGACCATCCGGCCGCGCCGGACCGCGGGCCTGGCGTCGATCTCCTTGGCCCAGCGGACGACATGCTCGTAGGACGCCACATCGAGGAACTCGGCCGCATCATAGAGCCGGCCGAGCGCCAGCTGGCCGTACCAGGACCAGCTCGCGATGTCGGCGATGGTGTAGTCCGCGCCGGCGAGATAACGGTGGTCGGCCAGCCGGCGGTTCAGCACATCCAGCTGGCGCTTCGCCTCCATGGCGTAGCGGTTGATCGGATACTCGAACTTCTCCGGGGCATAGACGTAGAAATGCCCGAAGCCCCCGCCTAGAAACGGCGCGCTGCCCATCTGCCAGAACAGCCAGGACAGGCATTCGGCCCGGTCGGCCGGATCGGCTGGCAGGAAGGCGCCGAACTTTTCCGCGAGATAGAGCAGGATCGCGCCGGATTCGAAGACGCGCACCGGCTTGGCGCCGCTCCGATCGACCAGGGCCGGGATCTTGGAGTTCGGGTTGATCGCGACGAAGCCGCTCGAGAACTGCTCGCCCTCGCCGATCTTGATCAGCCAGGCATCGTACTCGGCGCCGCCATGGCCGGCCGCCAGCAGCTCCTCCAGCAGGATCGTGGCCTTGATGCCGTTCGGCGTGGCCAGCGAGTAGACCTGCAGCGGATGCTGGCCGACCGGCAGCTCCTGGTCGTGGGTCGGCCCGGCGATCGGGCGGTTGATGTTGGCGAACATGCCGCCGCTCGCCTGGTCCCAGGTCCAGACCTTCGGCGGGGTATAGGCTTGTGCATCGCTCATGCGGCTTGCTCGACCTCCAGCAGGGGTGACAGCGACCGGGCGGCAGGGCCAAGCCGCGCTGATCTTTGGACTTGGGGTGAAAAGCCGCAAATGCAACGGTCCTGGCCCGCCAGCGTGTGCGGTCGGTTCCCACGCATCTCCGCTTTGGCTAGCATGGCTTCGAGCGGGGAGAGGTGTATTGAACCCATCTGGTGCGTTTGCGCAGCTGGTTGCGCTGGTCGGCGATGCGACGGTCATGTGGCGGCGGCTGCAGGGTAGCGTGCCGGAGCCGGCCATGGGCAGCAGCCCGTCGATTCCGGCGGCCAGGCCGCAAGGCAGCATCCCGACCCTGAAGATGCCGACCGCCAAAGGCTGGGCGCCGGGCCAGACGCCGGTGGCCGCAGCCGGGCTCAAGGTCAATGCCTTTGCCGCCGGCCTGAAGCATCCCCGCTGGATCCTGGTGCTGCCCAATGGCGACGTGACGGTCGCCGAGTCCAGCTCGATCGCCGGCACGGTCCGCAGCCTGTTCGACTATGCCATGGTCAGCACCATGCGCCGGGCCGCGGCGGTCGGGATCAGCCCGAACCGGATCACGCTCCTGCGCGATGCCGATAGGGATGGCGTGGCCGAGATCAGCGAGCCCTTCCTGGAGGGGCTGAGCCAGCCCTTCGGCATGGCGCTCCTGGGCGAGACCTTCTATGTCGGCAACACCGATGGCGTGGTCGCCTTCCCCTACAGCCCGGGCACCAGCCGGATCACCGCGCCGGGCCGCAAGCTCGCCGAGTTCAAGCCCGGCGGCCATTGGACCCGCAGCCTGCTGCCCAGCCCCGACGGGCAGAAGCTCTATGTCGGGGTCGGCTCGCTCAGCAATATCGGCGATCAGGGCATGGCCGCGGAAGACGGCCGGGCGGCGGTCTACGAGCTCGATCTGGCCAGCGGCCAGAGCCGGATCTTCGCCTCAGGCCTGCGCAATCCGGTCGGCCTCGCCTGGGAGCCGCAGACCGGCCAGCTCTGGACCGTGGTCAACGAGCGCGACGGCCTGGGCGACGAGACCCCGCCCGACTACCTGACCTCGGTCCAGGACGGCGGCTTCTACGGCTGGCCCTATTGCTACTGGGGCCAGACCGTCGATGACCGGGTGGCGCAGGATCCGGCCCTGGTCGCCAAGGCGATCCGGCCGGACTACGCGTTGGGCGGCCATACCGCCTCGCTCGGCCTCTGCTGGCTGCCGGCCGGCACCCTGCCCGGTTTCCCGGACGGCATGGCGATCGGCCAGCACGGCTCCTGGAACCGCAGCACGCTCAGCGGCTACAAGGTCATCTTCGTGCCGTTCGCCAATGGCCGCCCAGCCGGCCCGCCGCGCGACGTGCTCACCGGCTTCCTGTCGCCGGACGAAAAGGCGTCCTATGGCCGCCCGGTCGGCGTCACGCTCGGTCCCGATGGCAGCCTGCTGGTGGCGGACGATGTCGGCGACGTGATCTGGCGGGTGACCGGCGCCTAGCCGGCCGCCGCGCTAGCCGTTGATCTGCCGCTGGGCGGCATAGAGCCGGGCATAGACCGCCTTGCGCTGCTGATGCAGCTCATGCATCCCCGGCCGCGGCGCGAAGCTCTCTTTGGTGTGCACCATCTCGGCGACCACCCGCGCGAGGTCGGTGCCATCGTCCTGCGCCGCCCGGCCGAGGATCGCGCCGGCCAGGCAGGGCGCGTCGTCGACCGCCATCCGGGTGACCGGGCAGCCCAGGATATCCGCCTTCATCTGCAGCCAGAGGTCCGAGCGGGTGCCGCCGCCGATCGCCCGGACCTCCGCCAGCGGACCAGTGGTCCTGGTCAGATGATCCAGGCTCAGCGCCTGCTCCAGGGTGATGCCCTCGAGGAAGCTCGCGACCAGATCGCCGCGCGTGGTCTCGAGCCCGAAGCCGTGCAGCACGGCGCGGCTGGTGGCGTCGTTCAGGACCGTGCCGCTGCCCGCGAGATGGGCCAGCAGGATCGGCGTGGTCGCCCTGACCGGGGCGGCTTCGGCCAGCAGCCCGCCGATGTCCTGGGGCGGCCGGCCCATCATGTCGTGCAGCCAAGCGAGCACGCGACCGCCGCTCTGACTGCCGATCAGGCAGACATGGCCGCCCGGCGCCGCATGGGCGTAGATCGGGATGTTCTGCGCCGCCAGCTCGGTATCCAGCGCCGGCCGTGGCACGACCAGCGCTTCGGTCGTGCCGATCGAGTACATCGCCATGCCCGGCTCGAGCACGCCCGCGCCGAGCGCGCCCATCGGCTGGTCATGGGCGCCGGCGACCAGCTCGACCCCGCTGGGCAGCCGCAGCTGGCGCGCGATCCCATCCGGGATCTGGCCGAGCGGCGTGCCGCTTCGCACCACCGGCGGCAGCTGGTCCAGGCGCAGCCCGGCCGCCTCCAGCAGCATCGGCGACCATTCGGCGGTCGTGACGTCCAGCAGCATCAGCCGGGCGGCCAGCGACTGGTCGATTGCCGGCGCCAGGCCCAGCCGCATCAGGGCAAAGCCGTGGAAGCACAAGCATCGGACGCCGGAGCAGAGGATCTCCGGCGCATGCTCCTTCATCCACATCAGCTTGTAGATCGAGTGGATCGGCGAAGGCGCATGACCAGTCACGCGGGCCAGCCGCTCGGCGCCGATCCGCTCGTTCAGCGCCGCCATGGCGCCGAGGCCGCGCATATCGGTGCTGACCGGCGCCGGGTGCAGCGGCCGGCCGGCCGCATCGACCAGCACGAACGCCTCGCCCAGCGCCGAGATCGCGAGCGTGCGCGCCCGCCCCGCCAGGTCCACGGCCGCCAGCTCCTGGAAGCACTCGACGGCCTTGGCCCAGACCATTTCGAGATCGAGGGTGTGGACGATGTCCAGGATCGTCTGGCGATAGGCGCGCGCCGCCCGGCCGACGATCGCGCCATCGCGGTCGAACGCGATCAGCTTGCAGCCGCTGGTGCCGAGATCGAGGCCGAGGAACAGATCGCGCATCTGCGGTGACCGCCGCTGCCTGGCCTCAGTCGAACACCGGCGCCGGCAGATCGGCGATTGCCTCCGCGCTCAGCGGCCGGACGCCGCCCAGCGCCTCCGCTGCCCAGCAGGTCCGGGCATAGGCCTCGACCACTTCCAGCCGCTGATAGGCCTGCAGAACGTCGCCGCCGCAGGCGATGGCGCCGTGGTTCTGCAGCAGGAAGGCGTTGTGGCGGGTCACATAGGGCGCGATCGCGGCGGCGAGCTTGGGGCCGGACGGGGTGCCATAGGGGACCAGCGCGACATCGCCGATGGTCGCCACCAGCTCCGGCAGGATGCCGCTCGGCAGCTTCCGGCCAGCCGCGGCATAGGCGGTCGAATAGATCGGATGGCCATGGGCGACCCCGCCCACGCCTGGCCGCTGACGATAGAACTCCAGATGCATGAAGCGCTCGGAGGTTGGAGAGCGCTCGCCCTCGATCACCCGGCCCTCGAAATCGACCCGGACCAGGACGTCCTCGCTGACCTCGCCCTTGTTGAGGTTGGCGGGCGTGGTCCAGATGCCGCCGTCGCGCGCCCGGGCGCTGACATTGCCCTCGGTGCCGGCGATCAGGGACTTGGCCGCCATCAGGCGGCAGCAACGGACGATGACGGCTTTGACGGGATCGGTCGTGGTCATGTGGGCTATGGCTTTCCGTTGGTGGCTCGATCAGGCAGGCGCAGCTTCGCGATCTCCCGCTCCAGCAGCGAGTTGTCGCCGAGCAGGGCGGCCCGGTTCGGATGCTCGATCGCGACCGCGACGCTCAGCATCTCGACGATCGCCAGCTGCGAGATGCGGGTCGCCAGCTCCTCGCGCGCCAGCACCGAGCGGCGGACCGCCGAGACCAGCGAGATGTCCGCGGCCTTGGCGAGCGGCGAGGCCGGATCGCTGGTGATCGCGATCCGGGTCAGGCCGCGCGAGCCAGCGGTCTCGAAGGCCTCGATCAGATCGCGCGTGCGACCAGAGGATGAGATGCCGAAGAACAGCACGCCCGGCTTGGCGTTGGCCAGGATCGCCGCCAGGATGTGCGGGTCGGAATGGGCGCTGGCGGCGACGCCCAGGCAGAGCAGGCGCTGGTAGAAATCGAACGCGACCGGCGCCGAGGAGCCGAAGCCGACCAGATGGATATGCTCGGCCGCCATCATCCGCGCGGTCGCGTCCCGGATCTGCTCCGGGCTGACCAGCTGCAGGGTCTTCAGGAGCTGCTCGGAATTGACGTCGACCACGCGGCGCATCAGGACGGTGTAGGGATCGAACGCGCCGCCCACCGGCTCGCCGATGGACATGGCGAGCTTGGCGCCCAGGAGCATGCCGCGGCTCTCGGCCAGCGCCAGGCGCAGCTCGGTATAGCCCTTCAGGCCGAGCAGCTTGCAAAACCGGAACACGGTCGTCTCGCTGACCCCGGTCGCCTGGGCCAGATCCGAGATCGAGAGGCTGGTGCCCTGGCTTTGGTTGTCGATCAGCCAGCGGGCGAGGCTGGCCATGGTCCGATCATCACCGCGCGCGATCGCCACGATGCCCTGGATGATGTCGCCGCCCTGGCCGAACTCAGGGCCGCCGGAAGCGGTCGCCGCGGCCTCGCCTGACCTGATGCCCATGCGCCTAGCCTTTCACGGCACCGGCCAGCAGGCCGGCGACGAAGGCGCGCTGGACCAGGACGTAGAGGACGATCAGCGGCAGCGCGATCAGGGTCAGGATCGCGAACAGGGCGCCGGGATTGGCCATGTACAGGCCGGAATACTGCATCGGCACGATCGTCACGGTCTTCAGCTCCGGCTTGGTCAGCACGATCAGCGCCAGGAAGAACTCGTTCCAGGTCACGATGAACTGCCAGATCGCGACGAAGGCCAGCGCCGGCCGGATCACCGGCAGCGCCACATGGCGGTAGCATTGCCAGGGCGTGCAGCCGTCCACGGTCGCCGCCTCGAACAACATGCGCGGCGTGTCGTCGAGGAAGGCCTTGAGCACCACCATCGCGAACGGCACGCCCAGCGCCACATAAGGGAAAATCAGGCCGGCGTAGCTGTTCACCCAGCCGAAGGTCTTGAGCAGGATCGCGAGCGGCAGGACCAGAGAGGCGAGCGGCACCATCAGCGTGGTCAGCAGCACGGCGTAGAGCGCCGATCCGCCCGGCAGGCGCAGCACCGACATGGCGAACGACACCATCGATGCGACCAGCACCACCAGGACCACGGTCGCGACTGTGACGATCAGCGAGTTCAAGAAGATGCCGCCCAGGGGGTTGTCGCGGAGCACGGTGACGAAATTGGCGAAGGTCACCGGCCAGGCGAACAGCACCGGATTGAACGCCTGGGCCGGCGTGCGCAGGCCGACCGAGACCATGTAGATCAGCGGCACCAGCCAGAGCGCCAGCACCAGCATCAGCGTGCCATGCAGCAGGATGGGGCGCAGGACGCGCTTGAGGGCGGGCGCCATCGGCTCAGGCCCTGACCGCGGCAAAGCGCGTGCCGAGCAGGACGATCTGCACCAGCGTCAGCGCCAGGGCGATCACCAGGACGATGACCGAGAGCGTCGCCCCCATGCCGGTGTCGCCCAGGATGAAGCTCTGCTTGAAGATCGCGGTGCCGAACACCTCGCTCGCATGGTTGGGCCCGCCGCCAGTCATCAGATGGACGATCGGGAAGGTCTGCAGCGTGCCAATCACGCCCAGCAGCAGCAGCGACTTGGTGGCCGGCGCCAGCATCGGCACCACGACGTCCGTGGCGAGGCGCCAGCCCGCGGCACCGTCGATCTTGGCGGCGTCCAGCACCTCCTCGGACAGATTGGCGATGCCGGCGATGTAGAGCAGCATGGAGAAGCCGGTCCACTGCCAGATATTGACCACGATCAGGGCATAGATCGCGAAGGTCGAATCGCCGATCAGGGAGCTGCTGATGGTGATGCCGAGATGGCGGAGATATTCCTGCGCGATGCCGTAATAGGGCGCGTAGATCTGGACCCAGACCAGGCTGACCACCGAGACCGAGGTGACCACGGGCAAGAAGAACATGGTCCGGTAGAAGCCGCGCAGCCGCTTGGTATGGCGCTCGATGGCATAGGCCAGCAGGCCGCCGATCAGCATCTGCACCGGGATCGTGATCAGGCCCCAGAGCAGCATGTTGCGCAGCACCAGCCAGAAGGTGCGGTCCTGGAATGCCGCCAGATAGTTGGCGAGGCCGACGAAGCTGCGGCCGGTCTGCGGGCTCTCGGCATAGAGGCTCTGGCCCATGACCCAGAGGATCGGATAGGCGATGAACAGGACAAACAGCAGCACCGCCGGCAGCACGAAGGCGTAATGCGACGGCCGGCCTCGCACGGCGGCGGGCCGGAACCGCGTCGCTGGCGCGGTTCCGGCCGTCGGCTGCACGAGCGTGCTCATCGAGGCAAGCCGATCCCTGCCGCTACCGCAGCTAGCGCCCGAGCGCCTTGTCGGTCGCGGCCTGGACCGACGCCAGGGCAGCCGCCACCTCGAGATCGCCCGCGGCCACGCCAGCCAGCGCGTTGTCGAGCGCTTCCGCGACGGCAGGCGAGGCGAAGCGCTGGTTCTCGGCCTTCGGCAGCGCCTCCATGAAGCGCGCCGAGAGCTGCTGCACATGCTCCGAGATGTCGCCTTGCGGCGCATGGCCGTCGAAGGCCGGCAGATCGTTCAGGTCGTTCAACGCCTGCTGCAGGCCGACGCCGTTGGTCAGCTCCGCCAGGAAGGTCCAGGCATCGGGATTGTCGGCGCCGTTCTTGGTCAGGCCATAGCCGATGTCGATGCCGCCGACCGGCGGGCTGGCGGGGTTGCCTGCCTTGAGCGGTGGCAGCTGGAAGAAATCGAAGCCGGCCATGTCCTGGACGAATTCGGACAGCGGCGGCGGGAACTTGCTCTCCTGCATCCACCAGGAGCCCAGCGCCATCATGCCGACCCGGCCTTGGGCGAACAGCTGGGCGCCGGTCGGATAGGCGTGGGCGCCAAGGGCACCTTCCTGGAACACGCCATCATCGAACAAGCCCTTCCAGGCGCCCATCGCCTCGACCAGCGCGGGCGAGCTCCAAGGTGCCTCGCCATATTGCGCCTTCTCGACGATGCCCGGCTCGAACTGGTTGGCGATCATCAAGAACACGTTCTCGTTCTGCCAGCCGTCGGCAGCGCCCTGGAACATCGGGATGTAGCCGGCCGAGGTGAGCTTGGCCGCGGCCGCTTTCAGATCGTCATAGGTCGCCGGCACGGTCAGGCCCAGCTGCTCGAAGATCTTGCGGTTGTACCAGATGCACAAGACCTGGCTTTCCTGCGGCACGATGTAATAGTTCTCGTCGCCGGCCGGATTGCCCATCAGCATCTGCTTCTTGTTGACCGGGAAGACCTTGTCGGCCCAGTCGGCACCCCAGGTCGCCGCGGCGCGGTCGTTCAAAGGCTCGAGCTGCTCCCGATATTGCTGGGTCAGCGAGCCCGGCTGCAGGCCGATGACGTCCGGCAGCGAGCCCGAAGCGGCGGCCGCCTTGAGCGCTGTGATGTATTCGGGCGAGTAGTTGTAGTAGGTGTAGTTCACCGTCACGCCCGGGTGCTTCTCCTCGAAGGCGGCGATGGATTTTTCCATCGTGCTCTGGATGAACCACGACCAGACCGTCACCTCGCCGGCCACAGCCGGGGTCGCGATCGCCGCCGACAGCAGCATCGGCAAGACGCCGCGAGCTAGCGCAGTTGTCATTGTTTGCTCCCTTTCGTTGAGGCCTCCCGGAGGCGCTCGGGCGAACATCGACGGCGGCACGGCGGGCTCCATGGTTCGCCCTCGCCACCGCGCTCGATCCGATCACCTGGCCGGAAGCGTAGTAAGCAGCGCCAGCGGGCACAAGAAAAAAAGTTTCTCTGGACACGCGCTCAAAAAAATTCTTTCCTGACTCCAGGCTTGGCCGGGCGCGCTCCGCCCGGGCTGGCACATCCATGAATGGCCCGGGGAATCAGCGGCGATGACGCGTGCGGACAAGAAGCTCAAGCGGATCCGGTCAGGCGAGTACCGGCGGACCGATTTCCTGATCGCCGATGCCAAGGACAGCGACATGGGTCCGTCCATGAGCTGGTCCGGCCCGGTCCGGGATGCCGAGGGCCGCGTGATCCGCAACCGGACCCGAGCCGAGTGGCTGGACGAGATGGTGGCGATCCTCGAGCAGGACATCGTCGACATCATGCTGACCTCGGTGTCGAACCTGGAGCAGCTGCAGCTGCGCGGCGCCTACAAGGGCAGCAAGGTCAAGCCGGCGATCCGCGCCAATGACGCCAGCGACATCTGGCGCGTGCGCGGCGGCGACTACGCCAAGGATCCGTCGCTGCCGTTCCGCACCGCCTCGCTCGAGCGGGCGAAGGAGGTCGGCGCCGAGATCGGGCTGTACTCGATCACCTTCAACAACGACCTGGACGCCGACTACCACTCGCTCAGCGAGTTCGCGGCGTTTCGCAAGGATGCCGAGGCGGCCGACTTCCCCTACTTCCTCGAGGTCTTCAATCCGAACGTCGAGACCGGCATCGACCCTGAGGTCCTGCCGCATTACATCAACGACTGCCTGCTGCGCTCGCTGGCCGGGCTGACCATCGCCGAGCGGCCGCAATTCCTGAAGATCGCCTATAACGGCCCCAAGGCGCTGGAGGAGCTGGCCTCCTTCGATCCGACCGTGATCGTCGGCGTGCTGGGCGGCGGGGCCGGCACCACGCGCGATTGCTTCGAGCTGCTCTACCAGGCCGAGCGCTACGGCGCCCGGGTCGCCCTGTTCGGCCGCAAGATCAATCTCGCCGAATCGCCGCTCGAGATGGTCCGCCACATGCGCGCGGTGATCGATGGCGAGCTGACCCCGCTCGAAGCGACCCGCTCCTATCACGGCGCCCTCGAGACGGCCCGGATCATGCCCTGGCGGCCGGCCGCCGAGGACGCGGCCATCACCGAGACGGTGCTGAAGGAAGCCGCCTCCACGTGACGCCCAGGCTGGCGCGAGCGGGCTAGGACCGCTCGCTCAGCCCGGCCCAGCGCGCGATCGGCTGATCGAGCGAGAGCTTGCCCGGGCCATGCACGAGGATCGCGAGCAGCATCGCCGCCCAGGGCAGATGAAAGTTCTGCCAGCCGTCCGGCACGGTCAGCTGGATGATCAGGGTCATGATCAAGAGGCCGCAGGCGGCGAAGCGGGTGGCGAGGCCCAGCACCAGCAAAATCGGCAGCAGGATCTCGGCGCAGCCGGACAGGAAGGCGATCAGCGCCGGCGCCGGATAGGCGTACATGGCGCCGAACAGATGCAGCTTGAACTCCTCGGCGAACAGATATTCGGCGCTGGGCGAGAGCTGCAGGAAGCCGTCCCACTTGGTCAAGCCGGACTTGAAGAACGGCAGGGCGACCGTGAGCCGCAAGACCAGCTGCGCCAGCGAGCGCGGCAGCCGCCGTGCCAGCCGGATCAGCGCGATCACCGGCGCGGCCAGGAGCCGCGGTCGGTTGGCGGGTACCGCCATGGGCGCTGTGGTCACGATCCTGCCTCCAGCTCGGCGCCCGGCCGGATGCCCACGAGGGCGCCGGCTTCGAGCATGCCCTTGAGGTTGCACGCGAGATCGAACTGCGCGCTCGCGGCCTGCGCCGCCTCGGCGGCCGCGGCAAAGGAGGCGCCGGCCAGCAGCGCCGCCAGGAACCGGTAGCCGCCGGGCGGCAGGCTGCGCAGCTCGACCGCGGCACCCGGCCGGCTGACCAGCGCGTCCTGGGCGGTCCAGGCCGTGATCGGCCGGACCGTCTCGTCCTGGGTGTTGGTCGCCCAGATCGCGACGATTGGATGCGGCGAGGTCACCAGCTGCAGCGACGGGTGCAGCTGGGCGCTCGCCATGAGCAGTGTCGCAGGCTCGGTGACGGCCAGGGCCGCCGGCTCGATCGGCCTCGCCTCCGCCGCGTGATAAGCCCGCCACCAGGCGTTTTCCAAGCGCGCGACGTCCGCGAGGTAGGGCAGCTCCGCGGCCGGCGCGAAGCCCTCGATGAAGGCCGGTAAGCCCTCGCCATAGTGCAGCAGGAGTGGCGAGCGCGGCGGTGCCGCCAGGACGAAATCACGCGCCATCGCCCGGAAGAACGCCTCGCCGACCAGGCGCCGGACCACCGGAAAGCGCAGCTCGAGGGCGCTGCCCAACCCGGCCAGCACATTGTTGCGGTAGACCCGAAAGCGCCGCTCGACCGGCCAGCCGCTCGGCGCGACCAGGCCGGGCGGCAGGGCGGCCGCATGATCGAGCAAGGCCGCGGCGAAACCGCCTTGCGGGTCAGCCAGCTGCGGCACGACGCGTCTCCCGGGGCTGCTTATGGGGCCGGGCCGCCGCGAGACACGCATCGGCGCGCCGCGCCTCGGCCAGCAGCTCAGGCCAGGCCGGCACCTGGTCATCCCATTCGATCAGGGTGGGCAGCGGACCGGTCCGCTGCGGCACCCGCTCATAGAGCTGCCAGACCGGATCCGCGACCGCGCGATCATGGGCGTCGATCAGCAGCACGGCGCCCGCCTCGTCGGCTTCCGGCGCATGGCCGCCCAGATGGATCTCGCCGACCTCGCCCAGCGGAAACGCATCGACATAGGCCTCGGCCGCGAAGCCATGATTGGTCGCCGAGACGAACACGTTGTTGACGTCGAGCAGCAGGCCGCAGCCGGAGCGGCGCGCGATCTCGGCGAGGAAGTCGATCTCCGACCAGCTGCTCTCTTCGAACCGGACGTAGGTCGAGGGATTCTCCAGCAGCAGCCGCTGGCCCAGCGCGTCCTGGACCTGGCCGACATGGTCGACGATCCGCGCCAGCGTCGCGTCCGTGTAGGGCAGCGGCAGCAGGTCGTTGAGAAACACCTCGCCATGGCTCGACCAGGCGAGATGCTCGGAGAACTGGCTGGGTTCGTAGCGCTGGATCAGCGCCTTCAGCCGGGCGAGGTGCGCCAGATCGAGCGGCCGGTCGGCGCCGATCGACAGGCCGACGCCATGCAGCGACAGGGGATAGCGCTCCCGGATCGCGCTCAGATAGCGATGCGGCGGGCCGCCCGCCCCCATGTAGTTCTCGGCGTGGACCTCGAAGAAGCCGACCGCGGGGGCCTCGGCGAGGATCGTGCGATAATGCTCGGGCTTCAGCCCGACACCCGCACGGCAGGGCAGAGTCGAAGGCATGTGATGCTCCCGATCAGGAGGGCGTGGCGCGCCCGCGCCGCTCGCCGGCAGCGGGCGCGCCGCAAGCTCACGCTTTCGGCAGATCCCGATCGAGCGCCTCGAGGCTGCCCTTGCGACCGTCGGGCAGCTCCATGGTCACGCAGGTGCCCTTCGGCACCAGCTTCCAGGAATTGCCCTGGTAATCGATGCTGGCCGAGCCGGCGCAGGTCGTGCCGGCGCCCGCCTTGCAGTCGTTCTGGCCCTTGAGCGCAATGCCGTAGCACTTCTCCATGTCGTCGGCCTGGGCGAAAGCGGGCGCGGCCAGGCCGGCCACGACCGTGGCAAGCGCGCCGGCCAAAGCCAGCCGGGTCGCCGAATCCATGATCTTCATGCGGAGTTCCAATGCTGATGGGGTTCAGGGGACGTGGCGGCAGCGGCGCTCAGGCCGGCCGGTCGATCGGCATCAGGCTGCCGGGGCCGTGCGGCGTGGTCATCGAGACGCAGGTGCCCTTGGCGACGAGCTTGAACGACTGGCCGTCATAGTCGACCGTCGAGAAGCCCTTGCAGTCATGACCACCCGCCTTGCAGTCGTTCTGCCCCTTCATCGCGACGCCGTAGCATGGCTCTTGCGCCTGGTCCTGCGCCTGGGCGACCGACATTGTGGCCAGGCCGGCCAGCGCCGCGGCGAAGCTGCCGGCGAGCGCGCGATTGACGAAACGGCGATCCATGATGTTCCTCCTTGCTGACGTTCGGCACTGGCGTGGACCCTCTCGCGGCCCACATCAGCCAGTTCGCCTAAGCCATGGCCGGCGTTACGCCGCTCGCGCGGCTCTCGCGCAGCTGTGAACGGCGGCGAGCACGACGCGCCGATGCCCGATCGACCTGCCGGCTGTAACAAACCGCCTGCTTGCCGAGAAAAAGGATCAGGACGCTTGGTCGATTGCGAGCGCGAGCTGAGATGGACGACCCTGATGCAGTTGGCGGTCGCGGGTGACGCCCAGGCCTACCATGAGCTGCTCGAGGATCTGGCGCGGGCGCTGCGCGCCACGGTGCGCCGCGGCTTGGCGCAGGCCGGGCGCGGTCCGGACGAGGCCGAGGACGTGGTCCAGGAGACCCTGCTGGCAATTCACCTGAAGCGCCATACCTGGGAGAGCACGAAGCCGCTCGGCCCCTGGGTCCGGGCGATCGCCCGCAACAAGCTGATCGACGCGCTGCGGCGGCGCGGCGCCCACCTCGAGGTGCCGATCGAGGCGGCGCCGGAGAGCGCGCTGGGCGTCGCCAGCGAGGTGCCGCTGCCGCAGCGCGACCTCGATCGCCTGCTGGGCGAGCTCAGCACCAGGCAGCGGGATATCGTCCGGTCGATCTCGCTGGACGGCCGCTCGATCCGGGCGACCGCGACCCGCTTGGCGATGACCGAGGGCGCAGTGCGCGTGGCGCTGCATCGCAGCCTGAAGCAGCTGGCGGCGATCTATCGGAGGATCGGCCCATGAGGACCGAGGATCTGATCAAGGCCCTGACCGCCGATCACGGCCATCGCGCCATGCCGCTCGACCGGGTGCTCCTGCTCGCCTTGCTGGGCGGCAGCGCGCTCACCGGCCTCGCCTTCTTCATCTGGATCGGGCTGCGGCCGGACGTCGCCGCCGCCGCCCAGACCGTGCGCTTCCTGTTCAAGTTCGTGGTCACGCTGGCGCTGGTCGCGACCAGCCTCGGGGTCGTCACCCGCCTGGCCCGCCCGGACACCAAGCTCGGGCCCTGGGGCTGGAGCCTGCTCGCCGCCCCGGTCCTCCTGGCGCTGGCCGTGGCCGCCGAGCTGATCGCGCTGCCGGCGGCCAGCTGGTGGCCCCGGCTGGTCGGCAGCAACGCCACGGTCTGCCTGACCGTGGTGCCGCTGCTGGCGGTGGCACCGCTCGCCGGCGGCCTGCTCGCTCTGCGCCACGGCGCGCCCAGCCGACCCGGCCAGGCCGGCGCCGTCGCCGGCCTGCTCGCCGGCGGCATCGCCGCCACCTTCTATGCCGCCAATTGCACCGACGACAGCCCGCTGTTCGTCGCCACCTGGTATCCGCTCGCGATCGGCCTGGTCAGCCTGATCGGCGGATGGCTCGGCCGGCGGATCTTGCTCTGGTAGGCTGCGCCAGCACCGGCGGCGCCGGCCGGTTGACCGACCTGGACCGGCGCAGCGAGGTGCATCGGGAAGATCCGGGCGACCGCCCGGTCGCGCCTATTTCGGCTGGGCGACGATGCGGATATAGGGCTTCGGGCTGCGCCAGCCGTCCGGATACTTCGCCTTGGCCGCCTCGTCCGACACCGAGGCCAGGATGATCACGTCGTCGCCGTCCTGCCAGTTCACCGGGGTCGCGACCTGATGCTTGGCGGTCAGCTGCAATGAATCCAGGACCCGCAGGATCTCGTCGAAGTTGCGTCCGGTGCTCATCGGATAGGCGATGACCAGCTTGACCTTCTTGTCCGGCCCGATGACGTACACGTTGCGCACCGTGGCGTTGTCGGCCGGCGTGCGGCCCTCGGCGCTGCTGCCGGCGTCGGCGGGCAGCATCCGATAGAGCTTGGACACCGCCAGATCGTGATCGCCGATCATCGGGAAGTTCGGCGCCTGGCCTTGGGTTTCCTCGATGTCCTTGGCCCAGCGCGCATGGCTGGTCACCGGATCGACGCTGAGGCCGATCACCTTGGTGCCGCGCTGGTCGAACGCCGGCTTGAGCTTCGCCATCGCGCCCAGCTCGGTGGTGCAGACCGGCGTGAAGTTCTTGGGATGGGAGAACAGCACCGCCCAGTTGTCGCCCAGCCATTCATGGAACCGGATCCGGCCCTCGGTGGTCTCGGCGATGAAGTCCGGCGCGGTGTCGCCGATCTGAAGTGTCATGGTGAGCCCCTCTACGTGGACGTTTTGCCGACCGCGCTGTGCCCGGCCGCGGCCGTGATCGCGGCACCCCGAGCCGTGATCTGGATCTTTATCGATAAATCCTATCGGCACAGTCAACTATAAACCGCAGGCGGATCGGCGCCTTGGCGTCGGCTGGCCCGCGGCGCCCATGGCGCTGTGTCTCACGCGAGCGCCAGGGCGGTCTGCAGCAGGTGCTCGGCGATGGCCTGGCCCTGGCGCCGGATGTCCTGGACGGCGGTCGCTTCGCCGAAGGTGCCCTTGGTCAGGGGACCCATGGCGAACAGCCGGCCGTGGGGCTGGCCGTCGGCGCCGATCAGGCGAAGGCTCGGGGTCACCGCCAGGCCCATGCCCAGGCGGTCCGGCCGGGCCAGGCCCTGATCGAGCAGCGTCCGCAGCAGCGGCTCGCGGGCGCTGCTGAAATCCAGCCGCGGGCCGGCGCAGTTGATCAGCCAGTCGCCGACCAGGCGCGTGGGCGTGCTGCTGCCGCGGGCGCGAAAGCGCAAGGTCACCCCGTCGCAGCAGCTCTCATAGGCTTCGATCGTGCCAGCCCGGACCGTGAGCCGACCGCGCTGCTGCAGATCGTGGATGACCGCGGCGATGTCCGGTGCCATGCGGTGCCGATGGACATCCCAAAAGGCGCGCAGGTGCCGCAGGAAGCGCCGGCTCTCGGCCTCGGACAGGCGCTGCCAGAGGCTGGCAGCCTGCGGCCTGAGCGCGTCCAGGACGTCCCGCCAGCCGACCCCGAACTGCCGGGCGCGGCGGATCTCGCTGCGGACATGGCGGAGCAGCTGCAGCGTGCTCAAGCGGCCCTCCGGCGGGGACGCGATCAGCTGCCAGCTGCCCGCCGGCGCATGCATGCGCGGCAGCAGCCCGCGCCGCGAGACCGCCATGATCGGCCCGCGGTGCCCCTGATTGGCCAGCAGCACCGCGGCATCGACCATGGTCAAGCCGCTGCCGAGGACCAGCACCACATCCTTGCTGCCGATCCGCTCGATCGCCGCCTCATCCCAGGGATTGTCGATCAGCCGCGCGCCGCTGCAGCTCTCGGCGCCGGGGGCTTGGGGCAGCTCCGGCGGCAGGATGCCGGTACACAGCACCGCCGCGTCGACCGACGCGATCTGGGCGTTGTCGAGGGTCAGGCTCAAGCGGTTGCGGGCCTCGGCCAGCCCGGTCACCTGCCGGCCCAGGCGGCGCAGCAGCACGCCACGCGGCGCCTTGGCGGCCGCGAGGTCCAGCTGCTCGGCCAGATAGCGGCCATAGACCCGGCGCGACACGAAGGCATGGCCCGAGGACGGCACCGAGCCGGTCGGGTGCTCGGGCAGGTTCTGGGCGACCAGCCAGTCCAGGAAATGGTTCGGCTGATCCTCGAACGGGCTCATGTTGAGCACCCGGTTGTTGAGCAGCAGCCGCGCATGCTCCGCGCCGTAGGCGACCCCGCGGCCGAACTTGCCGGTACTGTCGAACAGCAGAATCTCGGTGTCCTGCCTGGCCCGCCGCAGCAGCTGGATCGCGAGCTGACAGCCGCTGAAGCCGGCGCCGATGATGGCGATCTGCATGGCGTCCCCCCAGTCGTTAGGCGGCTCACTCTGCCACCTATTCCATACAAAGTCGATCGATATAGTAGATTTATATTGACAACGATTCGGACCAATTGCAGCCTCCCGGGACGGCTGATCGGCGCATCCGCCGCTGGCCGAGCTCTAGAGGATGGCCGCTATGTCTTTGATTTATCGACGGAACTTCCTAGCCGCCGGGGTCGCGCTGGCGGCCCTGACGCTGGCCGCCGCAGCACCCGCCCAGGCCGCCGACCAGACGATCGCCATCGGCTACCAGACCGGGGTGGATCCGGCCAAGGTAGCCCAGGCCGACGGCCTGTACGAGCAGGCGACCGGCTGGCAGATCGATTGGCGCAAGTTCGACTCCGGCGCCGAGGTGATCGCGGCGATCGCGTCCGGCGATCTGCAGATCGGCTATGTCGGCTCGAGCCCGCTGGCGGCCGCAGCCAGCAGCCAGGTGCCGATCGAGACCATCTTCGTGGCGGCGCTGCTGGGCGATGCCGAGGCGCTGGTCGTGCGCAACGACGCCAACATCGCCACGCCCCAGGACCTGATCGGCAAGAAGGTCGGCGTGCCGTTCGTCTCGACCACCCATTACAGCCTGCTGGCGGCGCTCAAGCACTGGCAGATCGACCCCAGCGCGGTCGAGATCTTGAACCTGCGGCCGCCGGAGCTGGCCGCCGCCTTCGCCCGCGGCGATGTCGATGCCGGCTATGTCTGGGATCCGGCGCTGGGCAAGCTCAAGGAAAGTGGCACGGTCCTGGTGTCCTCGGCCGAGGTTGCCGAATGGGGCGCGCCCACCTTCGATGCCTGGATCGCGCGCCAGGACTTCGGCGCCGAGCATCCCGAGGTGGTGAGCGCCTTCGTCCAGGTCACGGCGGCGGCCTATCAGCGCTACCACGACCAGCCGGACGCCTGGACCGCCTCATCGCCGGAGGCGGCCAAGATCGCCCGGATCACCGGCTCCAAGGTCGAGGACGTGCCCGGCCTGCTGCAGTCCAACCAGTGGCCGGTGCTGGCCGATCAGGTCTCGCCCGCCTTGCTGGGCGGCGGCACCGCGCAAGCGCTGGCCGACACCGCCGCGTTCCTGGTCGAGCAGGGCAAGGTCCCGGCGGTGCTCGAGGACTACAGCGCCTATGTGAACGCCAGCTTCGCCCTGCAGGCGCGCACCAAGCTGGCCGCGAAGTAGCAAAGAGGCAGCGGACGGTGACGCTCCTCGCCGCGCATGACGTCAGCGTCACCTACCGCCGCCGCGGCGGTCAGCCCGTGGCCGCGCTCGAGGGCGTGTCGCTCGGCATCGACCCGGGCGAGTTCGTGGTCGCGGTCGGCGCGTCGGGCTGCGGCAAGACCACGCTCTTGAAGCTCCTGGCCGGTTTCCTGGAGCCCGACCAGGGTGCCGTCACCCTCGCCGGCAAGGCCCTGGCCGGGCCCGGCCGGGAACGCGGCGTGGTCTTTCAGGACGATGCCCTGTTCCCCTGGCTGAGCGTGCGGCGCAATGTCGAGTTCGGGCCGCGCCTCGCCGGGCTGAGCGCGGCCGAACGGCAGGCCAGCTGCGGCCGCATGCTGGCGCTGGTCGGCCTCGCCGAGTTCGCGGAGCACAAGATCTGGGAGCTCTCGGGCGGCATGCGCCAGCGGGTCGGCCTGGCCCGCGCGCTCGCCAACGAGCCCGCCATCCTGCTGATGGACGAGCCGCTCGGCGCGCTCGACGCGCTGACCCGCGAGAAGATGCAAGAGCTCCTGATCGAGGTCTGGGCGCGCACCCGGCAGAGCGTGTTCCTGATCACCCACAGCGTCGAGGAGGCGGTGTTTCTGGCCAGCCGGATCGTGGTGCTCTCACCCCGGCCGGGCCGGATCACGGCCGAGTTTCCCTGCCGCTTCGCGACCCGCCTCCTGGCCGGCGAGAGCAGCCGGGCGATCAAGTCGGATCCGGCCTTCATCGCGCTGCGCGAGCAGGTGCTGGCGGCGGTGCTGCGCGGGGCGACGGCATGAAGGAACGGGCGTTGGCCGCTGCTGAGGTCGCCCTGCCGCCGCTTTGCACCGATGGCGCATCGGCGGCGACGCCGGCGCTGCCGGCCGGCGCGGATCCTGCGCCGGTGCGGCGCAGCAGGCGCACGCCGGCGGGCTGGCTGTCGCTCAACGCGCTCCGCCTGGCGACCATCCTGGCGCTGCTCACGCTCTGGTGGGCCGCCTCGGCCCTGCAGCTGGTCCCGCCTTTGTTCCTGCCGCCGCCCGCGGCGGTCGCGCGCCAGGCCGCGACCGCCTGGTCCGACGGCTTCGTCGATGCGACCTTGCTGCAGCACATCCTGGCCAGCCTCGGCCGGGTGTTCGCGGCCCTCGCTTTGGCGCTGGTCACGGCGATCCCGGCCGGCATCGCGATCGGGCTCAGCCCGGTGGCGCGCGGCATCCTGGATCCGATCATCGAGTTCCTGCGCCCGATCCCGCCGCTCGCCTATCTGCCGCTGATCGTCATCTGGTGCGGCATCGGCGAGCTGACCAAGGTGCTGATCATCCTGATCGCGGTGTTCGCGCCGGTCGCGATCGCCACGGCCGCAGGCGTCGCCGCGGTGCCACCCGATCGCGTCGACGCCGCCCGCGCCTTGGGCGCCAGCCGGGCGCAGGTGATCCGCCTGGTGATCCTGCCCAACGCCCTGCCCGCGATCCTGACCGGCATCCGGATCGGCCTCGGCGTCGGCTGGTCGACCCTGGTCGCCGCCGAGCTGGTCGCCGCCACCCGCGGCCTCGGCTTCATGATCCAGTCCGCCGCCCAGTTCCTGCGCACCGACATCGTGGTCATGGGCATCTTCGTCGTGGCCCTGGTCGCGATCACGCTCGAAGGCCTGGTCCGCCTGGCGGAACGCATCTTCGTGCCATGGCACGGCAAGCTCTAGAACCGCCCGGGGCGCGCAGCTGATCGAGCCGCGGCGCGCCATCCTCTGCGGTGGCTGGCGAGGCACCCCGGGCGCCCGCGCTGGCTGCGCCACCGGCCTGCGACATCAACGATGATCGACGCCGCCGGCCCGGCCATGGCGTGACCTCGGCTGGGCTTGTATAAGAGATCGGCCAGCCGCGCTCCGGCGCATCCCCGCCATCCGCCCGACTGTCGAGCCCGCCCATGACCGAGCCGGCCAATGTGCCTCCCGCCACCACGGCCGCAGCCGAGTTCGCCGAGCCGGCGCTGGCCGGTCGGCTGCATGCGCTGAAGGACGCCGATACCTTCGCGGTCTGCGACGCGCTTGGCGACATGGTCGGCCATCCGGCTGGCGAGGAGGACCGGCTGCGGCCGGAGGGCTTGTTCAACGACGACACCCGGATCCTGTCCCGCTACGTTTTGACCTTGAACGGCCATCGGCCGCTGCTGCTGGGCTCGGATGTCAGCCGCGACAACGTCCTCCTCGTGGTCGACCTGACCAACCCGGAGATCGGCCGCGACGACGGCACCGGCCTCGCTGCTTCGGCGCTGCATGTCCGCCGCTCGCGCTTCCTCTGGCAGGCCCGCCTGCGCGAGGAGCTGCGCTTGCGCAACTACGGCAGCAGCCCGCTGGCGCTGTCGCTGGAGTTCGATTTTGGCGCCGATTTTCGCGACCTGTTCGAGGTCCGGGGTGCCCGCCGCAGCGCCCGCGGCGAGCGCCTGGCCGACCAGGTCGACGCCCATGCCTTGGCGCTCGCCTATCGCGGCCGCGACGGCAAGAGCCGCACGGTCTGGATCGAGCTGTCCCAGCCCGCCCAGATCGAAGGCCATCGGGCACGAGTGGCGCTGGAGCTGGCGGCGCATAGCGAGACCTTCTTGCTGCTCAGCGTCGGCACCGAGCGGATCGGCGCTGCCCCGCTCGATCGGCCCGCCCATCGCCGGGCCGCCGCGGCCGCCCGCTTCGCCATGCGCCGGCGGATGCGGCGGAGCGCCCAGATCAGCACCTCGAACGAGCTGTTCGACAGCTGGCTGCGCCGGGCGCGCGCCGATATCGCGCTGCTGACCACCGATCTCGAGACCGGCCCCTACCCCTATGCCGGCATCCCCTGGTTCAGCACGCCCTTCGGCCGCGACGCGATCATCACCGCCCTGCAGCTGCTCTGGCTCAATCCCAATATCGCCCGCGGCGTGCTGGGCTTCCTCGCCGCCCGCCAGGCGACCGAGGTCTCGGCCTTCGCCGATGCCGAGCCCGGCAAGATCCTGCACGAGACCCGCAAGGGCGAGATGGCGCTTTTGGGCGAGGTGCCGTTCCTGACCTATTTCGGCGGCGTCGACACCACGCCCTTGTTCGTGATGCTGGCGGGCGCCTATCTGACCCGCACCGGCGATCTCGAGCTGATCGGCCGGATCTGGCCGTCGATCGAGGCAGCGCTGGCCTGGATCGACGGCTATGGCGACCTCGATGGCGACGGCTTCATCGAATATCAGCGCCGCGCCAACACCGGCCTCGCCAATCAGGGCTGGAAGGACTCGCACGATTCGGTGTTCCACGCCGATGGCTCGGATGCCGAGGGTCCGATCGCGCTCTGCGAGGTCCAGGGCTATGTCTATGCCGCGAAGCTCGCGGCGGCGACCATCGCCGACACCTTGGGCGATCCGGCGCGCGCCGCCGCCTTGCGCGCCCAGGCGGAGGCGTTTCGGACCCGGTTCGAGGCGGTGTTCTGGAGCGACCAGCTGGGCGGCTACGCGCTCGCCTTGGATGGCCACAAGCGGCCCTGCCTGGTCGGCGCCTCCAATATGGGCCACCTGCTCTATTGCGGCATCGCCAGCCCGGATCGGGCCCGCCTGGTCGCGGCCCAGCTGCTCAGCCGCGCCTTCTTCTCCGGCTGGGGGATCCGGACCGTCGCCCGGCCGGAAGCGCGCTACAATCCGATGTCCTACCACAATGGCTCGATCTGGCCGCATGACACCGGGCTCGCCGCCGCCGGCCTCGGCCGCTACGGCTTCCGGCGCGAGGCGGGGCAGCTGCTGCAGGCGATCTTCGAGGCCGCGGTGTCGTTCGACGACTACCGCCTGCCCGAGCTGTTCTGCGGCTTTCAGCGGCGGCCTGGCGAGCAGCCGACCGCCTATCCGGTCGCCTGCCTGCCGCAGGCCTGGGCGAGCGGCGCCATCTACATGCTGCTGAATGCCTGTCTCGGGCTGGAGATCGACGCCAGCCAGCGCCGGATCAGCATCGACCGGCCGAGCCTGCCGCCCTGCCTCGCGCATATCGAGATCACCAACCTCGCGATCGGCGATGCCCGCGCCGCTCTGAGCCTGCAGGGCGACGATGGCCGGGTCGCCGCCGGCCTCCGCCAGACCCGCGGCAGCGTCCGCCTCGAGCTGAACAGCGGCTGAGCGGCGGCCGCCGCTTTGGCTGGCCTAGCCGATCCGGCGCTTGATGGTCGCCAGCGTCGCGTAGGCGTCGTGCCGGCGGGCGCTCGGGCGGCGCAACTGCAGGGCGTGCCAGAAGGCGACCAGGGTGGCACGCAGATCTGGCCTGAGCTGGGCCAGCGCCTCGACCGCGGCCATGACCTCGCTGGTCTGCATCAAGGCGATGTCGCAGCGGCTGGCGGCGAAGTCGAGCACGCGGATCGCCTCGGCCGGCTCGATCGGAGGCATCGCCGGGCCATTGGGCGGGACCCTCGCCTGGTCGATCTGGGCGAGGCTGGCCGGAGCATGGTCCTCTGGGTGATTCATGCGTCGATGCTCCTGATTTCACGGGACAATTGGTAAACACCCGGGCGGCCGCAAAGTTCCAATTATTTTACATAAATCTGTGGGAATTCGCCGCGCCCGGGATCGCTGCCGGGCGCTTGTCCTGCGCCGCTCGCGGCCTGGCGACGCATCCGCTGCGCCGGGCTGGCGCAGCCGAGGCGACGGTCCGGCGCAGCGGATGCGTCGCCAAGCGGTCCCGGCAGCGCAGGAATGGTTGGCAATTGCCCGACATCCGAGCAATAATTCCAAATCAGGGAGCAGCGATCGGGAGCCTCGCTTGGAGCCAAGCCGGCTGCAACGCTATGAGCGGAAGCTGGATCAGGCGGCCCGGGCTGCGTGGCTCTACTATGTGGCCGGCAATACCCAGGATGAGATCGCGAGCAAGCTGAACGTGTCGCGCCAGGCGGCGCAGCGGCTGGTGTCGCTGGCGGTCAGCGAGAAGCTGATCAAGTTCCGGCTCGACCACCCGGTCGCCGAGGCCATGCTGCTGGCCGAGACGCTGCGCCAGCGCTTCCAGCTCGAGCATTGCGCGGTCGAGCCGAGCGATCCCTTGGCGCCGAGCCCGATCCCCAGCATCGCGATCGGGGCGGCTGAATATCTGGCGACGTTTCTGAGCCAGAAGACGCCCTTGGTGCTGGCCTTCACCACCGGCCGGACCTTGCGCGCCATGGTCAACGAGGTGCCGGCGATGAGCTGCCCGCAGCACAAGCTGGTCTCGCTCGTGGGCGCCATCTCGCGCGATGGCCAGGCGAGCTCGTTCGAGGTGGTGATGCGCCTGGCCGAGCGGACTGGCGCGCAGTGCTTTCCGATGCCGACCCCGGTGATCGCCAGCAGCGTCGAGGAGCGGATGATCCTGCAGACCCAGCGCTCCTTCGGCGTGATCCGGGACCTGGCGGCGCAGGCGGCGGTGGCGTTCCTGGCGATCGGCCAGGTCGCCTGGCAGGCGCCGTTGCACAAGGACCAGTTCATCACCGACCAGGAGGTGGCCGAGCTGCTCGAGCAGGGTGCGGTCGGCGAGATCGCGGGCTGGGCGTTCGAGCGCTCCGGCCGGCTGATCGAGGGCAGCACCAACCAGCGCAATGCCGGCCTGCCGCTCGGCTGGCTGGGCCGGGCGAAGCGCATCGGGATCGCCGGCGGGCCGGAGAAGGTGCCGGCGATCCTGGCCGCTCTGCAGGGCCAGCTGGTCGCCGGCCTGGTGACCGACGAAGCGACCGCCCGCAGCCTCCTCGCGGCCGCCGACAGCCTTGACAGCCTGGTCGAGACGGGGGATATTCGCTCAACGAATGATCAAATGCTCAAATCGAGCGGAGGCTGAACTATCATGCACCAACTTAGGCGGGCCGCAGTTTTTACTGCTGCTCTACTTGGCGCTAGCGCGTTCGCGCAGGCGGAGACTTTGACTATCGCCACGGTCAACAATTCTGACATGATCATCATGCAGAAATTGTCGCCGAAGTGGGAAGAGGCGACTGGCAACAAGCTGAACTGGGTGGTGCTCGAGGAGAACGTCCTCCGCCAGCGGGTCACGACCGACATCGCCACCAACGGCGCCCAGTTCGACGTGATCACGATCGGCTCCTACGAGGCGCCGATCTGGGGCAAGCAGGAGTGGCTGGTCTCGCTCGACGATCTGGGCGACGACTACGACTATGCCGATCTGATCCCGAGCGTGAAGGACGGCGTGTCCTACGACGGCAAGATGTACGCCGCCCCCTTCTACGCCGAAAGCTCCTTCACCTTCTATCGCAAGGACCTGTTCGAGGCGGCTGGGCTGACCATGCCGGAGCGGCCGACCTACGACCAGATCGCCGAGTTCGCCGCCAAGCTGACCGACAAGTCCAAGGAGCAATATGGCTTCTGCCAGCGCGGCAAGCCCGGCTGGGGCGAGAACATGGCCTTCGTCGGGCCGATGGTGAACGCCTTCGGTGGCCGCTGGTTCGACGAGCAGTGGGCACCGCAGCTGACCAGCGAGCCCTGGAAGACCGCGGTCAGCTACTACGTCAAGAACATGAACGAGTACGGCCCGCCCGGCGCCGCCGCCAACGGCCACAATGAGAACCGGGCCCTGTTCGCGACCGGCCATTGCGCGCTGTGGGTCGATGCCACCTCGGCCGCCGGCTACATCTTCAATCCGGCTGAGAGCCAGGTCGCCGACAAGACCGCCTTCGCCTTGGCGCCGAGCGCGGTCACCGACCGCGGCGCCGGCTGGTTCTGGGCATGGTCGCTCGCCGTTCCCTCGTCCTCGGCCAAGGTCGATGTCGCCAAGTCGTTCATCAAGTGGGCGACCTCCAAGGACTATGTGAAGCTGGTCGGCGAGAGCGAGGGCTGGGTCGCGGCCCCTCCGGGCACGCGCAAGTCGACCTACGACAGCGCGGACTACCAGAAGGCAGCACCCTTCGCGAAGGTGGTCTATGACGCCGTCTCCAATGCCGACATCACCAAGCCGACCAAGGATCCAGTACCCTATGTCGGCATCCAGTATGTCGCGATCCCAGAGTTCCAGGGGATCGGCACCACGGTCGGTCAGCAGATCGCCGCGGCCCTGGCCGGCCAGGTGACGGTCGACCAGGCCCTCGAGACCGCCCAGCGGGCGGCCGAGCGCACCATGAAGCAGGCCGGCTATCCGAAGTGAGCCGACCCTGATTTCCGATCCGGTTCGAGGCCCAGGCGCGTGAGCTAGCGCGCCTGGGCGCGGGCCCGGTCCAGCCAGCGAGTGATCGCCATGGCGACCCAGACCAGCACCTCGAGCGCCGCCACCGCCCTGCCCGCCAAGCGCGTCGGCCGGCGCAGCGTCAACACCTGGCCGCTGCTCTCGCCCTCGGTCATCCTCCTGTTCCTGTGGATGATCGTGCCGCTGGCGATGACCCTCTGGTTCTCGTTCCAATATTACAATCTGCTCAGTCCCGAGGTCGCCGGCTTCGCCGGCTGGGACAATTACAGCTACCTGCTGACCGATCCGGCCTTATGGACCGCGATGATCAACACGCTGTACCTGGTGTTCTGGGTACTGGTGATCACGGTCGGCCTCGGCACGCTGCTCGCAGTCCTGTTCGATCAGGAATTCTATGGTCGCGGGGTCGCCCGCCTGCTCGCGATCGCCCCCTTCTTCGTCATGCCGACGGTCAGCGCCCTGATCTGGAAGAACATGCTGATGCACCCGGTCAACGGGCTGTTCGCGTTCTTCTCGCGCTCGCTGGGCCTGCCGGTGATCGACTTCTTCACCGATTTCCCGCTGACCTCGGTGATCATCATCGTCGCCTGGCAATGGCTGCCGTTTGCCCTCCTGATCCTCCTGACCGCGATCCAGTCGCTCGATCACGAGCAGAAGGAAGCCGCCCGCATGGACGGGGCCGGGCCGTTCTCGATGTTCTTCTTTATCATCCTGCCGCATCTCGCCCGCGCGATCAGCGTGGTGATCATGATCGAGACGATCTTCCTGTTGTCGGTGTTCGCCGAGATCTACGTCACGACCTCCGGCGGCCCGGGGCTTGCCTCGACCAACCTCGCCTTCCTGATCTATCTGCGGGCCTTGCGCGAGTATGACGTCGGCGGCGCGTCGGCCGGCGGCGTGATCGCGGTCATCCTCGCCAACATCGTCGCGATCTTCCTCGTCCGCTCGATCGCCAAGAACATCGCAGACTGAAGGGGCCGGCCATGCACCCCAACACCCGCTCCAAGCTATGGCTCACGGCGCTCGGCTGGTTCGCCGCGTTGGTGATCTTCTTTCCGATCCTCTGGATGATCCTGACCAGCTTCAAGACCGAGATCAACGCGATCGCGACGCCGCCCGTCGTGCTCGCCGCGCCGACGCTCGAGAACTACGTCGCCGTGCGCGAGCGCGCCGACTACATCCATTTCGCGCTCAACAGCATCATCATCTCGTTCGGCGCAACCCTCCTGGCGACCCTGATCGCGGTGCCGGCAGCTTATGCCATGGCCTTCTTTCCCGGCCGGCGGACCAAGGATCTGCTGCTCTGGATGCTGTCCACCAAGATGATGCCGGCGGTCGGCGTCCTGATCCCGATCTACCTCTTGTTCCGCGATCTGCACGCGCTCGACACACGCTGGGGCCTGATCGTGGTCTACACGCTGATGAACCTGCCGATCGTGGTCTGGATGCTCTACACCTTCTTCAAGGAGGTGCCCAAGGACATCCTGGAGGCCGGCCGGATGGACGGCGCCAAGCCGAAGCAGGAAGTCTGGATGCTGCTGCTGCCGCTGTCCCTGCCCGGCATCGCGTCAACCGCCCTGCTGTCGATCATCCTGTGCTGGAACGAGGCGTTCTGGAGCCTCAATCTGACCTCCTCCAACGCCGCGCCGCTGACCACCTTCATCGCCTCGTTCTCGGCCCCTGAGGGCCTGTTCTGGGCCAAGCTTTCGGCTGCCTCGACGGTCGCGATCGCGCCCATTCTGGTGTTTGGCTGGATGAGCCAGCGCCAGCTGGTGCGTGGCCTGACCTTCGGCGCCGTCAAATAAACGGGAGGAGCTCGCCATGTCCACCGTCGTGCTCAAGGACATCCGCAAGAGCTTTGGTGACGTCCAGGTCATCAAAGGCGTCGATCTCGCCATCGAGGATCGCGAGTTCTGCGTGTTCGTCGGCCCGTCCGGCTGCGGCAAGTCGACCTTGCTGCGCATGATCGCCGGGCTCGAGGAGATCACCTCGGGCGAGCTGAAGATCGATGGCGAGCAGGTGAACGACGTGCCGCCCGCGGAGCGCGGCCTGGCCATGGTGTTCCAGACCTACGCCCTCTATCCGCATATGACGGTGGCCGACAACATGGCGTTCAGCCTGCGCCTGGCCGGCGTCAGCAAGGAGGAGCGCTATCAGAAGGTGCGCGATGCCGCGCGGGTGCTGCAGCTGGAGCCGCTCTTGGAGCGCAAGCCCAAGGAGCTGTCGGGCGGCCAGCGGCAGCGGGTCGCAATCGGCCGGGCGATCGTGCGCGAGCCCAGGGTCTTCCTGTTCGACGAGCCCTTGTCCAATCTCGATGCCGCCTTGCGGGTCCAGATGCGGATCGAGCTCGCCCGCCTGCATGAGCACCTGAACGCGACCATGATCTACGTCACCCACGACCAGGTCGAGGCGATGACGCTGGCCGACAAGATCGTGGTCCTGCAGGGCGGCATCGTCGAGCAGGCGGGCACGCCGCTCGAGCTCTACCACCATCCCCGCAACCTGTTCGTCGCCGGCTTCATCGGCTCGCCCAAGATGAACTTCCTCAACTGCACGGTCAGCGCGGTCGAAGCGGCCGGCGCCACGGTGCAGCTGCCAGGCGGCGCCAGCCTGACGGTGCCGGTCCATCCGGGGCCGCTCAAGGCCGGCGATCAGGTCACGCTGGGCGTCCGGCCGGAGCATCTGCGGCCGAGCGAGACCGGCGAGCTGCAGGCCGAGGTCATGGTGGTCGAGCGCCTCGGCGGCGAGACCTTCCTCTATTGCCAGCTGGCGGGGGTCGGCATGCTGGTGGTCCAGGCCGATGGCGAGGTCGCGACCCAGGTCCATGACCGCATCGCGATCAAGCTCAATCCCGTCAATTGCCACCTGTTCACGGCCGATGGCATGGCGGTCGAGCGGGCGATCCGGCACCCTCTGGCCGACCTGCGCCGGCCGGTGGCGCGCAAGGCCGGCTGAGCCGAGCGGTGTGGCGGCGCAAGTTTCCGTTAAAGCAGATGGTCTTGGGAGCGGCGGACGATGTATCTCGAGAAATATGATCTGACCGGCCGGGTGGCCGTGGTCACCGGTGGTGGCCAAGGCATCGGCCTCGCCTGCGCCCAGGCGCTGGGCGAGGCTGGCGCCACCGTGGTGGTCGCCGACATGGTGGCGGATCGGGCGGAGCAGGCGGCGGCCGAGCTGCAGGGGCGTGGCCTGAAGGTCCACGGCATCGCGGTCGATGTCACCAAGTCGGCCGAGGTCGATGCCGCCGCCGAGCGGATCAAGCGCGAGCACGGTCCGGTCCAGGTGCTGGTCAACAATGCCGGCGTCGCGCGCAGCAACGTCAAGGCCGAGGACACCAGCGACGAGCATTGGCGCTTCCACATGGACGTCAATGTCGACGGCCTGTTCTGGTGCTGCCGCGCCTTCGGCCGGCAGATGCTGGAGCAGGGCAAGGGCTCGATCGTGAACATCGGCTCGATGTCGGGCTTCATCGTCAACAAGCCGCAGCCGCAGTCCTTCTACAACGCCTCCAAGGCGGCGGTGCACCATCTGACCAAATCGCTGGCGGCCGAATGGGCGCCGCGCGGCGTCCGGGTCAACGCGGTCGCGCCAACCTATATCGAGACGCCGCTGACCAAGTTCGGCATGGAAGACCAGTCGATGTACCCGACCTGGATCGAGATGACCCCGATGGGCCGGGTCGGCCAGCCGGAGGAGATCGCCTCGGCCGTGCTGTTCCTGGCGACCGATGCCGCGAGCCTCCTGACCGGCAGCATCGTGCTCGCGGATGGCGGCTACACCTGCTGGTAGGGCGGACGCGGCTCAGGACGCCGCCTCGGGCTCCTCTTCCTGCGGCACGGTCTGGCGGAGATCTTCGACGAAGCTGCGCCGCCAATAGCCGATGTCGTGCTCGCGCACCTGCGCGATCAGGCGGCGCCAGCGATCCTGGCGCTCGTCCAGCGGCATCAGGATGCTCATGTTCATGGCTTCCGCCACCGCCTCGATGTCGTAGGGATTGACGATCACCGCGCCGTCCGCATCGAGCGCGGCGCCGGCGAAGCGGGACAGGATCAGGACGCCCGGATCCTCCTCGGCCTGGGCCGCGACATATTCCTTGGCGACCAGGTTCATGCCATCGCGCAGCGGCGTCACCAGGCCGATCCGGGACAGGCGGAAGAAGCCCGACAGCGTGCGCCGGGTGAAGCCGCGATTGATGTAGCGCAGCGCCATCCAGTCGAACTCGTTGAAGCGGCCATTGATCCGGCCCGAGGCGGCCTCGACCTGCAGCTTGAGGTCGTTGTACTCGGGCACGTCCTGGCGCGACGGCGCCGAGATCTGCATGTAGGTCACCTGGCCGCGCTGGCGCGGGAAGTTCTGCAGCAAGGTCTCGTAGGCAGCCAGGCGTTCGGTGATGCCCTTGGTGTAGTCGAGGCGATCGACCCCGATGATCAGGTTGCGCCCCAAGAGCGAGCGGGCCAGGCGCTCGCTCGCCCGGCGCGCCTCGACCGAGACCGCCATGTCGGCGAAGTCCTTGGCATCGATGCCGATCGCGTAGTCGCGGGTGCGCAGGCGGCGGCCATAGCCGTAGATCACGCCGCCAGCCAGCGCATAGCCGACATTCTCGCGATACAGATAGTCGTGGAAGTTGCGCACGTCGTTGCTGGTCTGGAAGCCCAGGAGGTCGTAGGTGCACATGGCCTGGACCAGCCGGTCATGCCAGGGCAGCGTGACATAGACCTCCCAGGTCGGGAACGGGATGTGCAGGAAGAAGCCCATCTGGGCCTTGAGGCCGAGGCGGCGCAGCTCCTCGCCCATCGGGATCAGGTGGAAGTCGTGGATCCAGACCAGATCGTCGTCGCGCAGATAGGGAAACAGCTGCTCGGCGAACAGCCGGTTGACCCGCCGATAGCCCAGATACCATTCCCGCTCGAAGCTCGCGAGGTCGAGCCGGTAGTGGAACAGAGGCCAAAGGGTGCGGTTGGCGAAGCCGCCGTAATAGGCCTCGAAGTCCTCGCGGCCGAGATCGATCGTGATGTAGGTGATCTTGCCGCTGCGGAACAATTTGGGCAGCGGCACGGAATTGTCGGTCTGATCGCCGCTCCAGCCGAACCAGATGCCGCCGGTCTCGCGCAGCGTGTCGAGCAGGCCGACGGCCAGGCCGCCAGCCGCCGTGGCCTTGCTGCCCGACAGCGGCGTGACCCGGTTGGAAACGACGATCAGGCGACCCATTAGCGGCAGGCGCCTCGGCTCAAACCACGTCCTCCCAGCTCTTGCTCAGCTTCATGGCGCAATTGATCAGGCCAACCAGGGAGTAGGTCTGCGGGAAGTTGCCCCAGAGCTCGTGGCTACCCGGATTGATGTCCTCCGAGAGCAAGCCCAGATGATTGCGGCTTGCCAGCATATGCTCGAACAGCTCGCGCGCCTCGTCGCGCCGGCCGATCGCGATAAGGGCATCAATATACCAGAAGGTGCAAATAATGAAGGCGTTCTCGGGTGCCCCGAAATCATCCTCCTTGATGTAGCGGAACAGATGATTGCCGCGCCGGAGCTGGTGCTCGACCGCCTCGACCGTGCCGAGGAAGCGGGGATCGTCCGGCCGGATGAAGCCGACCTCGTGCATCAGCAGCAAGCTTGCGTCGATCTCGTCGCCGCCGAAGCTGGCGGCGAAGCTGCCAAGCTCGGGGTTCCAGCACTCCCGCAGCACCGTGTCGCGGATCTGATCGGCGCGCGCCTGCCACAAGGTCGAGCGATCGGGCAGATTGAGGTGGCTGGCGATCCGGGCCAGCCGGTCGCAGGCCGCCCAGCACATCACGGCGGAATGGGTATGCACCCGCGCGATCGTGCGGAACTCCCACAAGCCGGCATCGGGCACGTTGAACAGCTTGAACGCCTGCTCGCCGATGGTTTCCAGCCGGTTGAAGGCATGGCGGCCGGCCGGCCGCCGCAGCCGCGCGTCGAAGAACGCCTGGGTCGCCGCCAGCACGACCGAGCCGAAGCCGTCATACTGGTGGTGCTCATAGGCCTGGTTGCCGACCCGGACCGGCTGGTTGCCGCGATAGCCGGCCAGGCTCTCGACCGTGCGCTCGATCAGCTTGCGCTCCAGGCCGATGCCGTAGACCGGCTGGAGATGGCCGTCCTCGCTGGCGCCCACGATGTTGCTGATATAGGCGAGGAAATCCTCCATGGTCTCGATGTAGCCCAGGCGATTGAGCGTCCGGACCACGAAGTAGGCATCCCGCAGCCAGCAGAAGCGATAGTCCCAATTGCGGCCGCCGCCATCGATTTCCGGCACCGAGGTGGTCATCGCCGCGACGATGGCGCCGGTCTCCTCGAAGGTGCAAAGCTTGAGCGTGATCGCCGCCCGGATCACCGCATCCTGCCACTCGAACGGGATCGAGAGGCGCATGCTCAAGGTCCGCCAGTAGCTGAGCGTCTGCTCCAGGAACTCCCGCCCGGTCTCGATCACGGGCCCACGCAGGCTCTCGTCCGGCCCCATCATCAGGACCAGCTGATCCTCCAGGATGAACGGCGTCTCGTCGAGCAGGTAGGTCAGCGGCGCGTTGGTGGTGAGGCGCAATGTGCTGGCGGGGCCGGCATAGCGGATGTGGTTGCTGCCGCGCGTGACCTCGGGCCGCTCGCTGCCATAGCTGAACATCGGCCGCAGCCGGATCGTGATGCGCGGCGCCTCGCCGAACGGCCGGATGATGCGGACCAGCTGGGTCGGTCGGAAGATCCGGCCGAACTGCAGGAAGCGCGGCGCGAAGTCGGTGATCTCGACGCCATCGCCGCTGCGATCGGTCAGGCGGGTCACCAAGACGGCGGTCGAGGGCACATAGGCCTGCTCGGTTTCGGCCAGATCGTCCAGCTCGACGCCAAAGGCGCCATCGCGGGCGCCGTCGTTGAGCAGGCTGCAGAACAACGGATCGCCGTCGAACCGGGGAAAGCAGCTCCAGACGATCGTGCCGGCCTTGTCGATCAAGGCGCTGATCGTGCAATTGCCGATGATGCCGAGGTCCAGGGAATTCATCGCCTCAGCTCCCCAGCTCGTGGGGCTGCGCCAGCAGGCCGGCGAGCCAGCCCTGCAGCGCCTCGACATCGGCCTGGCCAAAACGCGCCGCGGTCGGCCGGCCTTCGAGCCCGATCCGGATCGAGACGCCATGGAGTTCGTTGACGGTCAAGAAACCTGCTTCGTCGGTCACATCATCACCCGCAAAAATAGGAAGGCGACCGGCGAACGGCGGTTCCTGCATGAAGCACGCGATCGCCTGGCCCTTGTCGCAGCCCGGCGGCTTCAGCTCGAACACCATCTTGCCGGCCAGCAAGACCAGGGCGCCGCTGCTGGCTTGGATGACCTCGCCGACCAGGGCTGCGGCGGCCCCTTGGTGCTCCGGTGCATTACGGTAATGCAGGGCCAATGTCAGCCCCTTGTCTTCGACCAGCGTGCCGGGATGGCGCTGGCTGAACGCGACCAGCCGGGCCTTGGCTTTGGCCAACGCCTGGCGGTCCGGCATGGCCCGGATCGGCGCCTCGCCGACCCGGCGCCGCTCGAGGCCATGCAGGCCGGCGAGCGGCAGGTCGAGCGGCGCGAACAGGTGCGCGAGCTCGGCGATCGGCCGGCCGCTGACCAGCGCCATCGCGCCCTCGGTCGCCACCGCGAGCGCGCCCAGGAGCTGGCGCAAGCCGTTGGGCACGCGGACCGCATCCGGCCGCGCCGCGATCTCGAGCAGCGTCCCGTCGACGTCGAGGAAGACGGCGACCTTCTGGGCGCGCAAGGCGGGCGGGGGCGGCAGGCTGGCAGAGATCATGGGCTGGTCTCGCAACGCGGGCGGCAGGTGGATATACCGACAAGATGCTTGGCATGGTAAGCCCGCATTTCAACCCGATGGGCAATTGCCGCACCCGGCCTTCGCTCGACCGGCTCGACCCGCCGGCGGCCGAGCCGGCGCAGGATCACCTGGCGGGCGAGCAAATCGCGGGCCAGCCACCGGCTTGCGCCAGCGGCGGCGCCTGCTACATCAGGCAGGCATGGCGGAGATTCTGATCATCAAGCTTGGCGCGCTCGGCGACCTGGTGCTCGCCGAGGGTGCCTTGCGCGACCTGCGGGCGCATCATGCGGCCGATCGGATCACCTTGATGACCGCGCCCGCCTATGGCCGGATCATGGCCCGCTGTCCGTGGCTCGACGATCTGCTGCTGGACGAGCGGCCGGCGCGCTGGCGGATCGACCGCCTCTGGCGCCTGCGCCAGGCGCTGCAGGCGCGGCGGTTCGCCAAGGTCTACGATCTGCAGAACTCCCATCGGACCAACTGGTACTACCGCTATCTGTTTCCCGAGCTGCCCTGGTCGGGCACGGCGCCGGGCTGCAGCGATCCCTTGCCCGCGACCGATCGCTCGCTCGGCACGGCGCGCCTGGCCAACCAGCTGCAAGCGGCCGGGGTGCCGGTCCGGTTCACCCGCCGGCCCGAGCTCGGCTGGCTGGCCGCCGATGCCGGTGGGCTGCTGCGGCAAGCTGGCATCACCGCGCCCTATGCCGTGCTGGTGGCCGGCTCCTCGGCGCGCAATCAGGCCAAGCGCTGGCCGCATTTTGCCGAGCTGGCGGCTGGCCTGGCGGCGGCGGGCTGCCTGCCGGTGACCGTGCCGGGTCCCGACGAGCTGGCTGAGCCGAGCCCGCCCTTGGTCCGGCGGCTGCTCCGGCCGGATGGCAGCTGCCTCGACCTGTTCGAGCTGGCCGGCGTGCTGCAGCGGGCCGATCTGGTGGTCGGCAACGACACCGGCCCGACCCTGATGGCGGCTTGCCTGGCGCCACCGACCATCGTCTTGTTCGGCAGCCGCGTCTCCAATATCAAGGAATCGCTGCAGGCGCTGGGCGCCACCATCCTGGAGCGGCCGAGCCTCGCGGCGCTTGATGGCGCGACCGTGCTGGCGGCAGCGACCGAGCGGCTGGCCGCACAGCGACCACGTCACAGCCTGGGATAGCCGAGCGCCATGACCGAACCTCGCTCTTTCGTCCCGCTAACCGAGCGCGCCGTGCTGGCCGTGCGCGGCGAGGATGCCGGCAGCTTCCTGCAGGGCCTGATCAGCAACGACATCGCCAAGGCGACGCCGGCCCGGGCGATCTTCGCTGCCTTGCTGACCGCGCAGGGCAAGTATCTGTTCGATTTCCTGATCGCGGCGACCGAGGCCGGCTGGCTGATCGAGACCGAGGCGGACCGGCTGCCGGATCTGCTGCGCCGGCTGACGATGTACCGCCTGCGGGCCAAGGTCGAGCTCGACGACCAGAGCGCCGCCTATCGCAGCTACGCCTTGCCCGGGGCGTTGGCCGCGGGCTTCGAGCTGGCGGCCGAGCCGGGCGCCTGCCGGGCCTTTGGCGGCGGGCTGCTGTTCGTCGATCCGCGCCTGGCGGCGCTGGGCCTGCGCGCCATCCTGCCGGCGGCTGCGGGCGATGCGCCCTTGCGGGCGGCGGGCTTGGCGCCGGCCGAGCGGCCGGCGTACGACCGCTTGCGTCTGGCGTTGGGCGTGCCCGAAGGCTCCGGCGATCTCGCGGTCGAGCGCGCGACCCTCCTGGAGAGCGGCTTCGAGGAGCTGCACGGGGTCGATTTCCAAAAAGGCTGCTTCGTCGGCCAGGAGCTGACCGCGCGCATGAAGTATCGCGGCCTGGTCAAGAAGCGGCTGCTGCCGGTGCGCTTCGACGGCCCGGCGCCGGCGCCGGGCACGATCATCCGGCGCGGCGCCAAGGAGGCCGGCGAGATTCGCAGCAGCCTGCCTGGCCAGGGCCTGGCCCTGCTGCGCCTGGAGCAGCTGCAAGCGGCCGGCGAGCAGCCGCCCTTGCTGGCGGACGACACGATCGTGACCCCGGTCAAGCCAAACTGGGTGAATTTCTAGCGGCTCAGCGGGGCGTTCCGCTCAGCGCCTGGAGCAGGGTGGCGATCCGGCGGAACGGCGATTCGCCAGGCGGCAAGGCCAGGCCGCCCGGCAAGGCAGCGGCGCGTGCCACGCCCAGCCGCCCCGCCTCATCGCGCAGCGCGGCGGCGAGCCAGGCCTCGGCCTGGGCCTGGCGGCGGGCCGCCAGCCGGCTATGCTCGGCCAGATGCGCGCCATGCCGGTCAAGCGCCGCCAGCAGCTCGTCGATGCCCTGCCCGCTCTGCGCCGAGACCTGGAGCACCGGCACGGTCCAGCCGCCGGCCGGCAGCGCCACGGCCAAGGCAGCCTTGACGTCATGGGCGGCCTTGCGGGCCGGAGCGCCGAGGTCGGCCTTGCCGATCACCACGATGTCCGGCAGCTCGGCAATCCCGGCCTTCATGTACTGCAGGCTGTCGCCGGAGGCCGGCTGGATGCACAGGACCACGCTGTCGGCGACCTCGCCGATCGCGGTCTCGGACTGGCCAACGCCCACGGTCTCGATGATCACCCGATCGAAGACCGCGCGCATCAGGACCATGGCCGGCATGGTCAGCCAGGCGAGGCCACCCAGGCTGGCGCGCGCCGCCATCGAGCGGATGAACAGGCCCTGATCCTCGGGATCGGCGTTGAGCCGCAGACGGTCGCCGAGGAGCGCTCCGCCCGAGCGGCGGGACGATGGATCGACCGCGATCACGCCCACGGTCAAGCCAGCGGCGCGCAGGCGGCGGAGCACGGCGGCGGTCAGCGTCGACTTGCCGACGCCGGGCGGGCCGGTCAGGCCCAGCACCTGGCCCTTGGCGCCGGCATAGGCAGCATCGAGCAGGGCCAGCGTCGCCGGCGCCTGGGGGTCCGCCTCGATCCGGGCCAGGGCTACGGCCAGCGCCCGCTTGCCGCCGGCACGCAAGTCCGCCAGCAGGGCCGCGGCGTCGGCCACCGGTCTCAGTCCCGCTCGGCGTGCGCCTTCATCACCGCCTGGGCAGCGGCCAGCCGGGCGATCGGCACGCGATAGGGCGAGCAGGACACGTAGTCGAGGCGGATCCGCTCGCAAAAGGCGATGGTCGCCGGATCGCCGCCATGCTCGCCGCAGATCCCGAGCTTCAGGTCCGGCCGGGTCTTGCGGCCGCGCTCGGCGGCCAGCTCGACCAGAGCGCCGACGCCGTCGACGTCGAGGGTCGTGAACGGATCGGCCGGGTAGATGCCCGATTGCATGTAGGTGTCGAGGAAGCTCGCCGAATCGTCGCGCGACAGGCCGAGCGTCATCTGGGTCAGATCGTTGGTGCCGAAGCTGAAGAACTGGGCGATCTCGGCGACCTGATCGGCGCACAAGGCGGCGCGCGGGATCTCGATCATGGTGCCGACCTGGTAGTGCAGCTGGCCGCCCCGCTCCTTGGCGACGGCGGCCGCCACCTGGTCGATCCGCTGCTTGATCAGGGCCAGCTCGCGCGCGGTGCCGATCAGCGGCACCATAACCTCCGGCACGACGGCCTCGCCCGACGCGCGCTCGCTGTCGATCGCGGCCTCGAAGATCGCGCGCGCCTGCATCTCGTAGATCTCGGGGAACAGGATGCCGAGCCGGCAGCCGCGCAGGCCCAGCATCGGGTTGGCCTCGTCGAGCTCGCTCGCCCGCCGGCGCAGCGCCGCCAGCTCGATGCCGGCGGCCTTGGCGACCTCGGCCATCTCGGCCTCGCCATGGGGCAGGAACTCGTTGAGCGGCGGGTCGAGCAGGCGGATCGTGACCGGGCAGCCGGCCATGATCTCGAACAGCTCGATGAAGTCCTGGCGCTGCATCGGCAGGATCTTGGCGAGCGCCGCCCGCCGGCCCTCGGCATCGCCGGCCAGGATCATCTCGCGCATGGCGACGATCCGGCCGCCCTCGAAGAACATATGCTCGGTCCGGCACAGGCCGATGCCCTCGGCGCCGAAGCGGCGCGCGGTGCGGGCGTCCTTGGGCGTCTCGGCATTAGTCCGGATGCGCAGCCGGCGGACCTGGTCGGCCCAGCCCATGAGGGTCGCGAAGTCGCCGGACAGCTGCGGATCGACCGTCGGCACCCGGCCGCGCATGACCTCGCCGCTGCTGCCGTCGATGGTGATCTCGTCGCCGGCCTTCAGCTCCTTGCCGCCGACCGACAGGCGCTGCAGCTTGTAGTCGATCGCCAGGCCGGCAGCAGCGCAGACGCAGGGCTTGCCCATGCCGCGCGCGACCACGGCCGCATGGCTGGTCATGCCGCCGCGCGAGGTCAGGATGCCCTTGGCGGCATGCATGCCGTGGATGTCCTCAGGCGAGGTCTCGATCCGCACCAGGATCACCGCCTCGCCGTGGTCGGCCTGGCGCTCGGCCTCGTCGGCGTCGAACACGATCTTGCCGGACACGGCGCCCGGCGACGCCGGCAGCCCCTTGGCCAGGATCACGCGCTCGGCCTTCGGATCCAGGGTCGGATGGAGCAGCTGGTCGAGCGAGCCCGGCTCGATCCGGCCGACCGCCTCGGCCTGGCTGATCACGCCCTCCTGGGCGAGATCGACCGCGATCTTGAGCGCCGCCTGGGTGGTCCGCTTGCCGCTGCGGGTCTGCAGGATCCACAAGCGCTGGTCCTGGACCGTGAACTCGATGTCCTGCATCTCGCGGTAATGCGCTTCCAGGCGATCGAACACCGCGGCCAGCTCGCGATAGGCCGCGGGCATGACCTCTTCCATCGAGGGCAGCTTGCTGCCGGTCGCGGCCTGCATCGCGATGGTCAAGGGCTGCGGCGTGCGGATGCCGGCGACCACGTCCTCGCCCTGGGCGTTGACCAGGAACTCGCCGTAATAGAGCTTCTCGCCGGTCGACGGGTTGCGGGTGAAGGCGACGCCGGTGGCGCAGTCCTCGTTGCGATTGCCGAACACCATGGCCTGGACATTGACCGCGGTGCCCATCTTCTCGTCGATGTCCTGCAGCTTGCGGTAGGTGACCGCGCGCGCCGTCATCCAGGAGCCGAACACCGCGCCGATCGCCCCCCAGAGCTGGGCCTGGACGTCCTCCGGAAAGGGCGCTCCGGTCTCGCTCGCCACGATCGCCTTGTAGCGCTTGACCAGCTCCTGCAGGTCGGCCGCGGTCATCTCGGTGTCGAGGCTGTAGCCGCGATTGCGCTTGATGTCGTCGAGCTGGTCCTCGAACAGATAGTGGTCCACGCCCAGCACGACGTCGCCATACATCTGGATGAAGCGGCGATAGCTGTCATAGGCAAAGCGCAGATTGCTGGTCTGGTTGGCCAGGCCCTCGACGGTCCGGTCATTGAGGCCGAGATTGAGGACGGTGTCCATCATGCCCGGCATCGACAGCGGGGCGCCGGAACGGACCGAGACCAGGAGCGGGTTGGCGGGATCGCCCAGGCGGGCGCCGACGGTCGCCTCGACCGTGGCGAGCGCCGCCGCAACTTGAGCTTCCAGCTCGGGCGGATAGCGGCGCTCGTTGGCGTAATAGTAGGTGCAGACCTCGGTGGTGATGGTGAAGCCGGGCGGCACGGCCAGGCCGAGCTGGCTCATCTCGGCCAGGTTGGCGCCTTTGCCGCCCAGCAGCGCCTTCATCTTCGCCGTGCCATCGGCCTTGCCGTTGCCGAAGCCGTAGACCCACTTGCTCATCATGCCACCCGACGGTCGTTGGATTGGCCTTGCCCGTCCTCGATCAAGGCAAAATCGGCGACCGCGTCCAGCGCGGTCCGGATCCGGCCCAAGAGGCGCAGCCGGTGCTCGCGCAGCTCGCGGTCGTCGGCGTTGACTGTCACCCGATCGAAGAAGCCGTCGATCGGCCGGCGCAGGCCGGCCAAGGCTTGCATCGCCTCGGTGAAGGATTCGCGCGCCAAGGCGTCGCCAATCGTCCGGTCAGCCGCTTCCAGGCCGGTCAACAGCCGGACCGCTTCCTCGGCGCCCAGCCGGTCACGCTCAGGCAGGCCGGCAAAGGCGCGGCCGTCCTTCTTTTCCTCGATCCGCACGATATTGCTGGCGCGGCGATGCGCGGTCAAAAGATTGGCGCCGTCATCGGTCGCGAGGAACGCCTGGAGCGCTTCGACCTTGGCCAGGAGACGCACCAGGTCGTCCTCGCCGGCGGCGGCGAACACCGCGCTGATCAGATCGTGGCGCACGCCCTCGCCGCGCAGATGGACCTTGAGGCGGTCGGCGAAGAAGCCGAGCAGCTCGGCCGCGACCGCCGGCCGGTCGAGGCCCGGCAGCTGCTCCTCGTAGCCTTCCAGCGCCGCATCGAAGGCAGCGAGCAGCGGCAGGCGCAGCCGGTTCTCCAGGATCAGCCGGATCACGCCCAAGGCGGCTCGGCGGAGCGCGAACGGGTCCTTGGAGCCGGTCGGCTTCTCGCCGATCGCGAAGAAGCCGGCCAGGGTATCGAGCTTGTCGGCGAGCGCCACGGCGACGCTGAGCGGTGCCTTCGGGCAGACGTCGTTCGGGCCTTGCGGCGCATAATGCTGGCCGATCGCCTCGGCGATCGCGGCCGGCTCGCCGGCCTCCAGCGCGTAGGTGCGCCCCACGATGCCATGCAGCTCGGGGAACTCGCCGACCATGCCGGTGGTCAGATCGACCTTTGCCAGGCGTGCGGCGTGGCGGGCCGCATCCGGCTCGGCCCCCTCGATCCGATGGGCGAGCCAGGCGGCCAGCCGCTCCAGCCGCCGGACCTTGGCACCGAGCGAGCCGAGGCGGGCATGGAACACCACCCGCTCCAGGGCCGGCAGGCGCGCCGCCAGAGGCTGGCGCCGGTCCTGATCCCAGAAGAACCGGGCGTCCCACAAGCGCGCCCGCAGCACCCGCTCATTGCCGGCGACGATCGCCTTGCCGCCATCTGCGGCTACGAGATTGGCGACCATGACGAAGCGGTCGGCGAGGCCACCGGCCGCGTCCTCCAGCGCCAGATATTTCTGATGCTGGCGCATCGAGGTCACCAGGACCTCCTTGGGCAGGCCCATGAAGGCGGCATCGATCCGGCCGAGCAGCACGACCGGCCACTCGACCAGGCCAGCCACCTCCTGCAGCAAAGCGGGATCGTCCCGGAGCTGCAGCCCCACGCTGCTGGCCAGCTCATGCGCGCCTTTCTGGATGCGCCGGAGCCGGGCGCCGGGGTCCAGAAGGACCCGAGCTTCCAGGAGATTGGCGAGATAATCCTCGACGCCGGCGACATCGATCGGGCCAGGCGCATGGAAGCGATGGCCCTCGGTCTGGTTGGCAGCCGTCACCGGGCCCAGGGTCAAGGGCACGACGCTGCTGTCGAGCAGGCACAAGATCCGGTGCAGCGGACGCACCCAGCGCAGCTGGTGATCGCCCCAGCGCATCGCCTTCGGCCAGGGAAAACGCTCCAGGCGCGCCGCGATCGGGGCGCCCAGGACCTGGAGCGCCGGCCGGCCGGCTTCCGGGTAGGTCGCGACGTAGAAGCTACCCTTCTTGTCGGGGCGCTCCTCCAGCTGGAAAGCGACCGGACCGAGCGAGCGCTTGAAGCCTTCCAGCGCTGCCTCGGGGGCGCCAACCCGCGGGCCCTTGCGCTCGATCACCATGTCCGGCTGCCGCTCGGCGACATCGAGCACGATCGCGGTCAGGCGGCGCGGCGTGACGAAGGTCTGGACCTCGCTGAAGGCGAGGCGCGCGTCATTCAAGGCATCGGTCAAGAGGCTGGCGAGATCGACCATGGCCTGCGCCTGCATGCGCGCCGGGATCTCCTCGGAGAACAGCTCGAGCAGCAATTCAGCCATGGCGGATCAGCCCACAGCCGACGCGCCCGCGGGCGCGTCCAGATGCCCGCGGGCGCGCAGCCAGGCCTCGCAGCAGGCGCGCGCCAGGGCGCGCACCCGGCCGATATAGGCGGCGCGCTCGGTCACGCTGATCACGCCGCGCGCATCCAGAAGGTTGAACAGATGGCTCGCTTTCAAGCACTGGTCATAGGCCGGCAACGGCAAGGGCGGCCGAACGGTGCCAGCGGCGCCGAGCAGGCTCTGGCACTCGGCCTCGGCGTCGGCGAAATGCCGGAACAGGCGGTCGGTATCGGCGCGCTCGAAGTTGAAGGCCGAATATTCACGCTCGGCCTGGAGGAACACGTCGCCGTAGCTGCAGCCAGCGCGGTTGAACTTCAGGTCGTACACGTTCTCGACGCCCTGGACATACATGGCCAGGCGCTCCAGGCCGTAGGTCAGCTCGCCCGCGACTGGCCGGCAATCGAAGCCGCCGACCTGCTGGAAATAGGTGAACTGCGAGACCTCCATGCCGTCGCACCAGACCTCCCAGCCGAGCCCCCAGGCGCCCAGGGTCGGGCTTTCCCAGTCATCCTCGACGAAGCGCAGATCATGGGCCAGCGGATCGACGCCGAGCGCGGCCAGGCTGTCGAGATAGAGCTGCTGCAGGTCGTCGGGCGACGGCTTGAGCAGCACCTGGAACTGGTAATAATGCTGCAGCCGGTTCGGATTCTCGCCGTAGCGGCCGTCGGTCGGCCGGCGCGAGGGCTGGACATAGGCGGCCCGCCAGGGCTCCGGGCCCAGCGCCCGCAAGGTGGTCGCCGGGTGGAAGGTGCCGGCGCCCACCTCGAGATCGTAGGGCTGCAGGATCACGCAGCCCTGATCGGCCCAAAAGCGCTGCAGGGCGAGGATCAGGTCCTGGAAGCTGGCAGGCGGGGTGATGCTCACCGGATTGCGCTTGCTAAGGGGTGCGAAATTGGCTGCGGACAATAGCCAGGCGGCCAAGGAGGGTCAAGGCGACCACCTTGCGGCCTATTGCCCGCGGCGCTGGCACTGGCAGCGCTCGCGCGGGTCGAAATAGGCGCCGCACTGGCGGCATTCGACCAGCTCGATGGTGCGCCGCTCCTGGCGCTTGGCCGCGGGCTGCTGGCGCGGCGGCACCCGGCCGCCCTCGGTGCTGCGCCCCAGCGCCGTGAGATAGGCATAGCCCCGCCAGACCACGATCAGCAGCAGCGCCAGCAGGAGGAACTTCCCCAAGGACAGGCCCATGATCAGGCGCTCCGCATCGCCCCGTCGGGGCATGTCTCACCGGCCGTCATGGCCGCACCAGCCGTCACGGCCTCACAAGCCGTAGCGCGCCCACAGCGCCCGCTCGTTCAGGCTGTCGAGCGCGCCATCGACCAGGTCGCGGGCGAGCGCGGCATTGTCGCCCAGCCCCAGCCGGCGCTGCCACCAGGGCCGGCCGCCGCCGATCCGGGGCGTGCGCAGCTTGGGCCCGTAGCGCTCGCGCAGGACGCTGGTGATGGTGCCCAGGCCATCGATCAAGCCCAGCGCCTGCGCCTGGCGGCCGGTCCAGATCTGGCCCTCGAACAGCTCCGGCTCGGTCGCCTTCAGCCGGCCGGCCCGACGCGTGCGCACGGCGTCCTTGAAGGCTTCGTGCAGGTCGGTCATGACCGTCCGCAAGCGGCTGACATCCTCGCCATTTTCCTGCCGGAACGGATCGAGCAGGCTCTTGTAGCGGCCGGCGGTATGCAGCCGGCGCTCGATGCCGAGGCGCTCGATCGCCTCGTGAAAGCCGAAGCCCGCGCTGATCACGCCGATGCTGCCGACGATCGAGGTGCCATGGGCGAAGATCTCGTCGCCGGCCAACGCCAGCCAGTAGCCGCCCGAGGCGCCGACATCCTCGATGAAGGCGATGACCGGCAGCTCCTTGTCGGCGGCGAGCGTCCGGATCCGCTCGACGATCAGGGCCGATTGCGCGGCCGAGCCGCCCGGCGAGTTGATCGCCAGCGCCAGCGCCTTGGCGCCCCGGACCTTGCAGGCCCGCTCGATCGTGCCGGCGAGGGCATCCAGGCTCAGGCCCGGGCCGCGCAAGGAGGGCGTGCCGCCGATCACACCGGCCAGCCGGATCACCGGCACGACCGGCTCCGGCGCCTGCCAGAAGCGCAGCCTTGGGCTAACCATGGGCTTCGGCCGACCCGGCGCCGGCCGGCTGGCCGAGCGGCAAGGGCGCACCATCGCGCAAGATCGCCTCGGCCGGCCGGGTGAACCGGCCATCGGCGGCGTGCAGGGTCAGGCCCTGCGCCAGCACCAAGGGGGCGCGGGAATCCTTGCGCGCCTGCAGCAGGATGCGCTTGGCCGGCTGGCCGTTGGCGCCCGGCCAGAGCGGCTGCACGACGATGCCGCCGACCCGCTTGTCCAAGGCGGCCAGGATCTCGCCCAGCCGGTCGGCGCGGTGGATCAGGGTCAGGCAGCCGCCCGGGCGCAGCATGACGACGCAGCCGGCCAGCCAGCGCGCCAGATCGAGGCCGGTCTCGACATGGGCCAGCGCCCGCTGCCGGTCGATCGGCCGGTCGGCGCGCTCGGCGGCGAGATGGGGCGGATTGGTCATGACATGGTCGAAGCTTGCGGCGGCCAGCTTGGGCGGCGGCCGGGTGAAGTCGCCCCAGATCATCTCGATCTGGTGCTTGCGCCCGTTGTCCTGGACGTTCTGGCAGGCGATCTGGTGCAGATCGCGCTGCAGCTCAAGACCGACGAGCCGGCACTCCGGCACGCGCGCCGCCAGGCACAGGCTGGCCGCCCCGGTGCCAGCGCCGACATCCAGGATGCGCTCGCCTGGCTTGGCCGGCACGGCGGCCGCGAGCAGGATCGGATCGATCGCAACCCGATAGCCTGCCGCCGGCTGCTTGAAGCGCACCCGGCCGTTCAAGAGCCGATCATCGGTCAGATCCTCAGCCACCGCTCAATCCGCTTCCGGCGTGCTCGAGCAGCTGCTGGGCCTGCTCCAGATCATCCTCGTCGACCATCAGGCGACGGGGAAACGCGCCGATGCTGCCTTCGACGCCGCTGACATGCTCGTCCAGCAGGATGCAATCGATCCCGGCCGCGGCCAGGGTGGCGCGCGCCCAGGACAGGTGCACCAGATCATTGCTGCGGAGCAGTTCACGCAAGGCTGTGGTATCCTATATTGACCGGGGCGCGGCGGCCAAGCTTTGCTAGGGCTGTGCCCAGCCCGGGCACCATGCCCGAGGCAGCACCGCCGTTCAACAGGGAGATCGGCTTGACCGTGGCCCGTCCGCAGCGTTCGCGACCCGACCAACCGTCCAAATTGGCGCCGCTGCAGGCCCTGGTCGCCGCCGATCTCGATCAGGTCAACCAGCTGATCCTGGCGCGCCTGGACAGTCCGGTCAGCCTGATCCCGCAGCTGGCCGGCCATCTGGTCGCCTCGGGCGGCAAGCGGGTCCGACCGATGCTGACCCTGGCCGCCGCCAGGCTCTGCGGCTATGCCGGCCGCCGCCAGCTGGGTCTGGCCGCCGCGGTCGAGTTCATCCACACCGCGACCCTCCTGCACGACGACGTGGTCGACGAGAGCTCGCTGCGCCGCGGCTCGGCCACGGCCAATGCGATCTGGGGCAACAAGTCGAGCGTGCTGGTCGGCGATTTTCTCTTCGCGCGCGCGTTCCAGCTGATGGTCGAGGACCAGAGCCTGGAGGTCTTGCGGATCCTGTCCGATGCCGCCGCGGTGATCGCCGAGGGCGAGGTGGCGCAGCTGCTCACCGCCAACGACACCGAGACCACCGAAAGCGCCTACATGGCGGTGATCAAGGCCAAGACCGCGACTTTGTTCGCGGCCGCGGCCGAGCTTGGCGCGGTGGTCGCGGACCGGCCGGCGGCCGAGGCCGCGGCCTTGCGCTGCTACGGCGAGGCGCTCGGCATCGCCTTCCAGCTGATCGACGACGTGCTCGACTACAGCGCCCGCGAGGTGGTGCTGGGCAAGAGCGTCGGCGACGATTTCCGGGACGGCAAGATCACGCTACCGGTGGTCCTGGCCTTTGCCCGCGGCAATGACGAGGAGCGGCGCTTCTGGCAGCGCACGCTGGAGCGGTCCGAGCAGTCGGAGGCCGATCTGCCCCGCGCGATCGAGCTGCTGGAGCGGCGCGACGCCCTGGCCGAAAGCTTCCAGCGCGCTTGCGCCTACGGCGACACGGCGCGCGCGGCGCTGGCGGGCTTTGCCGACAATCCCGCCAAGGCCGCCCTGCTCGATCTGGTCGATTTCTGCGTCGAGCGGGCCTACTGAGCCCGAGCGCCGCAATTCCGCGCAGGACCGATTGCCCTGCGCCCAAGTTCGTTCTATAGACGGCCGATCAGCGGATCGGAGTGTAGCTCAGCCTGGTAGAGCACCGTCTTCGGGAGGCGGGGGTCGGAGGTTCGAATCCTCTCACTCCGACCAGGCACTGAACCTCTGGCTGCACGCCTAGCTTCCCTTGAAGGTGACGGGCAGGCGGTCCAAGGCGTGGACCGTGTTGCTGGGCCGCCAGACGGGGTCACCCGCCAGCTCAATCCCATCGACGTTCGCGGCAATGGCCGTCAGGACCGCGGCCGCCTCGGCCCGGGCCACGCTCTGCCCGACGCAGCCATGGATGCCGACGCCCAGCGCCAGATGGCCGACCGGCTTGCGGCCGATGTCGAAGCGGGCGGCTTCGGGCCACCTCGCCTCGTCCAGATTGGCGGCGCCGAGCACGCACAGGATCTTGGTTCCGGCTTCGATCCGGATGCCGCTGACCGTCGTGTCGACAGCGGCGGTCCGGCAGAAGGAGTGCACCGGCGAGGTGTAGCGGAGCACCTCCTCGAAAGCCTGCCGGGCGAGGCTGGGGTCGGCCTTCAGGCGTGCATACTGGTCCGGATTGGTCGCCAGGCACCAGACCGCATTGCCGAGCCCGGCAATGGTGGTATCGATGCCCGCCGAGAGCAGCGAGCGCACCAGGAGGCCCGCCTCATCCTCGCTGACCTCGCCCTGATCGGCGGCGGCATAGAGCGTGGCGCCGAAACCGCCCGGCGCCAGATGCTCGCGCCGGCATTGCTCGGCGATCCAGGGCACGACCTCGGGCGCCTTGGCCATGGCGCGGCGGCGAATCTCGTTGTCCGGGCCAAGCCCGTCGAACACCATGGCGCCATAGTCGATCAGCTTTTGCCGGTCGCATTGCTGCAGGCCGACCGCTGCCGGGAAGACCCGAACCGGATAAGCCTCCGCCAGATCCTCGATGGCGTCGAAGGTCCCCGCCGCCAGGAGCTCGTCGATCAGGCGGCTTGCCGCCAGCTCAAACGATTCCTTCAAGGCGCCGACGGCTTTGGGGGACAATGCCCGGCCGGCGACCTGGCGCGGCCTGGCATGGTGCGGCGGGTCGGCTTCGAGCAAGAGGCTGGGCGGCCGCCATGGCTTTGCCAACTGAAAGTCCTGGAGGCCGACGCCCCGCGAGGAGACGAAGCGCTGCCAGTCGGCAAACACCTCCTGGGTCTCCTGGTGGCGCCCGCAAGCCAGCATGCCGTAGCGCGACAGATAGACGAACGGCCCCTTGGCGCGCAGCTGGGCGTAGTACTCGATCGGATCGCTCAGGATGGCCGGATCGAACGGATCGACATCCCATGCCACCACGCCGTCGGGCCGCTCGACCGCCAGATGCCCCTCGATCAGGTTCAATGCCATGCCTCCACCGTCGCTGAGCCCGGTCCGATTGACTGGGATCATCGTCG
>CADEGR010000003.1:5680-7562 GCA_902826935.1 uncultured Alphaproteobacteria bacterium | reverse complement strand
TCAGCGCTTGCGCGCGAGCGCTGCCGACAAGGCCTGGCCGAGCGCGCTTTCGGGCGCTGCCGGTGGCGCGGACCGCGCGCGCGGCGGCCGCGGCTCGCTCTTCGGCTTGCGCGCTGGTCCGGCCGGCCGCGCCGCCGGCCGGGCCGGCTGGCGCTCGACCGGCGCGGCTGCGGGCGAGCGCATCGAGAGCGAGATGCGCTTTCGCGCCAGATCGACCTCCAGCACCCGGACCTTGACCACGTCGCCGGCCTTGACCACCTCGGCCGGATCCTTGACGAAGCGATCGGCCAGCTGCGAGACGTGGACCAGCCCGTCGACATGCACGCCGATATCGACGAAGGCGCCAAAGGCCGCCACGTTCGAGACCGTGCCTTCCAGGACCAGGTCGACCGTCAGGTCCTCGAGCCGGTGGACACCTTCGGCGAAGCTCGCGGTCTTGAAGGCCGGCCGTGGGTCGCGGCCGGGCTTTTCCAGCTCCTTGATGATGTCCTGCACGGTCGGCAGGCCGAAGCGCTCGTCGACGAAGTCGGTGGGCTTGAGCCCGTGCAGGGGCGCCGGATCGCGCGTCAGGCTGCGGACATCGCGGCCGCAAGCCGCCACGATCCGCGCGGCCAGCGGATAGGCCTCGGGATGGACCGCGGAGCCATCGAGGGGCTCAGCGCCGTCCTGGATCCGCAGGAAACCGGCGCATTGCTCGAAGGCGCGAGCACCCAGGCGCGGCACCTGGAGCAGCTCGCTGCGCCGGCGAAACGGGCCCGCGGCGTTGCGATGGGCGACGACCGCCTCGGCCAGCGCCGGCCCCAGCCCGGAGACCCGCGTCAAGAGCGGCGCCGAGGCGGTGTTCAGTTCGACGCCCACGGCATTGACCGCATCCTCGACCACCGCATCCAGCCCGCGCGCCAAGCGGCCCTGGTCGACGTCATGCTGATATTGGCCGACCCCGATGCTCTTGGGCTCGATCTTGACCAGCTCGGCCAGCGGATCCTGCAGGCGGCGCGCGATCGAGACGGCGCCGCGCAAGGTCACGTCGATGTCGGGCATCTCGGCGGCCGCCACGGCGGAGGCGGAATAGACCGAAGCGCCCGCCTCGCTGACCACCACCCGAATCGGCCGCGGCTCCGGCTGCTCGGCCAGCAGGCTGGCGGCCAGGGCGTCGGTCTCGCGGCTGGCGGTGCCATTGCCGATCGCGATCAGCTCCACCCGGTGCTGCGCGATCAGCCGGGCCAGCGTCTGCTTGGCGCCGGCCAGGTCGTTGCGCGGCTGGAAGGGATAGATGGTGGCGGTCTCGAGCAGCTTGCCGGTGCCGTCCACGACCGCGACCTTGACCCCGGTGCGGATGCCGGGATCGAGCCCCATGGTCGAGCGGGCACCGGCGGGGGCCGCCAGCAGCAGGTCCCGCAGGTTGCGGGCAAACACGCGGATCGCCTCGGCCTCGGCCCGCTCGCGCAGGGCCACCATGAGATCGGCGGCGAGGTGGACCGAAAGCTTGGTCTGCCAGGTCCAGCGGGCCACCGCCATGAGCCAGGCGTCGGCCGGTGTCCCGGCCGCCGGATCGATCGCGAAGGCGTCTGCGATCATCGCCACGACCGGCGGCACGGGCGCGGCAGCGGCCTCGTCGACCACGATCTCGACGGCCAGGACGCCTTCCTTGCGCGCCCGGAACAAGGCGAGCGCCCGGTGGCTCGGAACCTTGGCCCAGGGCTCGTCATACGCGAAGTAGTCGCGATATTTGGCGCCTGCCTGGGCCTGGCCCTCGACCAGCCGGGCGCGGACGATGCCAGCCGCCATCAGATGCGCGCGCAGGCGGCCGACCAGCTCCGGCTGCTCGGCGAACTGCTCGGTCAGGATGTCGCGGGCACCCTCGAGCGCCGCCTTGATGTCC
>CADEGR010000003.1:4363-5580 GCA_902826935.1 uncultured Alphaproteobacteria bacterium | reverse complement strand
TCATCCAGCCCGCCGGTCGCCTCCTTGCGGTAGCGCGCGATGAACGGCACGGTCGAGCCGCCGTCCAGCAGCTCGATCGCCGCCCTGGCCTGCTCCGGCCGGGCCGCGATTTCGGTGGCGATCAGGCCTGCGAGGTCATCCGGTGCCGCGCTCATGGTGCTCCATCGACGTGGTTGCCAGGGCGCCCAGGCCTAGCACAGATCGACGCAACAGATCAGGTTCTGTTCGACGGCGGGTTTGGTCTTGCCCGGGCATCAGGGCTGGCAGCCGGCGGTGCTGAAGCCGCCGCCCGGCAGCTCGAACAGCGTGGTCGTGTCCCAGGCGAAGCCCAGAAAGTCGTTCGAGCCCAGGGCGCAGAGCGACCACCAATTGCAGACATAGGCACGCCCGGCCTGCCAATGAGCCACATTCGTGGCGGTATGCTCGGGGCAGCTCGGGGGCGGTGTCGCCGGGGCGCCCGCCAGGCGGTGCAGCATGGCGGCGACCGCAGCCATCTGCCGGCCGGTCTTGGTCGCGTAGTTGGCGTCGTCATAGCCCCACCAGTCCCAGCAGCTGTTGGGATTGGCCGGGGTCCGATGGGCCTCGGGGTAGAGGATGATCAGCCGGTTGGTATCGGCCCAGCGGTTGTAGCCGGTCTCGGTCCGGAATTGATCGCCGATCTCGGCCGAGGTCTGCTTGCAGCCATGGAACGCGATATGCACCCGGCAGCTGGCGCCGCCGGCGCAGTCGGGCGGCACATAGACGAAGCCGGTCGCGCCGAGCCCATGGTTTTCCGGGTTGGCCAGGAACTCGCCCTGGTCGAAGGCGATCAGCTGGCCGCTGGCGGCCGCGGCCGGCGGATTGAGCGGGCCATAGATCTGGCCCAGCAGGTCGCCGGCCTGGTCATAGTCGCAATCGATGATGAAGGGCGTGCCGGTGGTGGCGCAGGCGCCGCCTTCGGTTTCGGTCGCGAAGCCGTGGCCCGCCGGCCGGTCGTTGACGTAGCGGATGGCCGCCTCCGGCACCCCGGCCAGGCGGTAGAAGGCGACCGTCTGATCGACCACCGGCGGAGTCACGGTGTCGTCCTTGGTGCCCGAGAAGACGTAGATCCGATCATCCGCGAGATCGGCCAAGGGGTCGATCCGGCCCTGCCGCTCGAGCGCCTGCGCCTTGGCCAGCAGGGCCGCCGGATCGGGCGCGCCGATGCTGGTCTGCATGCAGCGATTGAGCGCCTGGCC
>CADEGR010000003.1:0-4263 GCA_902826935.1 uncultured Alphaproteobacteria bacterium | reverse complement strand
GCTGCAGCGCACTATGATCTGCCCCACAATTCATGCGGCAGCGCCGCACAAAAAGAGCGGGGCTACCAGCCGAAGGCGTCGGTGGTCAGGCGGCGGCCGATCAGCATGGCATCGGCGACCAGCCTGAGCGGCCGACCGTCCACGTCGCTGCGGCGGGCCTCCAGCAGCTCGGCGAAGTGCTGGTAGATGCGCTGATATTCTGTCGCTGGCGCCGCGACCGGGGGCAGGCCCGGACGCTCGAGCAGAGCGCCGCCCTTGGCTAGACGGGCGCTTTGGCCGTCGGCTAGCTCGATCAGCATGTGCCAGGTCTCGCCGCCCTGCTCGCGCCAGTCGAACTCGGCCGACAGCGCCAGCGCAGGATCGGCGGCGCCGAACTGGAGGCTGGCGGCGATCGGGGTGTCGCGATTGGCCGGGAAGGTCAGCTCGGCCTGGCGCAGGAACACCGCCATCGGCAGGATCTTGACCAGGATCGAGAGCGCGTTGATGCCGGGATCGAACACGCCAAAGCCGCCCGGCTGCCAGACCCAGTCCTGGCCGGGATGCCATTTGCGGACATCTTCCCGCCACTCGATCTTGAGCGAGCGGAGGCCAGCGGTTGCCAGCAGATCGCGGGTGGCGTCGACCGCCGGGTTCAACTGGGAATGCCAGGTCGCGAACAGGACCCGGCCCTGCTCAGCAGCGAGGGCTTCGAGGTCGGCCAGCTCGGCCAGCGTGGCCGCCGGCGGCTTCTCCAGCAAGACGTCCTTGCCGGCCAGCAGCGCGGCGCGCGCGATGCCATGGCGGCTGGTCGGCGGGGTGTTGACCGCGACGGTCCCGATGTCGGGCCGGGCGTCGAACAGCTCGGCCGGGGTGCGGAAGGTCGGCAGGCCTTGAAAGCTGTGGCCGCGCTGGCTGACCACGGCCGCCAGCTCGAACCGGTCGCTCGCGGCGAGGATCGGCAGATGCTGGTCCTCGGAGATCTTGCCGAGGCCGATGACCGCGATCTTGTGGCGGCTCATCAGCCGGCCGCCGCGATCGGGGCGCCGCGGGCGAAGCCGGTCGCGATCTGGCGGATCCGCTGGATCATGGCATGCAGGCCGTTGGCGCGGGTCGGGCTGAGATGGCTGCCGAGGCCGATCCGCTCGAACACCTCGGGCGGATTGGCCAGGATCTCCTCCGGCTTGCGCGCATCGTACAGCCGCAGCAGGAGCGCGATCAGGCCGCGCACGATGAAGGCGTCGCTGTCGGCCGCGATCTGCAGCCGGCCGCTCGCCTGATCGAGCGAGGCGACCAGCCAGACCTGGGACTGGCAGCCCTTGACCTTGTTGGCGTCGATCTTGTGCTCGGCCGGCAGCGGCGCCAGCCGCCGGCCCAGGTCGAGCACATATTCGATCTTGTCGCGCCAGTCGTCGAACAGCTCGAAGTCTTCGGCGATCAGGTCCTGCTCGTCCGCGATCGTGGCCGCCTGGCTCATCTTGATCCTTCGGGGGGGAAGTTCGAGATCCCGACTATGGCAATCGTTGGCCAACCGGGCAACGCTTTGGCCGCAGAGCCGTTCCAAACCCGGACCGGCGAATGTCGTCATCCATACCGCCGCTGGCTTCGTATAGGATACATGACCCACCTGCAGCCAGCCGCCAACTCAGGATCGCTTGCCGCCATGGCCTTGATCACCCGTCGGCATTGCCTGCTCGGCCTGGCCGGCACGCTGCTGCCGCTGACCTCGGCCACGCGCCTCCTGGCCGCCGGCGGCAGCCAGAGCACGCCGGACAATGTGGTCTTCGCGGTCTATCGCGATGGCGCTTGGCTCGGTCAGCACAGCCTGCGGTTCACGCGCAACAACGCGCAGCTGGAGGTCGCCATCGAGATCGACCTCCTGGTCCGGCTTGCGTTCATTCCGGTCTATCGCTATCGCCACCGCAGCCGCGAGGTCTGGGCCGATGGCCGCTTGCTCTCGCTGGCGACCGAAACCGACGACGACGGCAGCCTGAGCACGGTCCAGGCGCGGGCGGCGGATGGCCAGCTGATCGTGGAGGGCCCAGAGGGGCGCCAGGCGCTGCCAGAGACCACCTTGCCGACCAGCTACTGGGACGAGGCGATGATGCGCCAGGATCGCTGGCTGGACACTCAGACCGGCAAGCTGGTCCGCTCGAGCGTGACGGCGCTGCCTGAGGAGCCGGTCACAGTTGCCGGGCAAAGCCGGCCGGCCCAGCCTTATCGCCTGGTGGGCGACCTCGATTGCACGCTTTGGTATAGCGCCGGCCGCTGGGTCAAGCTCGACTTCGCCGCCCCCGACGGCTCCACCATCGCCTATGCGATCGAGTCCGAGGCTGCGTCCGGATGAGCCAGCAAATCGTCTGGATCACCGGCGCCAGCCAGGGCATCGGCCGCGCCTTGGCGCTGCGTCTGGCGCAAGCCGGGGCCAAGGTCGCGGCCAGCGCCCGCTCGGCCGAGGATTTGGCGGCGCTGACCGCGGCCGGGCCAGCCGGCGCGATCCACCCCTACCCGCTCGACGTGACCGACGGCGTGGCCGTCCAGAACGTGCTGACCCGGATCGAGGCCGAGCTGGGCCCGCTCGATCTGGCGATCCTCAACGCCGGCACCCATCAGCCGGTCGATGCCGCCAACTTCCAGGCGGTCGGCTTTGCCAAGCTGGTCACGGTCAACCTGCTTGGCACCGCGAATTGTCTCGAGCCGGTGCTGCAGCGGATGCTGACGCGCGGGCGGGGTCACATCGCTTTGGTCGCCTCGGTCGCCGGCTATCGCGGCCTGCCGACCTCGGCCTATTACGGCGCCACCAAAGCTGCCTTGATCAACCTCGCGGAAGCGCTGAAGTTCGATCTGGACAAAGCCGGCATCAAGCTCCAGCTGATCAACCCCGGCTTCGTCAAGACGCCGCTCACGGATCGCAACCCGTTCCCGATGCCGTTCCTGATCTCGGCCGAGGAGGCCGCGCGCCGAATCGCCGCCGGCCTGCAAGGCAGCGCCTTCGAGATCACCTTCCCCAAGCGTTTCACCTATGTGCTCAAGGTGCTCAGATGTCTGCCCTACCGCCTGTACTTTCCGCTGGTCGCCCGGCTGACCAAGGCATGAGCCTGGCGCCGGAGCAGATCGCGCGGCGCTATGGCGCCTTCTTCGAGACCCTGACGCCAGCCGGCGTCGAGGGTGCCCGGGCGCTGGTCACCGCCGACATGCGCTTCAAGGATCCGTTCAACGACGTCCGTGGCGTCGACCGGGTGGTCCGCTTGCTCGCCAAGATGTTCGAGGACGCGGCCGAGATCCGCTTCAAGATGCTGGAGATCGTCGGCACCGGCGAAGTCTGGTTCCTGCATTGGGAGTTCAGCTGCCGGCCGCGCATGATGGGTGGGCGCACGCCCTGGCTGATTCCGGGCGTGTCGCGGATCACGATCGATCCAGCGAGCGGCCTGGTCGCCGAGCATGTCGATTACTGGGACGCGGGCGAATATCTGTACGAGCGGCTGCCGATCGTCGGCCGGCTGATCCGCCTGATCAAGCGGCCTTTGAGCCTGAAGGACTGAGGCTCAGCCGGCTCGTTCGCGCGGGTCGGCTGAGCCTTCGGCGGCGACCAGGCGGTCGACCGCGCCGATATAGGCGGCCATGTCGAATTTCCGCTCCAGGCCCTTGTCGTTCATGTAGCGGATCTTGCCGAAGATCGACCGCTCCTGCCAGGGCCGGTCATGCAGGCCATAGACCCAGGCGACGTTGCCGTAGGAGTTCGGGTCGCGGCCATCCAGGAAGTAGGTGTTGTTGAGCTTGAGCGTGGTCGCGAAACCTTGCTCCGGCCGATCAGACCATTCCAGGATCTTCTTCGCCCAGTACATGCGCATGTAGTTGTGCATGAAGCCGGTGTGGACCATTTCGCGCATCGCCGCGTTCCAATAGGGATCATGGGTCCGTGCCGCCCGCAGCGCGGCTTCGTCGTAGCGCTGCGGCCTGGGGTCGCCCGCATGCTCGCGCAACGTGGCCTGGGCCCAGTCCGGCAGGGCTTCGTAGCGATCGTAGTGGCGCTGATAGGCGACGTAGTTCATCGACAGCTCGCGCCGGACGATCAGCTCCTCCAGGAAGGCGCCGCGGTCGCCGGGGCTGCCCTGGCCGGCATCCCGCGCGGCCAGCGCAACCTCGACCGGCGAGATTTGGCCGAAATGGAGGTAGGGGCTGAGCAGCGAGCAGCGGTAGTCGGCCAGCTCGTTCTGGCGATCGTCGTAGCCGGCCAGCTTGCGCGTGATGAACCGCTCCAGGTGCTGGCGCGCCTGGCTGAGGCCG
>CADEGR010000002.1:84517-87487 GCA_902826935.1 uncultured Alphaproteobacteria bacterium | reverse complement strand
TCGACCAGGGCGGCCGTGTCGATATGCAGCCAGCCGCCCTCGGTGGTGTAGAGCGGGCAGCGGTCCTTCGCACCCCCGGCCACCTGCCAGAGCGGCAGGCCCTGCTTGCGGCAGCGCAGATCCCACAACGCCGTGTCGATCGCCGCCAGCGCCAGCGCGGTCAAGGCGCCCACGGTCGTGGCGTGGGTCGCGAACTCCAGCTTGGTCCAGATCGCCTCGATCCGCTCGGCATCCTCGCCCAGAAGCTGCGGCACCAGGTGGTCGGCCAGCAAGCGCATGATCGACGTGCCGCCGGTGCCGATGGTGTAGCTGTAGCCGGTCCCGGTCGCCCCATCCGCGTCGGTGATGCGCAGGATCGGCGTCTCCTGGCTGACAAAGGCCTGGATCGCGTCGGTGCGCGGCACCTTCGGCACCAGATCGACCATCAGCATCTCGACCCGCTCGATCCTGGCCATCGCCCGTCTCCCCAATTAGCCCGCTCACGCCGGCGCCGGCACCGGCTGGTCCTGGATCAGCCGCATGATCGCCTGGCTGACCCGCTCATAGTTGCGATCGTTCTCGACCTCGCCCCGGATCCGGTAGCCGGCCATCACCAGGATCCGATCGGCGACATCGATCATCTCGGGCATGTCGGAGGTGATCAGCAAGATCGCCGTGCCCTGGGCCGCCAGCTCGTGGATCAGATCATGCAGGTCGGCCTTGGTCTTGATGTCGATGCCGATCGACGGCTCGTCGATCATCAGGAGCTTGACGCCGGCCGCGATCCACTTGCCGACCGAGACCTTCTGCTGATTGCCGCCCGAGAGATTGCCGATGGTCTGGTGGAGCGAGGGCGTCTTGACCTCGAGCCGGCGGAGCACCGGGGCGACGGCCGCGACGATCTTGCCGTCGGCGAGCCAGCCCAGGGCGCTGGCCAAGCGACGCCACAAGGTGATGCCGGCATTGCCGAGCACCGAATGGAGCAGGATCAGGCCCTCCTGCTTGCGGTCCTCGCTGACATAGCCGATGCCGTGCCGGTGCAAGGCCTCGGCCGGCGAGGCGATCGCGACCGCCTGGCCCGCGATCAGCAGCTGGCCCCCGGTTTGGCGGACCAGCCCCAGGATCGCCTTGGCCAGCTCGCTCCGGCCAGCGCCGACCAAGCCATAGAGACCCAGGATCTCGCCCGGCCGGAGCACTAGATCGATCGCCTGATGCCCGGCCGTCGAGGCAAAGCCCTGGAGCGCCAGATAGGGTGCGGCGGCCGGCCGCGGCCGGGGCGGGCGCTGGGCGATCCGCTCGGGCCGGCCGATCATCATGGTCACCAGATCCTGGCGGCCGAGCTGGGCGAGCGGCAGGCTGTCGCAAGCGTTCCGGCCGTCGCGCAGGACCGTGACCGTGTCGCACAGCTCGTAGACCTCCTCCAGCTTGTGGCTGACAAAGCCGATCGCGACGCCGTCATCGCGCAGGCGGCGCAGCAGGCGGAACAGATGGTGCGCTTCGCTGGCGGTCAGCGAGGCGGTCGGCTCGTCCAGCAGCAGGACCCGCGACTCCAGCGAGAGCGCCTTGCCGATCTCGACCAGCTGCATCTGGGCGCTGCTGAGGCGGGCCGCCGGCGTGCGCGGATCGAGATCGAGATCGAGCAGCGCCAGCCAGCGCGCCGCCTCCTGGTGCAGCTGCCGGTAGTCGATCGGCGAGAGCGCATGGCGGCCGAGCCGCTCCAGCATCAGATTCTCGCCGACCGAGAAGCGGGCTACGAGATTGCGCTCCTGGTGGACCACCGCAATGCCGCCCGCCACCGCCTGGCGTGCATTGGCGAACCGGCAGGCAAGCCCGTCGCGCAGCACCTGGCCATGATCCGGCTGGTGCAGCCCGGTGATGATCTTGATCAGGGTCGACTTGCCGGCGCCGTTCTCGCCCAGCAGCGCATGGACCGAGCCGGCAGCCAGCGTCATCGAGACCTCGGCCAGGGCCTGGACGCCCGGAAAAGCCTTGCTGACCGCCTGGACCTCGAGGGCTGCCGCCATCTCAGCCAGCCTGGCCGCCCAGCCGCGCCACCCGCACCGCGCGCAGCCGGTTGATGCCGACCGCCCAGAGGATCAGGCCGCCCAGCACGATCTGGACCACGAAAGGATCGATCGCGAAGCGCACCAGCGCCTGGGTGATGATCGCGATGATGACCACGCCGAAGAACGTGCCCGCGACGCTGGCATGGCCGCCGGCCAGCACCGCGCCGCCGATCACGGGTGCCGCGAAGGACGCGATCAGCCAGTCGTCGCCGATGGTCGGATGGCCGATCTGCAGGCGCGCCACCAGGAGCATGCCGGCCGCGGCGGCCAAAGCGCCGGACAGGCCATGCGCCCAGATCACGGTGGCGGCAAGATCGATGCCCGAAAGCTCGGCCGCCTGCGGGTTGCCGCCGATCGCCAGGATGTGGCGGCCGATGCGCAGGCGATTGAGCAGGTACCACAAGCCCAAGGTCGCCGCCGCCATCGGCAGGACCAGCCACGGCACCGGCCCGAGCATCGCGACATTGCCGAAATCCTTGACGCTTTGTGGCACGCCATAGAAGGGCTGGGCCTCGGTGATGCCGAGATTGATGCCCTTGAAGATCTGGAGGCCGGCGAGCGTGATGATGAAGGCCGAGATGCCGGTCCGCGCGATCACGAAGCCGCTGGCCATGCCGGCGGCGATGCCGATCGCGAGGCCGGCCAGCGCTGCCAGCCAGGGCGGCAGGCCCCAGAGCTCCATCATTGCGACGAAGCAGACGGCGACCAGCCCACCGATCGAGCCCAGCGCCAGGTTCATCTGGCCGATCGCGATGATCACCAGCTGGCCCAGCGCGATCAGCATGTTGACCGCGATCGCGGCAAGCAGCACCTGGATGTTGAAGGACGCGAGGAAGCTCGGCTGATAGGCGGCAATCGCGCCGATCGCGAGCAGGCTGACCAGCGCCGGGCCGATCCAGTCATTGTCGAAGGCGCGGGCCAGCGG
>CADEGR010000002.1:55309-84417 GCA_902826935.1 uncultured Alphaproteobacteria bacterium | reverse complement strand
AAGATCATCACGCCGAAGAAGATGCTCATGCTGGCGAGCGTGATGATGAAGCTGTGCACGCCCGAGCGCACCACGGCATAGCCGTTGAGCAAGCCGAGGCTGGCGCCGAATCCGACCGCCAGCGGGATCGCGGCGCCAAGCGGCAGGCCCTGGCGCTCGATCAGCCAGCCGAACGCCATGGCAGCGCAGACACCGATGGCGCCGATCGACAGATCCAGCCCGCCGCTGACGATCACCGCCATCATGGCAAAGCCGATCATGGTGTCGATGCCGATCTGCCGGCCGATCGTGAACAGGCTGAAGGGCGAGGTGAAGCCCGGCAGCAGCAGCGCGAACAGCGCGAAGGTCAGGCCGATCAGCAGGATCAGCCCGAACTCGTTGCTGAACAGGAGGCGGGCGGCCGGGGCCGCTCGGCGCGGCTCGACCGGCGCCGGCTCGGCCAGACCGAGGCGCTCGCTCAGCGCCTCGGTCATCGGCCAGCCCGGCCGGCGGCTCCCGGTGCAGGTTGCCTCAAGAGCAATTCATGTAGTCCTGCTCGAAGCTGCCGAGCAGGGTCTTGGTGATGCCGCGCATCGCATCGACATAGTTGTCGACGCCGCTGGCATCGACGAACACCGTGCCGCTATCCACGAACTTCGCGGTCAGCGCGTTCGACTTCCAGGGCGCATCGTCCTTCAGCGTGCAGCCCGAGCGCAGCTTGTCGAGCACGTAGGAGCCGATATAGCCCTGACCGTAGGGGTTCTGCAGCATGGTGCCGTTGACGAAGCCGTCCTTGATCGCCTGCAGCACCACCTCGTCATGGTCGATGCCGACCATCTTGATCCGCTTGTCGCCAAGCTTGCGCAGCGCATTCGCAGCCGTCACGGCCGGGACCCAGGCAGTCGTCACGATGCCGTCGACCTCGGCGGCATGGGCGGCCAGATAGGCGTTGATCTTCTCCTCGGCCGGCTGCGGCGCGTCGATGTCGGCGATCACCTGGACCACCTCGACCGCGCCATTGCTCTCGGCCGCCGCCTTCTGCACGGCGTCGATGCGCAGCTGGGTGTTGGGATCGACCAGGAAGCCGGTGAAATGGGCGATCTTGCCCTTGCCGCCCATCGCCTTGATCAGCTCCTGGGTCCCGAGATAGGCGGAGTTGCCGGTATCGGTGCCCATGCAGAACAAGGCCGGCGTCGGGTCCTTCAGGCAGCCGGCCAGGGCCAGAGCCTGCCCGCCATTGTCGACGATCTCGGACACCACGGTGTTGGTGCCGACCGCATCGCCCGGGAAGATCAGGAAGGCGTTGTAGCCTTGGGTCAGCAGGCTCTCCAGGAGCTGGCTCTGCTGCGCCAGCTCCCATTTTTGCGGCACCCGGTAGTCGGCCGCGCCCAGGCCGAAATCCTTGACCGCATCGGTGCCCGCCTGCTCCCAGGCGGCGAAATAGGGATGCGGCCCGCCCGGCACCAGCGCCACCTGGGTGTCGGCAGCGGCGAACGCCGGCCCCGCCAGCGCGACCGCTGCCAGGGCACCGCTACCGGCCAGCGCCCGTCTTGTCCATGTCACCATCGTCTCGCCTCCTGTTCAGCCCTCGGTTCATGCCGACGGTCGCTGTTGCTTCCCGCATGCTCGTATACCGGCAGGGCCGCCGCAAGCCCTGGCGGCGATCGCCCAGCCGGCCCTCTGCGTCAGCTTGGGAGGCCGAGGTCGCCCAGATCCGGCCCGATCGGCACGATACCGGTCGGATTGAGCGCCTTGATCGAATAATAGCCGCGCTTGATGTGGTCGAGATTGACCAGCTCCGCGAAGGCCGGCAGCTGCAGGAGGCGGCCGAGATAAGCCGACAGCTTCGGGTAGTCGGCGAGCCGGCGGAGATTGCACTTGAACAGGCCGTGATAGGCGGCATCGAAGCGGATCAGGGTCACGAACAGCCGGATATCCGCTTCGGTGAGCAGCTCGCCAAGCAGCCAGCCGCCGCCGGCCAGACGCTGCTCCAGCTCGTCCAGCATGCCGAACACCTCCCGGCAGGCCACCTCGTAGGCGCCTTGGGTGGTGGCGAAGCCGGCCCGGTAGACGCCATTGCTCAGGCGCGGATAGATCTGCTCGTTGAGGGCATCGATCTCGGTCCGCAAAGCTGCCGGGTAGAGGTCGATGCTCTGGTCGGCGAGCGCGCCGAAGCCGCTGTTCAGCATGCGCAGGATGTCGGCCGATTCGTTGTTGACGATCGTCCGCCGCTGCTTGTCCCACAACACCGGCACGGTGGCCCGCCCGGTGAAGCGGGGCTCGGCGCGGGTATAGATCTCGTGCAGGTAGGTGGCGCCGTTCAACCCGTCGCGATCAGCGCCCGGATGGTCGCCGAAGCGCCAGCCCTGATCGGTCAATACCGGCTCGACGATCGCGACCGAGAGCACGGCCTCCAGCCGCTTCAGCCGGCGCGCGATCAGCGTGCGCGTCGCCCAGGGGCAGATCAGGGCGGCGTAGAGGTGATAGCGGCCGGGCTCGGCGGCAAAGCCGCCCGCCCCGGTCGGGCCTGGCCGGCCATCGGGGGTCACCCAGCTGCGAAAGCTCGAGGGCTGGCGGACGAAGCCGCCTTGCTCGTCGGTCGCCTGGACCGGTTGCCAGCTGGCCGACCAGATGCCGTTGACGAGCATGGCGGCGTGCCCTCCTGTAGGCTACCTGACCGCCAGCGCTGGCGTCGTGGCCGAGGCGCTCGGGCGCAGGGCATAAGCGCCGTCACCCAGCAGCGCCTGGGTGATCAGGGCCACGATCCAGAATGCCGGATATTCCCAGCCGCCATTCGGGTTGCTGAAGAAGAAGCCGGCCGAGCCATGCACCAGGACGATGGCACCCAGCAGGATCGGGATGCAGACCAAGGCGGCGATTCGGGTCCACAAGCCCAGGATCAGGGCGACGCCGGCCAACAGCTCGACCGCGATCGTGACATAGCCAAGCGCCGGCGGCAGGCCGAGGCTGCCGAAGAACTGGGCGGTGCCGGCCGGCGTGAACACCAGGATCTTGAGCCCGGCATGGGCCAGAAACAGAATGCCCAGGCTGACCCGCAGCACGAGCGCGGCATAAGGGGCGGTACGGCTGTCGATCATCGCAATCTCCTGCAGATGGCTGCGACCAAGATGCGCCTGGACGCGCCACGCGATAATCCGCGTTGGCCGCAACAATCCTTGGAACAGAAGTCGTCAATCGGGCCGATTCTATCCCGAACGACGGACAGGCGACGTTGAAAGGTGCAAAGTTAGGGCCAATGCTCGTCTTGGTTGCGCATCATCTGCGGAAAGCACGGCCTGGCTGCGCCCCTGGCGACTACTGCTTGACCAGGCGCGCGGGCTCGCCTAGCCGTATGTGCCGCGCCACGGATTGCAACCGGCCAGGCGACGATCGCCCGGTCGCATTTGAGTGATGGCTCTGTCGCGCAGGGGCTTGGACCAATGAACCAATCACGAACAATGCCAAGCAAGCGGCGCCTCAGGCTGCCCCTCGCGGCGATCTGCCATCTGGTGCTGCTCCTGGTGGCCGGCCTGGCAGCACCAATGGCCAGCCATGCCGCCGAGCGGCGTGCCGCGGTGGTCGTCGGCAATGGCGCCTATCCGTCGGCGCCTTTGGACAACCCGCTGAACGATGCCAGGTCGATGGCCTCGGTCCTGGCCGAGCTGCATTTCGACGTGCTCCTGGTGCGCGACGCCAAGACGGCTGACTTTCGCGCTCTGCTGGATCAGATGACCGAGCATCTGCAAGGCGCCGATATCGGCCTCTTCTACTATGCCGGCCATGCCATGCAGCACCAGGGCACCAACCTGTTCCTGCCGGTCGATCTGAGCGCCCGGAGCGTCGACGAGGCGATCAGCCAGTCCTTGTCGATCTATGACGTGATCGACCGGATGCAGGCGGCCAAGGCCAAGCTCAGCGTCCTGATCCTGGATGCCTGCCGCAACAACCCCTTCGTGGAGATCGATTCGAGCCTGGCGCCTGGCCTCGGCCTAGTCGAGCCGTCCAGCGGCGAAATCCTGATCGGCTACGCCACCAGCGCCGGCAAGGAGGCGCTGGACGGCGCCGAGGCCGGCCGCAACAGCCCCTATACCGCCGCTTTGGTCTCAGCCCTCGAGACGCCGGACTGGGACATCTACGAGGTGTTCCGGCAGGTCCGCCGCCAGGTCCGCGAGGCGACCAACGGGTTGCAGCTGCCGTGGGTCTCGGGCTCGATCGAGAACCGCTTCGTGATCCGGCCGGCCAGCTATATCGAGCCGGTCTCGGCGGTGGAAAGCCTGCCCGCGGCCCCGGCCGAGGACGACGAGCTGCCGGTCGATCGCGTGCTCTGGCAGTTCATCCGCAGCTCCAACGATCCCGGCGACTTCCTGGTGTTCATGTCCTATTTCCCGGACAGCGGCCTGGTCGCCGAGGCGCGCACCAAGCTGGCCGAGCTGCGCACCGAGCGCGGCTATCGGGTCCGCGAGGCGGGCCAGCCGGTGCCGGATCCAACCGATCCAGCAGCCGCCGCCCTGGCCGATCTGAACGCCGCCAGCGCCAGCGTCACCGCGCCGGAACAGCCGGCCGGCAAGGTCACCCTGCTCGCCACCACCGGCGACCGCTCGCCGCCCTGGCCGCTCCGCCTGTGGCCGCAGGCTCTACCCCAGGTCGAGAGCGGCCTCGCGACCCAGGTCACCGAGTGCGACCTGATGGCGGCCGATCCCGATGATCCGGCCCGGATCGTGCCGGGGGTGCGCTGGGGCCTGGTCAACATCCGCGCCGCGGTGCGGGCCTGCGCCATCGCGCTCGCCAAGGATGCGGCCAATCCCCGGCTGCTGTTCCAGTTCGGGCGCGTGCTCGACATGGCGCGCAGCTACGACTGGGCGGCGCATTTTTACGGCAAGGCGGCGCGCCAGAACTATGCGGCGGCGCTGACCAACTGGGGCTACATGTATCGGACCGGGCGCGGCGTCGAGCAGGACTATGGCCGGGCGGCGGAGCTGTATCGCCAGGCGGCCAAGCTCGGCAATCTGCGGGCGCGCACCAATCTCGGCAGCCTGTATCTGCAGGGCAAAGGGGTGCCGCAGTCCTCGGAGGAGGGCCTGCTCTGGTACCGCCTGGCCGGCGCCGACGGCTGGACCAATGCGGTGACCGCGCTGGCCGATGTCTATCGGCGCGGCGAGCATCTGAAGAAGGACGAGCGGGTCGCGGTCGAGCTCTATCAGGCGGCGGCCCAGATGGGCCAGACCGACGCGATGAGCAATCTCGGCCGCGCCTATCTGGCCGGCACCGGCGTGCCAGCAGATCAGATGCAGGCGGTCTACTGGCTGACCCGGGCGACCGAAGCCGGCAATGAAGTGGCGCCCTATTATCTGAGCCAGCTGCAGGCCGAGGGCGTCGGCATGCAGGCCGATCAGGCCAAGGCGGCCGCCCTGCTCCAGCTGGCCGCGGATCGCGGCAACGCGCAGGGCCACCTCAAGCTCGGCGAGCTGTACGAGACCGGCTCGGCTGGCCAGATCGACCTGGAAAAGGCATATTTCGAGTATCGACTGGCCCAGGAAGGCAAGCAGGCCAAGGCGGCCGAGCGCCTGAGCGGGTTGCTGCCGCAGCTCGATCCTGCGGCGGTCCAGCGCGCGGAAGCGTCGGTGCAGCGCTGGCTGGAGCAGAACGGACTATAGGCTCGGGCGGCCCTGCTGCCGATGGCAGCCGGCCGGCGGTCGACAACCAACCAAGCACCTTTAAGGTGCAGCGAGGTGCGCCATGGATAAGCTGAAGCTCTATTCGGCAGCGATGCGGGCATTTCTTGCGACATTCCTGGTTGGCAGCGCCGCCGCGCAGAGCAATGACGAGCTGGCCGCCTGGGAGCGGGCGCAGAGCGCCGATACCGTCCCGGCCTATCAGGACTTCATCCATGCCTTCCCCGAAAGCGAGCGTCTGGGCGATGCCTTCCAGCGGCTGGTCCATCTGAAGCTGGTCGCGACCCGTTCGGAGTTCTTCCCCGGCGGGCGCGAGCCGCTGGTGGCCGAACGGCGGACCGTCCGGACCGCCGTCTACTGAGCCGGACATGCTGGCGGCAACGGAACAGCCGATGCCTGCAGCCCTCGCGGCCGGGGCCGGGCGCGACTACGACATCGTCGTGGTCGGCGACTTCCGGTTCCCAGGCGGCACCTCGACCGCGATCGCCGAGGAGCTGACCTTGCAGGCCCGGCTGGGCTACCGGACCGGCCTGATCCATCGCCGGGCCAGCGTGCTCAGGGCCGAGCGGCCATTCCACCCGCTGATCCAGGCGGCGCTCGAGCGCGGCGATGCGGAAATGGTGGAAGGCAGCGCCATCGCGCTGACCGGCGCCCCGCTCAAGGTCGGCCTCCTGCAGCTGCACCACCCCTTCGTGTTCACCAGGCCGATCACGCCGCTGCCGGCGATCGATGCCGAGCAGGCGATCCTGGTGGTCCATCAACCGCCGTTCAGCGCCGATGGTCGGCCCTACTACGATGTGCCGGCGGTCCAGGCGGTGCTGGACGAGGCGATCGGCCAGAGGGTCGCCTGGGCGCCGATCTCGCCCCAGGTGCGCGCCCAGTTCGTCGCGCGCCAGCTGCCGGTGGCTCTGCTCGCCGAGGATTGGGTCAATGTGATCGACCCGGCCGCCTATCGGGTCGGCCGGCGGGTCGAGTTCAAGCCGCGTCTGGTGATCGGCCGCCATGCCCGGCCGGATTGGCAAAAATGGCCGGATGATCGGGCGCGCGTCCTGCTGACCCTGCCGCGCGGCCGCGAGTTCGATGTCCGGATCCTGGGCGGCGGCGAGTTCCTGCAGGAGCTGTGCGGCCAGATCCCGGCCAATTGGGCGGTGCTCGGCTTCGACGAGATGGAGGTGCGCCGGTTCCTGGCCGAGCTGGACGTCTATGTCTACTACCACCACAGCACCTGGGTCGAAGGCTTCGGCCGCAACGTCCTGGAAGCCATGGCGAGCGGCTTGCCGGTGATCATGGCGCCGGCCTATCGGCCGCTGTTCGGCGATGGCGTGCTCTACGCCGAGCCGGCGGCGGTCGCCGGCCTCCTGGCCGAGCTGCAGCAGGCGCCGGTGCGGCGGCGGATCCAGGGCGGGCGCGCGGTCGAGGTGGTGCGCGAGCGGTTCGGACCGGACCAGCACCAGGCCCGGCTGGCAGGGCTGATCGGCGCGCCCGCCAAGCGCCTGCGCCATGCCGTGCGCGCGGGCGTGCCGGCGCGCGAGCACGTCCTGTTCATGTCCTCGAACGGGGTCGGCGTCGGCCATCTGACCAGGCTGCTCGCGATCGCCCGCCGCCTGCCGGCAGAGCTGACGCCGGTCTTCGCGACCATGTCCCAGGCGCGCGCGGTGGTCGAGCCGTTCGGCTACAGCGCCGAATATCTGCCGTTTCACGCCTATCTCGAAAGCGATCCCGAGCTTTGGAACCGGCATCTGCTGGCCGAGCTGGATGTCATGCTTGATTTCTATCGGCCGCGGGTGCTGGTGTTCGACGGCAACACCCCCTATGCCGGCCTGATCGGCCTGCGCCGGCGCTGGCCCGAGTGCCGGTTCGTGTGGATCCGGCGCAGCATGTGGCCGCGCGGCGCCGATCCGCAGCTGCTGCGTCGGGCGGACTCGTTCGATTGCGTGATCGAGCCCGGCGAGCTTGCCGGCAGCATCGATCGTGGTCCCACCATCGACCAGCGCGCCGGCACGCGCCAAGTGCCGCCGATCATGCTGCTGGACCCCTCCGAGATGCTGCCGCGCGCGGCCGCCCGCCAGGCGCTTGGCCTGCGGCCGGACTCGCTGGCGGTGCTGGTGCAGCTGGGCTCCGGCAACAATTCGGACACCTGGCCGGTGCTGGAGCAAATCCTGGCGCTGATCGGGTCGCGGCCGGACGTCGAGGTGGTGTTCATCGAGTGGCTGATCGCCGAGATGCCGCAGCATTTGCAGCAGGGCTGCCGGCGTCTGCAGGCCTATCCGGTCGCGCGCTATCTGGCGGCCTTCGATCGGGCGATCAGCGCGGCCGGCTACAACTCCTTCCACGAGCTGGCGGCGGTCCGGCTGCCGACCTTGTTCGTGCCGAACGCCGATCCGAGCATGGACTTCCAGACCGGCCGCGCCCGCTTCCTGCGCGATCGCGGCGCCGGGCTGGTGGCCGAGGCCGGCCAGCTGGACCAGCTGCCGCGCCTGCTGCAGGAGCTGCTCGAGCCGGCAACCGGGGCCGCAATCGCGCGCAACCTCGCGGCCTGCAGAATCGAGAACGGTGCTGCTGCGGCGGCGGCCCTGGTCGCGGAGCTGGCCGATGGCTAGCCGCAAGCTGCGCCCGCCGCCCCGCCTGATTCCGGCGCTGGCCGAGGACGCGGCGGCCGAGCGGCCGGAAGCGCGGTTCGCGCTGCGCCGTGCCTGGCGCGCTGCCGAGCTGGCCGCGGCCGCGGAGGACGCCCTGGCGCTGCAGCTGCAAGGCCAGCTCGGCGCGGTCGAGCAGGAGATCGCGGCCGGATCCGCGCAGTCGGACGGCTTGGCCAGGCTGGCGCGGAGCCTCTGCGAGACCGCCGCCGCGTGGCAGGCGCAGCGCCACGCGCTGGCGGCGGCGCTGGCCGGGCTGCAGACGACCACGACCGAGATCGCCGAGGATTGCGATCGCTACGCCCAGCGCTCCTGGCGCCAGACCGGCCGGCTGAGCAAGGCCATGGCGGAGCGGCAGGAGCGGACCGCCCAGCTGGACGAGCAAGCCCGCCGGCTGAAGTCCGCCAGGACCGAGGCGGCCCGCGCCAACAATGCCGTGCAGACCCTGCATCGCCGCCTGGTCCGGGTCACCCGGCTGATGCAGGCCGCCTCGGTCCCGGCCGCGCCGCCCCCGCCAACCCGCAGCGGCTGGCTGAGCCGCGCCAAGCCAGCGCCGGTCCAGCCAACGGTGAATGCCGGCGCGCCTTGGCCAGCCCAGCCGCCGGCCCCGCCGGCCTGGCCCGAACCGCTGCCGATCACCCCGGCTTGGCGCCTGCCGGACGGGCCGGAGCAGCGGGATCTGCGGGCGATCCTGCCAGCTCCTTTGCCGGCCGGGCCAGGGCGCTGGCATGCCACGACCGCGCGCGGCCGCCTGCCGGTGCTGGCGGTGCTCGCGCTCGGCCTGCGCGGTGCCGCCTTGGCCAAGATCGTGATCGAAGTCACCGAGGAGGCGGCCGAGCGGCGCTGGTGCCTGCCGCTGTTCATCACCGACGCCGACGATCTGGCGCCGCTGCGCGCCGAGCGCTACGCCTTCGAGTTCCTGCCGCGGCCGAGCGCCACCGGCGCCGATCTCGATTGGCCGCTCTACTATGCCCGCAAGGCCGCCTTGATTCGCAACAAATGGGCGCCGGCATCGACCCTGGTGGTGGGCGATCCGCCACCGTTCGATCCGGCCGCCTTGTGTACCGGCGCCGCCCTGGGCGGCTAGCTGACTGGACCTGCGCGGGCGAGCCCCTGCGTCCGCGCGCAACCAACGGGGCAAGAGGCAAGTGCCATGAGGAAACGGCTCGGAATCACGATGGCGCTGCTGGCCCTGCAGGCCTGCCAGTCCGCCCCGGAGATCAGCGAAGGCCCGCCTGCGCCGGCCCCCGGAGCCGCGGCATCGAGCGCACCGGCACCGGTTGACCAGGCGCCGGCCAACCAAGCAACGCCCGACCTGGCCGTCGGCCCGCTCGCCTATCAGCCGCCCAGCGCGCTGCCGCCTCTCGATGCCACCTACGTCGTGCCGCAGCCGGTCGATCAGGTGGCCGATGCCATGGTCCAGGACCTGATGGCACGCGGCTGGAACATCACCGACCACCGGTCCATGGTCGATGGCCGCCGGATCGTCGCCGAGTATAGCGGACCGACCGCCGGCGACGTCGATTGCGGGCTGCTGACGCCGGCCCGGCCGGGCGACGGCATCGCCGCCAGCGGCGTGCCGGCCGCCACGCCGCTCTTGAACTACCAGGCCAGCGCCGAGAGCGGCGACGTCGTGCAGCGCGAGCTGCAGCTGGATGGCCACCGGCTGATCGACCTGCACGATTCGGCCGAGGGCACTTTGGTGCAGCGCCGCGACCTCCTGATCCTGACCCGCTTCACCAGCGTCCGGCGCGGTCCCGAGGTGGTCGACCGCAAGGCCGAATCGATCCGCTTCGAGCAGGGCAAGGCCGGCCGCTTCAAGGACTCGACCATCTGCATTGCCAGCGCGGCACCCTTGGGCGCGGAACGGCTGGCCGGCGGCCTCGCCCCGGCCACCGACCAGCCGGCGCCGGGCATGCCGGCCGAGATCGCCACCGGCGGCGTGCCAGTCACCCAGCCGCCCGCATTGCCAGGCGCGGCCGGCGATCCTTACGCGCCGCCGCCCGACCAGGCCGTGGCCGATGCCCGCGCCTTCCCGGAGGTAGCTGGACCCGCCGGCGGATCAGGCGCCCTCGACGCGGCGCCGGCGCTGGGCGTGGCAGCGGCTCCAGCGGTCGGCGCCGTGCCCGAGCCGCCGGCTTCGCTCGATGCGCCGGCCGCTGCCGTCCTGCCCGAAGCCTTGCCGCCCTCCGACAGCCCGCCCGCGGACGACTACGGCGCCCGGCCGCTCGCCCGGCTGACCCCGCCCGATGCAGCTGCCGCACCGGCCGAAGCAGCGCCTGGCCTGGCGGATCGGCTGGCGCTGGCGCTGGCCTCGCCGCTTGGCCCGCCGCCCTTCTACCGGGCCAATCAGCGCCTGACCTTCACCGCCTCGGTCAACCGCCCGGCCTATCTCTACTGCTATTACGGCGAGGCCGGCGGCCAGGTCTGGCAGATCTATCCCAACCCGGCCAATCAGGATGCCCAGGTGCCGGCTGGCAGCTCGGTCGAGATCCCCGGACGCAATGCCGGCTTCGACATCCTGCTGGACCAGCCGGGCGCCCAGGAGGCGGTCTATTGCTTCGCCTCCAGCGCCAATGTCGGCGCCAACCTGGCGGGTGGCGTGTCCGGCCAAGGCCCGAAGCCGCTCTCGGTCGGCTCGCTCGACGACATCGTGGTCGCCTACCACAGCAGCGGGGCGGCCGATCTGGCCGAGGCCCGGCTGCCGATCGCGGTGGTGCCGGAATGAACCCGGCCGGCTGACGTCCTAGCCGGCCGTGCGCAGGCGGGCCGCCAGGTGCTCGCCGATCATGATCGTGGTCAGCACGGTGTTGGCCTTGCAATCCAGCGGCATGATCGCGGCATCCGCGACGACCAGGCCGTCGACGCCGCGCACCCGGCCGGCGGGATCGACCACGGTCGTCGGATCGGCCGGGTCGCCCATGCGGCAGCTGCCGGCGCCATGCTGGGCTTCCGAGCAGTCCGCCAGGAGCCAGTCGTCGAGCGCCGCGTCGCTGGCGTCCTCGGCCCAGGCGAGCGGCCGGCCGGTATTGCCCAAGGTCACGCTCGGCGCCGCCGCCTGCACCGCCGGATGCCGGCCGATCGCGACCAGGCGCTTGGCGCCATCGCGCAGGCGGATCAGGTCGCGCCGATCCGCGAGCATGTTCAGATCGACCACCGGCTGGACCTCGGGATCGGCCGCGGCGAGCCGGACCGAGCCGCGCGAGAACGCCTCGAACACCGAGACGTGGATGCCCGCCTCGCCGAACATCGCGGGATCGAGATCCGGTCCGACGCCGCCATGGTTGAACGCCATGATCAGCATGTCGCAAAAGCTGCCGGCTAAGCCCGAGGTGTACTTCACGCAGCAATTGGTGTGGCGCGCCTCGGGATCGCTCGGCCGCAGCTCCGGGCGCAGCTTGAGCTCGATCCGGACGAACGGATGGTCGAACAGCTGCTCGCCGACCGGCAGATCCTGGACCACCTCGATGCCGTGGGCCTGCAGCTGGGCCGCCGGCCCGAGGCCGGAGCGCAGCAGAATCGCGGGGCTGTGGAAGGCGCCGGCCGCCAGCACCACCCGCCGAGCCCTGAGCTCGGTCCAAGCGCCGTCGAGCCGGACCCAGACGCCGCTTGCCACCCGGCCGCTCAGCAGCACCCGATCGACCAGCGCCTCGCCATGGATGGTCAGATTGGCGCGGCCGCGCGCCGGCTCCAGATAGGCGTCGTTGGTGGTGACCCGGACCCCGCCCCGGCTATGGATCGCATAGGTGGTGACTCCCAGCGCGTCGGGCGCATTGAGATCGTCGGTCCAAGGATAGCCGAGCCCGAGCGCCGCCTCGCGCAGGGCCAGATCGACCGGACCCCAGCGGTCCAACGGCGCCCGGTAGATCGGGATTGGCCCACCTCGACCATGGTACGGCTGGTCGCCGAAAGCGAGATCGTCCTCCAGCCGCTTGAAGGCCGGCAGGACATCCGACCAGGCCCAGCCGGCGCAGCCGGCCTCGGCCCAGCGATCGAAGCAGTCGGCGACCCCACGGATCGCGATCTGGCCGTTGACGGCGGTGCTGCCGCCCATGCCGCGGCCGCGCCAGAGCAGCCGCGGCGCCTGAGCCGCGGTGCGGCTCGCCATCAGCGTCGGCCACATGTAGCGCGCCTGGTGCTGCTTCGGCAGGATGATGTTGAAGGGATTGGGGCTTTGCATCGCAGCCGGCATCTCGGCTGCGCGCCAATCGGGTCCCGCTTCCAGCAGCGCGACCCGATGGCCGGGATCCTCGCTCAGCCGCGCCGCCAGGACCGCGCCCGCGGCGCCCGCCCCGACCACGATGGTGTCGTAGCTCATGCCTCCAGCCCCAGATCACCGGCATAGGCGAACAGCGCCGGCAGCCCGCCGGTATGGAGGAACACCACCACCTGATCGCGCGTGAACCGGCCCTGGCGGATCTGGTCGATCAGGCCGGCCATCGCCTTGCCGCTATAGACCGGATCGAGGATCAGCCCCTCGGTCCGGGCGACCAGCTGGAGCGCCTCGCGGCAGCCATCGGTGACCACGCCGTAGCGCTCGCCGATATAACCGTCGTGGCTCTCGACCTCGGCCGGCGCCACCGTGAGGTCCAGGCCGAGCCTGGCGCCGGTCGCCGTCGCGATCCGCGCGATGTCCGTGGCCCGATCCGCCTGCCAGCGAATCGGCGCGATGCTGATCACCCGGGTGTTCCGCCCCAGCGCCTTCAGGCCCAGGATCAGCCCGGCCGGCGTCATGTTGGCGCCGGACAGCACCAGCGCCTCCGGCGTGATCCCAGCCGCCTCGCATTGCGCGTCCAGCTCGAGCGCCGCCTGGACATAGCCCAAAGCCCCCAGCGTGTGGCTCGCCAGGGTCAAGGGCGCCACGATGAACGGCCGCCGGCCGGCCGCGCGCAAGGCGGCCGCTTCCGCCTCCAGCTCGGGCTGCAGCAGCTCGAGCGAGGGCAGATCGACCACCCGGATGGCAGCACCCATCAGCCGGTCGAGCAGGAAGTTGCCTTGCAGCACCGGGCCCTTCTCGCCATGGAGCAGGACCAGGGCGATCTCCAGGCCGAGCTTGCGCGCGGCCGCGGTCATCTGCCGGCACCAGTTGGACTGGGTGTAGGCGCCGCCGACCACCGTGTCGTAGCCGCCCGCCAGGATCTCGCCGAACACGTAGTCGAGCTGGCGGGTCTTGTTGCCGCCAAAGCACAAGCCGGTGAGATCGTCGCGCTTGACCCAGATCTCCGGGCCGCCCAGCGCCTGCGACAGCCGCCGGAGCGGCTCCAGCGGGGTCGGCAGCTGGGCAAGGCGCGCCCGCGGCAGCTCAGCCAGGCGCGCTTCCAGCAGGGCTCGCGCGGTCACGTCGGCAGCGGCCGCGTCGCGGTCGCCAAGGTGCGGAACTGGTCGCGGATGCCGGCTGCGGCGCGCAGCGCCAGGGCGCAGACAGTGGGCGTCGGATTGACCACGCCGCCGGTCGTGAACACGCTGCCGTCGATGATGAACAGGTTGGGCACGTCCCAGCATTGCTGCCAGGCATTGACCACCGACATGTCCGGCGTCTGGCCCATGCGCGCCGTGCCGAGCAGATGCCAGGCCGGCGTGCGGTAGACGCCCTCGGCATCGGTATAGTCCTGCAGCCGGTACTCGAAGGCATCGGCCGCCTTGGCGATCTCGACCAGGCGCTCCAGCATGTAGCGCATCATCCGGCGGTCGTTCTCGCCTGGCCGGTAGTGCAGCTCGGCCACCGGCATGCCCTCGGCGTCCCGCTCGCTGGCCGACAAGGTGATCCGATTGTTCGGATCCGGCAGATCGTCGCCGATCCCGAACACGCCAAAGCCGCGGCTGAAATGGCGCTCGAACCAGGCATGGTGGTCCTTGCCCCAGGGCGCGCGCGCCTCCGAGAGGAAGCCGTTGGCCTGCTCGCCGGCGCCGCCGGTGGTGATGCAGTTGAAGTTGAAGCCGTTGACGAAGCCGCGGCTGGTGTCGGTCTCGGCGAACTGCCGGCTGATCATGGCGGCGACATAGCCGGTATGGGCGGCCAGCGGCTCGTCGACCCACATCTCGCAGGCGACCAGCGTGTGGTGCAGCAGATTGCGGCCGACCTGGTCGGAGCTGTTGGCGAGATTGTCGGAGGCCAGCAGCAGACGCGGCGTGCCGACGCCATTGGCGGCCAGGATCACGACCTTGGCGGTCTGGCGATGCTGCTGCCCGGTGTTGCGATCGACATAGACCGCACCGGTGACCCGGCCATCCTTGGCGCGCTCCAGGCGCAGCACCCGGGCATGGGTGCGCAGCTCGACCCCGGCGGCCAGCGCCTTCGGCCAGACCGAGGTCGAGAACTTGCTCATCGAGCCGCGCGGGCAGCTGGCGCAGATGCCGCAGCCATTGCAGGCCGGCCGGCCGTCATAGTCGGTCGAGATCACCCCGGCCGGCACGGGCCACCAATGCCAGTCGAGCCGGTCGAAGGCGCGCGCCAGGCGACGGGCGGCAGCGCCCATGGGCAAGGGCGGGGTCGGATAGTCCTCCATCGGCGGCATCGCCAGGTCGCCTGCCAGGCCGCTCACGCCCACCAGCCGGTCGGCCTCGGCGTACCAGGGGATCAGGTCCTCGTAGGCAATCGGCCAGTCCGGCGCCAGGCCGTGCTCGATGCCCTTCCTGAAGTCGGACGGCCGGTAGCGCGGCCAAAGGGCGCCATAGACGTTGGTCGAGCCACCAACCCCGTTCCACATCAGGACCTGCGAGGAGTCGCTCTTGACCGGGAAGTCGTCGCGGTTGCCCTTGCGGACATTGACGTCGGCGCTCCAGCGGGTCTTGCGCTGCCACTGCCAGTCCGGCCGATGGTGCGGATGGTCGTCCGCCTCGACCCAGCCGCCCTGCTCCAGGCAGACCACCTTGAGGCCGGCCTGGCCCAAAACCAGGGCCGCCAGGGCGCCGGTCGCCCCGGCGCCGATGATCAGGATGTCGGCTTCCTGGTCAGGACGCGTCATGGCCAGCCTCCTCGAGCGGGCGCAGATCGACCCGGCGCACGGCTTCGGTCTCGACATAAGCGCCCCGGCCATGGCTCGGCCGATCGGCGACCAGATCGAACGGCTTTTGCGGATAGCCCCGATGCACCGGCACCGCCTGATAGGGCTGGCCCAGCGCCCGGATCTGCCGTATCACCGCCGGATGCTCGTAATAGGCAAAGTAGGTGGCGGTGCGCAGCAGGGTGAACAGGTCGCTGCTCGCCTGCTCCAGCTTGGCGACGATCGCCGCCTGCTCCGCCGGCGCCCGGCCGGCGAGCGGCCCGCCCGCCTCGCTCAGCGCCTGCTCGAGCGCCGCCAGGCCAGCCTCGCCCCGCTGCTCCAGGAGCCGCATCGCCAGGACCCCGTGGACCCCCACCAAGGACGCCGGCGGCCAGTCGCCCTGGCCGGGAATTAGCGCATCGACCAGATCGCGCAGCATTGTCGCCAGACGCACCGCTTCACCCATGTCGCTTCCCCCGCCAGGCGACGGTGCGGTCACAGCCGACGCTCCGTCGCCGGATCGAACAGATGCACCCGGCCGGCGGCGCAGGCGAGCGTGATCCGCGCGCCCAGCTCCGGCGCCGTGTCGGGATCGCAGACACCCTTGGCCGGCCGGCCGCCGATATCGACGTCGAGATAGGTCAAGGGGCCGATCGGCTCGGCCAGGTACAATTCGCCCTCGATCAGCAGATCCCGGCCATTGCCGAGCACCAGATCGGTCGGCCGGATGCCGAGGATCGCGGTCGTGCCCTGCCCCAGACCGGCCAGGCTCGCCTCATCGACCGCGCTCAGCGGCAGCTCGATCCGGCGGCCGGCCAGGCTGCAGATCAGCCGGCCATCGGTGCGGCCGAGCTCGACCTCGAACAGGTTCATGGCCGGGCTGCCGATGAAGCCCGCGACAAACAGATTGGCGGGCTTGCGATAGACCGCCATCGGCGGCCCGATCTGCTGCAAGCTGCCGGCGCGCATGATCGCGACCCGATCGGAGAGGACCATGGCCTCTTCCTGGTCATGGGTCACGAACACCGTGGTCGTGCCGAGCTCGCGCTGCAGGCGCTTGATCTCGGTCCGGGTGTTGACCCGCAAGCCGGCATCGAGGTTGGAGAGCGGCTCGTCCATCAGCAGCACGGCCGGGTTGCGGACCACGGCGCGGCCGACCGCGACCCGCTGGCGCTGGCCACCGGACAGATCGGCCGGGCGGCGCTCCAGGAGCGGCCCCAGCCCCAGCATGTCGGCGGCCGCCTGGACCTGGCGCTCGATCACCTCGGCCGAGAGCCGCTGCTGGCGCAGGCCGAAGCTGATATTGTCGCGCACGCTCATATGCGGGTAGAGCGCGTAGTCCTGGAACACCATGGCGATGTTGCGCTGATGGGGCTGGAGCTCGGTCACGTCCCTGGTATCGAACCGGATCGTGCCGCCGCTCGGCTGCTCCAGCCCGGCGATGCAGGCGAGCGCTGTGCTCTTGCCGCAGCCGGACGGCCCCAGGAGCGTCAGGAACTCGCCATCGGCGATCGCGATGTCGAGCCCGGCCACTGCCCGCACCTCGCCGAAGCGCTTCTCCAAAGCCTGCAGCGTCACGCTCGCCATGTGGTCATCCCTTGAGCGAGCCGGACAGCATGCCGCGCACCAGATAGCGCTGGCAGAGCAGCGCGATCAGCACCGGCGGGATCACCGCCAGCACGCTGGCTGCGAACATCGGCCCATAGTCGTAGAAGCGCAGCTGCACCAGGAAGCCCGCGATGATCACCGGAATGGTCTGGGCGGCCGGCGTCCCGGTCAGGATCAGCGCGAAGATGAACTCGTTCCAGCTGACCAGGAAGCAGAAGATCCCGGCCGCGACCAGGCCCGGCCGGGCGACCGGCAGGACGATCCGCCAGATCGCCTGCATCCGGGTGCAGCCATCGACCAGGGCGGCCTTCTCCAGATTGGGCGGCAGGCTGTCGAAATAGCCCTTCATCATCCAGATCGAGAGCGGCAGGATCAGCGAGCAATAGGCGATCACCAGGCCGGTCCGGGTGTCGATCAGATCGAGCGTCCGGAACACGATGAAGAACGGCAGGATCAGCGCCAAGGACGGCGTCATCCGGGTCAGCATCAGGGCCCAGAGCGAGCCCATCATCAGCCGGCTGTGCTGGCTGCGCGAATAGGCGTAGCCGGCCAGCGCGCCCAGGACCAGATTGATGGCGGTCACCGAGAGCGCCACCACGGTGCTGTTCAGGATGCTGAACGGCACGCGGGTCGCCTGGACGCTCGACTGGCCATCGGCGACCCCGCCGGGGAACAGGACGAAACGATAGTTCTCGAAGGTGATCGGCCCCGGGATCACGGTTGCCGGCGTGCGCACCAGATCGGCCGAGCTCTGCAGGCTCATGATCACCAGCCAGAAGAACGGCGCGAACGACCACAGGAAGATCAGCAGCACCGCCAGCCACAAGCAGAGCTGGCCCAAGAGGCGGCGCAGCTGCGGCGAGAGCAGCGAGCGGACATCGGGCGCCGGCAGCTGCTGGAGCGAAGCGCTCCGGCGGGTGACCGCCGCGCCGAGGCGGGCCAAGGGGCCCGGATCGGGCGGCGTCAGGTCCGGCGCGGCCGTGGCCGCCGCGACCTGGCGCACGGTCGGGAAGAACAGCTTCAGATAGAGCCAGGCGAGCAGCAGGCAGAGCAGCGTCAGCACGTAGAGGATCGACGCGCCTTCGGCAAAGCGCATGAACTGGAAGGCATAGGCGTAGCCCAGCCAGGAGAACACGGTGGTGGCGCTGCCGGGGCCGCCCTTGGTCATGGTCCAGAACAGATCGAAGGCCATGATCGAGTTGATCGTGGTCAGGATCAGGATCAAGAGCAGCATCGGCCGCAGCCAGGGCAGCGTGATGCTGACGAAGCGCCGGATCGGGCCGGCACCGTCGAGGCGGGCGGCCTTGTGCAGATTCTCCGGGATCGCCTGCAGCCCGGCCAGGATCAGCAAGGCGGCCAGCGGCGCCTGGTTCCAGACATGGACCAGCGCCAGCAGGTTGAAGGCCGTGGTGCCATTGCCCAGCCACTGATGTGGCCCGCTGATGATGTGCAGATCGAGCAGCAGACCGTTCAGCGCGCCATAGCTGCCATCGAAGATCCAGCCCCAGAGCACGCCCACCGTGACCGGCGCCATGGCCCAAGGCACCAGGACGATGCTGCGCAGGAGGCCGCGGCCCGGAAACTTCATATTGAGGACCAGGGCCATCGCCAGGCCGAGCACCAGCCCGGCAATCACGGTCACGAAGGCGAAGTACGCGGTCCGGGCGAGCGCCCAGAGAAACTCGGCCTGGGGCAGGATCTCGGTGTAGTTCTGCAGGCCGACGAAGACCCAGCGCTTGGTCAGCATGTTGATGCGGTGCAGGCTGAGCGCCAGCGAGTAGACCAGCGGCAGGCCGATCACCAGGAACACCAGCAGCAGCGCCGGCAGGCTCAGCCAGAACGGCAGCCAGTCGCGGCGCGCTCGCCGCGGCTTGGCTGCCGCCTCGATCGGCAGTGCGGTCTGGAGCAGCCGCTCTGCCATGCCCGCCTACTCAGGATAGAGCTGCTTGACCTCGTCCGCCTTCGCTTGCAGCTTGTCGACCAGCTCGTCGGTCGACTGCTGGCCGCGGATGTAGTCCTGGACCTCGCCCATCATGTACCAGTCCCATTCCGGGAACCACATGGTCTTGGCGACGTCGCGGGTGGTCGCGCTCTCGAGCTGCTCGGTCGCGACCTTGAGGTCCTTCCACTTCGAGAAGGCCTCTTGCACCTCGGCGCTCTCGATCACCTCCTTGTGCGGCGTGCCGAGGCCGAACTCGAGGGCCCAGCGGGTCGCGACATGGTACTTGCCGTCGCTCGCCTTGCCGCCGAAGAACTGCATCAGATTCCAGACCCGCGCCTCGTCGACCGGCTTCGCGCCCATCTGGTAGACGGCGGTCCAGATGAAGGTCGAGCGGGTCTTGCCCGGCATGATCGCATTGCGGCAGGCGCCCGCGATCTGCGAGGTCTCGGGCGTGTTGAACACCTTCTGGTCATATTCGTGCACGACCATGTAGCTGTGCTGGCCGCTCGCGAAGTTCGGCACCGATTCGCCCAGATGGGTGAACACGTCCTGCGGGATCAGCTCCTCCTTGTAGAGGGTCTGATGCAGCTCCAGGACCTTGCGGAAGGCGTCGTCGAAGACCGGGTTGAACTGCTCGTCGAAGACCTTGGCGCCTTCCGAGTACCAGATCGAGAACAGGCTCCAGGACAGGCTCGCCCATTGCCGGCCCCAGGCGCTGATATAGGGGTACTCGGCGATCTTGTCCTTCTTCAGCTTGCGGCACTGCTCGAGGAATTCCTCCCAGGTCGCGGGCGGCTCGAGCTTGGCGGCATCCAGATGCTTTTGATTGCAGACGAAGGAGTTGAAGCCCGTGTAGTAGGGCAGCCCGCCCATCGTGCCGTCGGGCAGCGAGATGTTCTTGACGTTGATCGGGTACATCTTGGCCTTGATCTCGTCGAGCCCCGGCAGGCCGTCGAGCGAGCGGCTCCAGCCGGCCCGGTTCCAGCGCAGGATCCGGTCCTCTTCCGAGTACATCATGTCGACATGCTGGCCGGCGATCAGCTTGGTCTCGGCGACCGCGTGGTATTCGCCCGGCACCAGCTCGTACTCGACATTCTCGTCGTAGAGCTTCGAGAAGATGCCGACATTCTCGGCCACGATCTGCGGATTGTACTGCCAGCCGATGAAATGCATCGGATCGGCCGGCGCCGCCTGCGCCCGCCCGGCCAGCCCCGGCAGGGCCAGACCGGCCGCCGCCGCCAGGCCGCCTTTGAGCACCGCGCGCCGGCGCACCAGAAAGTCCTGCAAGGTCCGCTCTTGCTGTGACGTCAGCTTGCTCATTGTTCCCTCCCGCTCGCGGGATCTTGCGGCCCTTGACCGCGCTGCCCGAAGCTGGCCACAGATGGGCCGTTTTTTTTCGCTGTTTCGTATAGTAAACATGTTTTACGGCGGTCGTGAACCACGAAATCACACTGGCCCGGCCGCGGCAAGCCAGATGGGAGGCGAAGCGTGAGCAAGACCGGCAGCTGCCGCAGCGGGCCTGGCGCATGAGCGCGCCCCGCTTGGCGCAGGACCAGGCGATCCTCGGCCAGCCAGGCTCGCGGGCGCGCATCGACACGCCAGCCCTGGTCCTCGACCTCGATGCCTTCGAGGCGAACCTGCAGACGGTGATGGCACGGGTGCGGGCGCAGGGCCTGGCCTTGCGGCCCCATGCCAAGACCCACAAATGCGCCACGATCGCGCGCCGCCTGGCGGCCGCCGGCGCGGTCGGCCATTGCGTCGCGAAGCTGAGCGAAGCGGAGGCGCTGAGCGCTTGCGGCATCACCGGCCTGCTGGTCAGCTCGGCGACCCCGGATGCAGCCAAGCTCGAGCGCCTGGCCGCCTTGGCCGGCCGGAGTCCCGGCCTGATGGCGGCGGTCGAGACCCCGGACCAGGTCGATCACCTGGCAGCGGCGCTCGATCGGGCGGGCCACCAGCTCGACCTCCTGATCGACGTCGATGTCGGCACCCACCGCTTCGGTTTGCGCACCCCGCAAGAAGCGCTCGCGGTGGCCGGGCGGATCGCCGCCCATGGCTGCCTGCGGCTGCGGGGCGTGCAGGGCTATGCCGGCCACATCCAGGCGATCCCCGGCTATGCCGAGCGCCGGGCCGCCTCGCATGCCTGCCTGGCGCTGCTCGGCCAGGTCCGCGACGCCCTGATCGAGGCGGGCCACCCCTGCCCGATCGTCAGCGGCGGCGGCACCGGCAGCCACGACTTCGACCATGAGGCCGGCGTGCTGACCGAGCTGCAGCTCGGCTCCTTCATCTTCAACGACGTCATCTACGACAGCATCGAGCTGGCGCCCGATGGCGCCAAGCCTCTGCGCTGCGCCTTGTGGGTGCAGACCAAGGTGGTGAGCAGCCAGCATCCGGGCTTTGCCACCACCGATGCCGGCTTCAAGAGCTTCGCGACCGACGGTCCGGCGCCGACCATCCAGGCCGGCGCCCCGGCCGGCGCCCGCTACGACCGGTTCGGCGACGAGTTCGGCAAGGTGGTCCTGGCCGACCCGACGCAGCAGCTGCCGCTCGGCACGCTCCTCGAATGCGTGGTGCCCCATTGCGATCCGACCGTGAATCTGTTCGATCAGTACCATTGCGTGCGCGGCGACCGGCTGGTCGAGATCTGGCCGATCGAGGCGCGCGGCTGCACCAGCTGAGGCGGCAGATGGTGGCCGAGGCCCGCCCCTTGACGCCCAAGGACCGGCTTGGCCGCGCCCTGCGCGCGATCCGCGGCCGGCTCGGCCTGACGCTCGCCGAGGTCGCCCAGCGCACCGGCATCGCGGTCTCGACCCTGTCCAAGATCGAGAACGGCCAGCTCTCGCCGACCTACGACAAGCTGGTCCAGCTGAGCGAGGGCCTGGCGCTCGACATCAGCGCCTTCTTCGCCGACGACGCCTCGCCGGCACCGCCGCCCCTGCAGCTGGTGACCGCGCGCCGCAGCATCTGCCGGCGCGGCGAAGGCCTGCGCGTGGCGACCGCCAATTACGACTACGACTATCTCTGCGCCGACCTCGCCCATAAGGCGATGGTGCCGATCCTGATCACGATCCGGGCGCGCTCGCTGGTCGAGTTCAGCGATCTCAGCCGGCATTCGGGCGAGGAGTTCCTCTACATCCTGCGCGGCCAGGTCGAGGTCCATACCGAGCATTACGCGCCGCTCGCCCTGCAATCGGGCGAGGCGATGTATCTCGACAGCACCATGGGCCATGCCTTCCTGACCACCGGCGCCGGCAGCGCCCAGATGCTGAATGTCTGCCACAGCCCGCAGACCTCGCTGTTCAGGACGCTGGTCGAGATGGCCGAGCGCGAAGGCCGGCAAGAGCCCGGCTGAGCCCTGGGAGCATCGATCCTGAAGACCTACTTGCCCTGAGCCTCGGCCAGCGCGTCGCCCGCGATCGCCGGATTGGCGCGCAGCGCCCGCGCCTTCGCCTCGCGCGCCTCCTCGGCCCGGCCGAGATGGCCCAGAGCATGCGCCAAGGTCAGCCAGGCGCCGGCATAGCCCGGCTGGACATCGACGCTCTGCCGCGCCAGCCGGGCGGCCGCCTCGTAGTCCTGCTCGCGGGCATGGGCGTTGGCCTTGAAGTACAGCCAGTAGGGCACCATCGGATGATTGGGCGCATCGGCCAGGATCCGCTCCAGGATCATGTGGCCCTCGCGCAGCTCGTCGGGATCGCCGCCATAGGCGAGCGTCCGGCCGAGCCGGCCCCAGGAATGGAAGTCGAACGGCGCGATCTGGACCGCGCGCCGGAACGCCTCGACCGCCTTGCGGTGATCGCCGCAATAGGTCGAGACATTGCCGAGGCTGCGCAGCACGGTCGGATCGTTCGGCGCCAGCTCGACCGCCCGGCTGATCGCGGCCACCGCCCGGGTCCGATCCTGCTCCGGCGTGGCGCCATGGCGATTGATCACCCGCTGCATCAGGACCGAGGCGAGGCAGGCATGGGCGCCGGCATAGTTGGGATCGATCGCCACCGCCCGCTCGGCCAGGCGAATGGCGTCCTCGATCGCGCTCCGGCCGGCCACCGGCAGATTGACCGACTTCGCCTTTTGCACCAGCTCCCAGGCGTCCAGGCTCTCGGTCGGCCGCTTGCTGACCCGGCGCCACTCGGCGCGCAGCAGCTCGCCGCCCAAGGCGACGACGATCGCCTCGGCGATCTCCTCTTGCACCTGGAACAGATCGGCCATCCGGCGATCATGGCGGTGCGACCAGAGCTGCAGGCGATCGGCGGCCGCCGACAGCTCGGCGAACACCCGCACGCGGTCGCCAGCGCGCTGGACATTGCCGGTCAGCACGTAGCGGACCTGGAGGTCGTTGACGAAGTCCCAAGCGTCGGCCGCCGGATCGCGCTGGCCGAAGCTCGCGGCCCGCGAGACCACCCGCAGATCCGGCACCCGCGCCAGCATGCTGATCAGCTCGGTCGCGATGCCATCGGCCAGATAGCCGTCTTCCGGGCTGGCCGACAGGCTGTCGAACGGCAGGACCACGATCGAGCTGCGCGCGTCCTTGGGATTGGGCGGTGCGGCCGGCGGCCGGGCGCGGCGGACCGCCGGTCCCAGCGGGCGCATGCGATAGGCATGGACCGGCTCCTGCAGGTTCTTGACCTGGATCGCCCCCAGGCTCTCGCAGTCGACGTCCGTCCGGTGGCGAATCTGCTCGAACACCGCGCGCGCGATGCAGATCGTGCCGGGCTCGGCCGCCGTCTCCAGCCGGGCGGCGACGTTGACGCCCTCACCGTAGATGTCGTCGCCCTGGACGATCACATCGCCCAGATTGATGCCGATCCGCAGCTCGAGCGCCGGCTCGCCGGGCGAGCGCCCATTGTGCTCCGCCATGCCCCGCTGCACCGCGACCGCCGCGGCGACCGCATCCAGGACGCTCGCGAACTCGACCAGGACGCCGTCGCCCATGACCTTCACGATCCGGCCATGATGCTGCGCGATGATCGGATTGATCAGCGCTTGGCGACGGCCTTGCAGGGCCGTGAGCGTGCCCTCCTCGTCGGCTTCCATCAGCTGGCTGTAGCCCACCACGTCGGCGACGAGGATGGCGGCAAGTCGGCGTTCCAAGGGACGGAGCTCCTGCGGCCTGCTAGCCTTGCCTGGTATGGGCCCGGCCGCTTGGTTTGTGAACCCGCCGATTGGGGCCGGCCGGTTGTTCCGCGCAGTCCGCCTCGCTAGATTGGCGCATGCGCTGGACCGCCCCCTTGCTGCCCGCCCGCCTGCTGCGCCGCTACAAGCGCTTTTTGGCCGACGTGCAGCTCGAGGACGGCAGCGAGACCACCGTCCATTGCCCCAATTCCGGCCGGATGACCGGCCTCGACACGCCCGGCGCCCGGGTCTGGCTGTCGGTGGGCAAGGCTGGCCGGAAGCTGCCTCTGACGCTCGAGCTGGTCGAGGCCGAGGGCGGCTTGGTCGGCGTCAACACCATGCATCCCAACCGGCTGGTCGAGGAGGCGATCCGGGCGGATCTGGTGCCGGTGCTGAGCGGCTATGCCGAGGTCCGGCGCGAGGTCGCGTTCGATCAGAACTGCCGGGTCGACCTGCTGCTCAGATCGGCGGGCCGGCCGGACTGCTATGTCGAGGTCAAGAACGTCCATCTCAAGCGCACGCGCGGCGCCGAGTTTCCCGACGCCGTGACCGCGCGCGGCGCCAAGCATCTCCAGGCCCTGCGGCGGCAGGTCGAGCTGGGCGCGCGAGCGGTCATGGTCTACGTCGTGCAGCGGGCCGATTGCGCCGATTTCAGCCTGGCCGCCGACATCGACCCCGCCTACGCCATGGCGTTCGAGGCGGCCTTGGCCGGCGGCGTCGAGGCCCATTGCTTTGCCTGCCATGTCGGTCTTGACGAGCTGCGCCTGGCGGCCCCCCTGCCGATCCTGACCTGAGCCCCGGGCGTCAGAGCATCTCGAGCGCCGAGGCGCCGCGCGGCGGCGGCCAGGCGCGATCCAGGACCGCCAGATCCTCGCCATCCAGCTGCAGCGCCAGGGCGGCATGGTTGTCCCGCACATGCTGCGGCTCGCCGCTTTTCGGGATCACGATCACGCCCGGCTGGCGGAGCAGCCAGGCGAGCGCCACCTGGGCCGGGCTGGCGCCATGGCGCTTGGCGACCTGCCCCAGGGTCCGATCGCGCAGCAGCCGGCCCTGCTCGATCGGCGAATAGGCCATGATCGGCATGCCTTGCGCCTGGCAGGCCGGCAGCAGATCCCACTCGATGCCGCGCCGCGCCAGATTGTAGAGCACCTGGTTGGTGGCGCAGGCCTGGCCGCCCGGCAGGGCGCGCAGCTCGGCCAGATCGTCCGGATCGAAGTTGCTGACGCCCCAGGCGCGGATCTTGCCGGCTTGCTGCAGCGCCTGGAAGCCGGCCAGCGTCTCCTTGAGCGGCGCGGGCCCCCGCCAATGCAGCAGATAGAGATCGAGCCGATCGGTCCGCAAGCGCGCCAGGCTGCGCTCGCAGGCGGCGATGGTGCCAGCCCGCGTCGCGTTGCCGGGCAGCACCTTGCTGACCAGGAACACCTCGTCCCGCCGGCCGGCCAGGGCCTCGCCCACCAGCTCCTCGGCAGCACCGTCGCCATACATCTCGGCGGTGTCGATCAGGCTGAGGCCAAGATCCAGGCCAAGGCGCAGCGCCTGCAGCTCGTCCGCCCGGCGCGCCCCGCGCTCCGCCATCATCCAGGTGCCCTGACCCAGCGCCGGCACGGCCGTGCCATCGGGCAGCGCCACCATCGGCATCGGCATTTGCACCATGACCGCCCTCCCAGCGTGGCCGCCGGCGGCTGAGACGGCCAGCCGCTCGACTATGCGCCTCGCCCGCCATCGGGTCGAGTACCTGCGCATGGCGTGAACCGGTCGGCTGGACCGCAAGTCTGGCCGCTTCGGACAATATTGGTGAGCTTGGCTGATCAGCCGGGACCATCGGTTCTTCTATGATTGCTGCGGTTTTGGCGATGGATGACTGCGATTGCCGAAAAATTGCGGGATCAGGCGCGGCGCGCCGCTACCGCTTGATTTGCCGCGAGCGGACTCGGCCAATCGCTATTGCAGGTCGCATGGTCGGCGATCAAACGAAACTTGGATGCTGGGCCCGCAGTCATTAGATGAAATTGTTGGCAGGGCTATTGCAAAAGTATTTCACGGTCGCTATCTCGATAGATGTTCTACTCAATCCGAAGGGAATCGCAGTGACCGAACCGCTGGATCAGTCGACTCTGGCACAATTGACCGCGGAAATCGCGGCTGCCTATGTCGGCAGTAACCAAGTACCGCTGGCGGACATGACCAACCTGATCCGTTCGATCGCGGACACGCTGCAGCGACTTGGTCAGCCGCTGGTCGAGGAAACCGTCAGCAAGACCGAGCCAATGGTGCCGATCAAGCGATCGATCCGGCCGGATCATCTGGTCTGCTTGATTTGCGGCAAGCACCAGACGATGCTCAAGCGTCATCTTGCGCAATACCACGATGTCGATCCTCCGGCCTATCGGACCATGTTCGGCCTGAGCGCCGACTATCCGATGGTGGCGCCCGATTATGCCGCCAAGCGCTCCGAGCTGGCCAAGAGCATCGGCCTCGGCCGCAAGAAGGAGCCCGAGCCCAAGCCGAAGCGGGCCAATGCGGCCAAGGAGCCGGTCCGTCGGCGCAAGGCGCGCGCGGCGGCTTAGCGCAGGCACCAGCGCCGCATTCGTTTCGGTTCGTCACGTCGATTTGCCGTTGCCAGTTCGCCAGGCTGGCATGAGTTAGCTGATATTGGCTGCCGATCGGATTGTTGAATAGAAGAAGGCGGCGCGGGCCTGACCCGCGCCGCCTTTCTTTGGCAATGATTGGCGATGACTGGCGGCCGCTAGACTTGCTTGAGCCGCGGCTCCCGCTGCCAGAAGCGCAGCCTTTGGCACTGCGTCAGGAAAGCCTCGATGTCGCTCGCCGACTCCAAGCGCACGAAGCCTTCATCCCGTTGCTCGAGCACGCCAGCACCGCGCAGCAGCACGTCGCTATGCGGCCCGCAGCCGATGAACTTGCTATGGGCGAAAGCATCGGCCACGAAATCGCGCGCGGTCGGCTCTGCCGCCAGGCGCTGCGCACCTTCCGCTGACAGCACCAGAGCGACCGCGTCGAACAGCACCGAGGGGCCGCCATCGATCTTCTCGTCGGCCGGCATCAGGCTGCCGTCGCTCGCCTCGATGCCGCCGACCATCGGCGCCACCAGCTTGAAGGTGGCGCCGGCCTGCTCGACCGCTACCTGGAGCGCGGTCAGCAGCTTGGCATCGGCACCATCGCAGGCCAGCACGCCCAGGCGCCGCCCGGCAAAGCTGCTGGGGCCATTGAGCGCGATGCTGAGCGCCGGCGAGGCCGGCAGATCCTCGCGGGTCGGCCGAGCCGCATCCGCCGCCGCCGGCAGCTCGCCGAGGCGCAGCCCGGCCGCCACGCTGCCGGCCAGCCGCTCGTCGATATTGCGCAGATGCGCCACCACCCGCGCCCGGATCGGCACGGTCTCGACCTTGCTCAGCTCGAAGATCAGCGCCGCCGCGATGTGGCTGCGCTCGAGGTCGGTCTGGCTGATGTAGAACTGGCGCGCCTGGCTGTAATGGTCGGCGAAGCTCTCCGGCCGAAGGCGCAGCTTCGCGCCCTGCTCCTCGGCCGGATAGCTGCGATAGCCGCGCTCGGGCGATTCGCGCGGTCCCAGCCCGAACGAGTTCGGCTGGTACAAGGCCCGCCCCTTGGGCACGGTCATGCGCATGTGACCGTCCTGCTGGAAGTTGCTGAACGGGCAGCCGCGCGGATAGTTGACCGGGATCTCATGGAAGTTGGGGCTGCCCAGCCGCTTCAGCTGCGTGTCCAAATAGGAAAAGTTGCGACCCTGCAGCAGCGGGTCATTCGAGAAGTCGATGCCGGGCACGATGTTCTGGGTGCAAAACGCGACCTGCTCGGTCTCGGCAAAGAAATTGTCGACCACGCGATTGAGCACCATCTTGCCGACCCGGCGCACCGGCAGAACTTCTTCGGGAATGATCTTGGTGGCATCGAGCACGTCGAAGTCGAAGCTGTCGGCGAACGCCTCGTCGAACAGCTGCAGGCCGAGCTCCCACGCCGGATAGTCGCCGGCCTGGATCGCGTCCCACAAGTCGCGCCGGTGAAAGTCGGGATCGGCGCCATTGACCTTGACCGCCTCGTTCCAGACCACCGACTGCAAGCCCTGCTTGGCGACCGGATTCCAGTGGAACTTGACGAAGGTCGACTTGCCGTCCGCATCGACCAGGCGGAAGGTGTGCACGCCGAAGCCTTCCATGAAGCGGAACGAGCGCGGGATCGTCCGGTCGGACATGATCCACATCACCATGTGCATGCTCTCGGGCGTGAGCGAGATGAAGTCCCAAAAGGTGTCATGGGCGGTCTGCGCCTGCGGAAAGCCGCGATCGGGCTCGTCCTTGGCGGCATGGATCAGATCCGGGAACTTGATCGCATCTTGAATGAAGAAGACCGGGATGTTGTTGCCGACCAGATCCCAGTTGCCCTCCTTGGTATAGAACTTGACCGCGAAGCCGCGCACGTCGCGGGCCAGATCGGCCGAGCCCTTGTTGCCGGCCACGGTCGAGAAGCGCACGAACACGTCGGTCTTCTCGCCCTTGCGCTGGAACAGATCGGCCCGGGTGACGTCGCTCAGCGACTCGTAGGTCTCGAAATAGCCATGGGCGCCATAGCCGCGGGCATGGACGACCCGCTCCGGGATCCGCTCATGGTCGAAATGGAAGATCTTCTCGCGTAGATGAAAGTCCTCGAGCAGGGTCGGACCGCGGCCGCCAATCTTGAGCGAGTTCTGGTCGTCGGCGACCGGGATGCCCTGATTGGTGGTCAGCACCGCTTCGCCGCGGCTGGCGACCTGATGCAGCTCGCCGCCCTCGCCCTGCTGCAAGGTCTGCTCACCGATGGTTGCCGCCGGGCGCGGGCGATCGTTGGGATTGGTTGACATCGCCGGATCCTTCTTGGTTGAGCTTCGAACGTCGGTACCGGCGCCCTGCCGCTGACCAGCGGCTTGGGATTCCCGAACTGTCGTCCGGCGCATGTGACGGAGATGACCGAGGTCGGCTCGCTGCCGGGCGCTGACACGGGAAGACCTGTCGCGCTGGCCAAGCCGAGGACGCCGGGTCCTGACAGCCGAACCCCACAGCCCAGCCCAGGTTCCGGCCGGCGGCGATGACAATCAGCCTGTCGAGCAGGGCTCGTTGGCAGCCTGTCGAGCAGGGCTCGTTGGCAGCCTGTCGAGCAGGGCTCGTTGGCAGCC
>CADEGR010000002.1:53848-55209 GCA_902826935.1 uncultured Alphaproteobacteria bacterium | reverse complement strand
CAGCCTGTCGAGCAGGGCTCGTTGGCAGCCTGTCGAGCAGGGCTCGTTGGCAGCCTGTCGAGCAGGGCGCCCTGGCAACCTCTCGGGCAACGCGCCTAGCTCGCTCGCGCCGCCGAGCACCCGCTCGGCCGACGCTCGCTCAACCTTGCGGCTGATCGGCCGCCACCAAGATCTGCTGCCCGCCATCACCAGCCGCCATCGCCGGTGCAGCCTCGCCAGGCCGGCAAACGTGTCGTCACCTTTGCGCCAAAGCTGACGCTGCCCCGCCGGGCCATGCGGCTCCGGCACGCCGCCGCGTCAGCGAAAGCCTCGATCGGCGCGCGGATTCACAGGGTCGCATGGACCGGAGTCAGGATCGCCCCAACCTCTAAAGATCGGGTTAACCGACTCGGTTCGTTCAGCCCCGCAGCCAGCCGCAGTCCAGCACCTGCGCCCACTCCGGGCGGCCCCGCTCAAGGGCTAAGGCCGCCATCGCGCCGTGGTCGTAGGCGACATGGCGGAAGGTCGCCTGCCAGCGGCCCTGCCGCCGCTCCAGGATCGCGTAGCTGGCATCCGGCAGGCCGGTCTCGACGACATGGGCGCTCGGCGTCTCGTCCTCATAGCCTGGACAGCCGACGCTGCCGGGATTGACCACCAGGCGGCCATCCCGCAGCCGCACCGCCCGCGGAACATGGCTGTGGCCGCACAGCATCAAGCCGAACTCCAGGCCCGCCGCACAGCGCTCGATCGCGGCGTAGGCCGCCAGGTGCAGCCGACCATCCGCGGAGACCGTCTCCAGCCAATAGTGATGATCGCTCGCTGGCGTGCCGTGGCAGAGGAACACCTCGTCACGATAGACCAGCGTTGCCGGCAGGCTTGCCAGCCAGGCCAGATGGCCCGCCGCCAGCTCGGCATAGGCGGCGGCGTCGGAAGCGCCCATGGCCTCGGGCGCCGCCTCGATCAGGGTGCGGTCGTGATTGCCGCGGATCGCAGGACCATCCAGCTGCATCAGCCGCTCGGCCGCGCGCCTGGCTTCCAAAGGACCGCTGCAATGGTCGCCCAGGTTCACGATATCGGTGATCTGCTGGGCGGCGATGTCGTCCAGCACGGCATCGAGCGCCGCCCGGTTGCCGTGGACGTCGGAGATCGCGGCAAAACGCATGGGCAGGCCCTCCCGCAGCAGCCGCAGCCTGACGTTGCGGCCAGCAGCTCTGACATGACATCCGTCAGCGCGACGGACAAGCCAGGGAGCCACTGCCGCGGGAACCGGCAGCGGCCGCCCGCCGTTGGCCGGGAACATAGACAATGATCGGGAGATAGCCATGACCGACACCACGGTGAAGAAGGTCAGCGCGGCGTTCTCGCCCAAGGGCGAGATGGGC
>CADEGR010000002.1:49480-53748 GCA_902826935.1 uncultured Alphaproteobacteria bacterium | reverse complement strand
GCGTCCGGCGAGCGGCCGGCGACCGTGAGACTGAGGTCCTGGGCCGGGGCAGCGCCGCCAGCGGCACCGGGCGCGGCCTCGGCCCGGCCTGGCAGCGGCCCGGCCTGGCAGCTCGCCCAGCAGCGGCAGCGCCGCGGTGCCGGCGGTGGCGATGAAGCCGCGGCGATCCACGGTGGTGCGCGCACGATCGTCCGGCGCGCCCTCGTCGGCTGACATGGGCTGATCGGCGGCGACGCCCGCCCCGTTGACGGGCACCTTGCCGGCAACGGCACCTCGTCCGGCTGGTTCCCGGACGAGCTGCCAGTTTTGCACGTCCGGTCCGGCGCGGCTCAGCCGGCCCGGACGGCCGCCAGGATCACCTTGGCATCCTTGGCGAGCGAGGTCCGCACCAAGGCCGCCCCCAGCCGCGGCAGGTCTTGCCGCGCGACCAGCGCCGCCAGCGCCTCGACCTCCCCCGGCAGCCCCAGCGCTCGCGCCGCCTGCAAGGCGCGTCGATCCAAGAATGGATACAGCTCCGGCCAGACGGCCTGCATCTCGCGAAAGAAGATGTCGACGCCGACCTCGCCGATGCCATTGAAGTCCTTGAGCAGCGCCCGCTCACGGGCCGGCTCCGCACCTGCGACCTCGCGCAGCTTGCGCAGATCGCCGCCATAGGCCGACCGCAGCAGCTCGACCGTTGCGCCGAGCTTGCGCGACGTGCTCTCGTCGTAGCGGGCATAGCCCGCCTCGTTCAGCACCTTGGTCCGCTCGGCCCAGCTCGAGCGCGCCATCCGCGCCGGCGTCGTCCAACCCCGATCGGCCAGCGCCCGGGCGGCCGCCATGGCGACATGGGCGCGGATCCGAGCGCTCAGAAGCACCGTCGCGCACAGCCAGCGGAACAGCACCGCCGGCGTGTTGCGCGCCAGCTTCAGGCCAAGCTCCTCGGCATAGGTCTGGCCATGGCGCTCGAGCAGCGCCGCGACGACGGCCGCCGGCGCTAGGGGTTGCTTGGCCGCTCTGGCCATGGCTCGTCCTCTCGCGCTGGCGCCGTTGCCGACGCCGATGCCGGTGTCTCACGGTGCTTGACCAGGCGCCGTTCGAGCGGCCTGATCACCGACAGGATCACCAGAGCCAGGCAGGTCGCGAAGATCGCGATCGCATAGCGGCCGATGCCGCAGGCGACCCCGATCGAGCCGGCTAGCCAGATGCCGGCACCGGTGGTCAGGCCATGCACCTGGCCTCGGCCGCTGATGATGGCACCCGCCGCCAGGAAAGCGACGCCCGCGGTCACCGCCTCGACCACGCGGGTCGGATCGGCCGACGGCCGATCGCTGTCGGCCCGGACCTCGTTGTAGAGCTCGAGCGTCAGGACGGCGAAGGTCGCCGCCGCCAGCGCGGTCAGCATATGGGTCTTGAGCCCCGCGGACCGATCGCGCAGCTCCCGCTCCAGGCCGATCGCGGCACCGAGCAGCATGGCCAGAACCATGCGCAAGGCGATGATGCCATCAGGCACCACATAGGGCTGGAGCCAGGCCAGCCAGCCGGGAACGCTCATCCGCTCAGCTCCAGGGGCGTGGCCACGCGCCGTTGCGAGCGGCCGCTGTCGGCCCTCAGGGTGGGCAGCAGCAATGCCCGATAGGCCTGCTCGCGCAGGCTGTCCGGACGCGCCAGCCCCATGCGCGCCAGACATGCCAGATCATCAGCGCTGCGGCCGCCCGCGCCAAGCCCACGCAGCAGCAGCCGGCCGCGCCGCCAGGGCGAGGTGCCAGCCGCCTGCAGCCGCTCGAGGGCCAGCATCAGCCGCTGCTCGACCGCCGTGAAGTCGCTGCCGAACGGAAAGCGGGGCAGCAAGCCTATCGCCTCGCCCGGCGCCAATGCCTGGCGCAGCCGTGCTGGCGTGTTGGTGCGGCACCAGGCCGGCAGCTGATAGCTGCTCTCGATCTTGCCGGCCGCCTTGGCCGCCGCCAGGAGTGCCGGCTGAAAGCGCGCATCGGCGACCTTCAGCATCGCCTCGATCACGTCGCGGTCGCTCCGCCCGCGCAGATCCGCGATGCCATATTCGGTCACCACGATGTCGCGCAGATGGCCGGGGATGGTCTCGCGGCCATAGCGCCAGCGGATATTCGAGATGGTCCGACGGCCCTGCCGGCGGGTGGCGTTCAGCGCGATGATCGAGCGGCCACCTTCGAGCGCGAAGGCCTGGACCACGAAATTATGCTGGCCGCCGACGCCGCTCACGATCCGGCCGTTCTCCAGCCCGTCGGAAACCACGGCGCCCAGGAGCGTCGCCATCATCGCGTTGTTGACGAAGCGAGCGTCCCGGCGCGCCGCCCGCTTGCCGGCCTCGTCGCCATAGAGCTGATTGACGAACGAGATCGGCACCATCCGAAAGCGCGCCCGCGCGGCCGACGGCATGCGCCGCAAGCGCTCGTAGAAGCGCCGCGGGCCGAGGAAGAAGCCGGCATGCAGGATGGCGCCATCGACCGCGCGCGTCAGCACCCCGGCCTCGGCAAGCTCGATGAAGCAGTCGACGAACATCTCGCTCATGCCATAGAGGCCGGTCGCGAACGGCTGCTCATGGCAGGCCAGCGCGCTTTGGCCGGCGGGCGCCAGATCTGCGCGCAGGCGCTTGAACTGAAGATTGGCCCGGTGGCGGAGGATCAAGCCATGCGCCAGGGCATCGCCGATCGAGCCGATGCCGATCTGCAAGGTGCCGCCATCCGGCACCAGCCCGGCCAGATGCAGCCCGATCGCATGCTCGGCCAGGCCGACCGGCCGCTTGGGCGGCGCGAACAGGGGAAAGGCGACGGCCGGCCCGACCAGGACATGGCTGAAGGCGTTCGCCGGCAGCACGGACTCGCCCGGCATGAAAGGCAGCTCGTCATTGACCTCGGCCACCAGCCGGAAGCTCGCCTTGCCGGCCGCGCGCGCCGCCAGCAGATCAAGCGTCAGATCGGGATTGCAGCTCAGGCTGAACCGGTCCTGGCCGTCGTCGTCCGGCGCCACGAGCTGGGCCACCACATTGACCTCGGCGGCCAGGACATAGCCGGCCGCATGGGTATAGTCGGCGGCGATGTAGTTCTGCTGGGCGGTCTTCTGGCCGAGCCAGGCGCCGGCCTGGAAGAAGAACTCGTTGACCTGGACATTGGGCGGCAAAGCGTCGGCGCGCAGCGCCTTGGCATAAGCAAGCTCCGGATAGCCGCCGAACAGGCGCTGGATCACCGGGTCGAGGAACCGCCGCTCCAGCTCGCTTTTCGGCTGCGGCTTCTCCAAGGTCAGGGCGGTGATGATGCGTAACGACAAGGAGGGGTCGCGGCAGGCCCGCTCGAACAGCGCGTTAGCGACATGGTTCGCCTTGCCAAGACCGAGCGGCAGCGCCAGGACGATCCGCCGGCCGACCGACCCGATCAGATCATCGACCAGCATGTCGGGGCTCTGGTAGCGGGCGGGTCCGGCCGGCACGGATCAGGTCAGCAGCGACCAGCCTGGATCAGGCTGAAACCGCTCGCCATGCCGCTCGGCCAGCTGGCCGAGCGCTGCCACCAACTCAGCCGCGCCGCGGGTCTTGGCATAGGTCAGCGGGCCGCCCCGGAACGGCGCGAAGCCGGCACCGAAGATCAGCGCGGCGTCGATGCTGTCGGCATCCTCGGCGACCTGCTCGCGCAGGCAGCCGACGCAGGCATCGACCAGCGGTAGGATCAGCCGATCGGCGGAGACGGCGGTGTCTGACGGGCGGACGCCATCGGTCCGCATCGGCTTGCCGTCCTGCCAGCGATAGAAGCCCTGGCCGGATTTCAGGCCCAGCTCGCCCTGCTCGACCTTGTCGCGCAGCCAGCTAGGGATCGCGGCCAGCGGCCGGTCGAGCCGGGCGCGCAGCATCAGGGCGACCTGCAGGCAGACGTCCAGCCCCACCCGATCGGCCAGCTCGACCGGACCCATGGGCATGCCAAAGCCGATCGCCGCAGCATCGATCTGCTCCTTGCTGGCCCCCTCATCGAGCAGGGTCATGGCCTCCAGCAGATACGGCGTGAGCGCGCGGTTGACCAAGAAGCCAGGCGCGCTCGCGACCGGCACCGGCACGCGATCGAGCGCCCGGGCAAAACCCAGCGCCCTGGCCACGGTCTCGGCGCTCGCCTGATCATGGCGCACCACCTCGATCAGCGGCATGCGCGCTACCGGATTGAAGAAATGCAAGCCGATCAGCCGGCTAGGCGCCGCGAGGCCGCTGCGCAGCTCTTCGAGCGGCAGGCTCGAGGTGTTGGTCGCCAGGATCGCGCCGGGCTGCAACT
>CADEGR010000002.1:40511-49380 GCA_902826935.1 uncultured Alphaproteobacteria bacterium | reverse complement strand
GCGGCCTTCCTCAGGCGCTCGCGCAGCTGGAAGACGCGGATCAGGTTCTGGGCGGTGGGCGTCACGACCAGCTGGGCGAAGGAGTGGCGCTCGGCCGCCTGCATGGCGGTCGGATCGCCGCCATGGGCCTCCCAGAGATCGATCAGGCGATGGGGTGCCGGGTAGTGGGCGGCGGGTGCCTTGGCCTCGGTCTGGGCGCGCATCCGCCGGGCGGCGATGCGGCGCGCGGGTGTCGCATTCAATGCGGCGCCCTTGAGGCCGTGACGCATCTCGCGCAACGCGCCGGCGCATGCGGCGCGCACCGCGTGCGCCACATGCCGCTCCTCGAGCGCCGCATCGACCAGGCCAAGCGACGCGGCCCGCTCCGCCGCAACCGAGCGCCCGGTCAGCATCAGGGTCATGGCCTCGGTCGGGTCGATCAGCTCGGTCGAGCGCACGGTGCCGCCCAAGCCCGGATGCAGGCCCAGCATGACCTCCGGGAAGCCGAGCTTGGCGCCCTTGACCGCGAAGCGGTGAGCGCAGGCAAGCGCCAGCTCGAGCCCGCCGCCCAGGCAATAGCCATGGACCACCGCCATGGTCGGGAAGGCGAGCCCCGCCAGCCGGTCGATGACCCGCTGCGCCCAGGCCAGCCGCGCCTCGATCGTGGCCGGATCGCTCTGGCCGGCAAAGGCCGCGACATCGGCGCCGGCGATGAAGCCGGCGCGCTTGGCGGAGCGGAGCACCAAGCCCTTGGGTGGGCTCGCTTCCAGGCTGGTCAAGACCTCGTCCAACTGGCGGAGCACCGTCTCGTCCAGGGTGTTGGCGCTGCGATCGGCGCGGTCGATGAGCAGCCAGGCGATGCCCTGGTCATCGCGCGCCAGGCGCCAGTCGCGCCACGGGCCAGCCTCGGCGGCGACCGCCGGCCCCAGCGTCAGCCAGCGGTCCTGCAATGCGCTCAGCACCTCACCCATGCCAGTCCCTCACACCGTCTCGATCAGCATCGCCCCGCCCTGCCCGCCGCCGATGCATTCGGTGGCGATGCCCGAGCGCAGGCCACGCCGGCGCAGCGCATTGACCAGATGCAGCACGATCCGGTTGCCGCTGGTGCCGACCGGATGGCCGAGGCTGATGGCGCCGCCATCGACGTTGAGCCGGGCGCGATCCAGCTGGCCGATCGCGCCCGACAGGCCGAGCACGGTCCGGCAGAACTCGCGATCGGCGAAGGCGGCGAGGCAGGCGAGCACCTGGGCGGCGAAGGCCTCGTTCAGCTCGACCAGCTCGATATCGTGCAGGCCCAGGGTCTGGCGCTTGAGGATGGCGGCGGTCGCCAGCACGGGGCCGAGCCCCATGATCGCGGGGTTCAGCGCCGACCATTCGCTGTCCAGGATCACGGCTTTCGGGGGCAAGCCATGGGCCGCCACCGCCTCCTCCGAGGCCAGGATGGTCCAGCAGGCGCCGTCGGTGATCTGCGAGCTGTTGCCGGCGGTCACTTGGCCATAGGGCGGCTCGAACACCGGCTTCAGGCCGGCCAGCTTCTCGACCGAGCTGTCCGGCCGCAGGCCGTCATCCCGCTCGAACACCTGGCCATTTTGGCTGAAGGCCGGCTCGACCTCGTCCGCCAGGGCACCCTCGTCATAGGCGCGGGCCAGGCGGAGATGGCTCTCGACCGCATAGTGGTCGGCGGCCGCGCGGCTGATCCCGAACAGATGGGCTAGGAGCTCCGCGGTCTGGCCCATGTTCAGCTCCGTCACCGGATCGGTCAGGCCGCGCTCCAGGCCGATCACCGGCTTGAAGAAGCCGGCCCGCAGCTCGGACACCAGGCGCAGCCGGTCCCAGGCCGACCTGGCGCCGTTCATCGCGCCGAACCACTCGACCGCCTCGTGGCGGAACACCAGCGGCGCGTGGCTCAGCGCCTCGGCGCCGCCGGCCAGCACCAGATTGGCCTTGCCCTCACGGATGTAGCGGTAGCCGGTGTCGATCGACTGCATGCCCGAGCCGCAATTGATCTGGACCGTGAAGGCTCGCATGGCGTCGCCCATGCCGAGCCGCAAAGCGGCGACCCGGGCCGGGTTCATCTCGTCGGCCACCACGTTGACGCAACCCAGGATCACCTGGTCGAAGGCGTCGGGCCGGCAGGGCTGGCGCTGCAGCAGCGGCCGGCCGCATTGCACCGCCAGATCGACCGGGGTGAACGGACCCGGCCGGCCGCGCGCCTTCAGGAAAGGCGTGCGCGCGCCGTCGACGATGTAGACCGGCCGGGCACTCATTCGGCCGCCTCGGGCGTCGCGGCGGCCGCCGGCCGTTCGGGCTGCGCCGGGCGGAGCGCCTCGGGCGCAAAGTCGTCGACCGCGATCACGCGCTCGGTCGCCGTGGCGGAGGCGGCCATAATCGCCGCCTCCGCCGCCGTCAGCAGGCCGCGCTCGGCTGCGGCGCGCCAGTCGGTCTCGCCGACCTGGCGCAGCCGGCGCACGATCGGCTCGCGCTCGAGGTTGAGCGTGAAGGCCCGCTCCAGCAGCGCCAGCCCGTCCTCGCCTTGGCCCAGATAGACGCCGCTGGTCAGACGCTCGCGGCTGGCCGAGGCGCTCGTCAGCAGATCGGCGCAGGCCCGGGACAGGCGATCACTCGGGCCGCGCCGCCGGCGGCCAAGCGGCAGGGTCACGAGCCGCAGCAGGCCGGCAGTGAGGCGGCTCGGCAGATTGCTGTAGATCTCGTCCAGCCGTGCTTCGATGGTCGCCAGGCCGGTCGCCAGGCACCAGTCGACCAGCGGCCGGTCGGCGGCCTGGCGGCCCTCATCTTCGTAGCGCTTGAGCACCGCCGAGAGCAGATAGAGCTCGGCCAGCACGTCGCCATAGCGGGCCGAGAGCATCTCTCGCCGCTTGAGCGCACCACCCAAGGTCAGGAGCGCCAGGTCGGCGGCAAGCGCGAAGGCCGCGGCATAGCGGCCGAGCTGGCGATAGTGGGAGGCGAGGTCACCGGCGCCAGCCGGTGCCGGCGCGAACAGGCCGCCCGTCCAGCTGCGCCCCCAGGCCCGGCCGAGCGTCTTCAAGCTGTGGCCGACATGGCGCCAGAACACCCGGTCGAATTTGGCAAGGCCGGTCGCCTGATCGGCCTCCTCCAGCGCCAGCATCTCCTGCAGCAGGTAAGGATGGCAGCGGATCGCACCTTGGCCGAAGACGATCAGGTTGCGGGTCAGGATGTTGGCGCCCTCGACCGTGATCCCGACCGGCGTCGCGCGGTGCAGATTGCCCAGGTAGTTGAGCGGGCCATCGATCACCGCCTTGCCGGCATGGATGTCCATGGCGTCGTCGACGGCGGCGCGCAGCCGGTAGGTGGCGCAGGACTTCATGATCGCCGAGATGACCGCGAGCTTGCGCCCCTGATCCAGCCCGGCGCAGGTCAGCCAACGGCCGGCATCGAGCAGGTACGCCGTGCCCGCCAGCCGGGCGAGGCTTTCCTGGACGCCCTCGAAGCGGGCAATCGGAATGCCGAATTGCTGCCGGATCCGGGCATAGGAGCCGGAGCTGCGGGCGGCCAGCGCGGCGCCGGCGGCGGACAATGACGGCAAGGATATGCCGCGGCCGGCGGCCAGGGCGCTCATCAGCATCGTCCAGCCGCGGCCGACCTGCTCAGGCCCGCCGATCACATGGTCGAGCGGGATGAACACGTCGCGGCCCCAGTTCGGGCCGTTCTGGAACATCTGGTAGGCCGCCAGATGGCGCCGCCCGATGCTGACGCCCGGCAGATCGGTTGGCACCAGAGCGACCGTGATGCCGCGCTCGGCCGGGCCGCCCAGGAGGCCATCGGGATCGCTGAGCTTGAAGGCCAGGCCCAAGACGGTCGCGACCGGGCCCAGCGTGATGTAGCGCTTGTGCCAGTTCAGCCGGATGCCCAGCACCTCGGCGTCGCCAAAGCGGCCGCGACAGACGATGCCGCGATCGGTCATGGCCGCAGCGTCGGAGCCGGCCTCGGGGCTGGTCAGGCCGAAGGCCGGGATCGCCCGGCCGTCGGCCAGGCGCGGCAGCCAATGGCTCTGCTGCGCCTCGGTGCCGAACTGCAGCAGCAGCTCGCCCGGCCCCAGCGAGTTCGGCACCATGATCGTGACAGCGGCTGCGACCGAACGGGTCGACACGGTGCGGATCACTTCCGAATGGGCGAAGGCGGAAAAGCCAAGGCCGCCAAAGCGCTCGGGAATGATCATGCCGAAGAAGCGCTCGGCCTTGAGGAACTGCCACACCTCCGGCGGCAGATCGCGCAGCTCCCAATTGATCCGCCAGTCGTCGAGCATGGCGCAGAGCTGCTGGACCGGGCCGTCGATGAAGGCCTGCTCGGCCGCGGTCAGCCGCGCTGCCGGCGTGGCCAGGAGCTGGCGCCAGTCCGGATGTCCGGTGAACAGCGCCGCGTCCCACCAGACATCGCCGGCCGAGAGCGCCTCGCGCTCGGTCGCCGACAGGCCGGGCAACGCGGTCTTGGCCCAGCGGAAGATCGGCCGCGACAGGTAGTCTCGGCGCCAAGATGCAAAGGCCATGGGAGCCCCGTCCGGTGACTGAGACTGCAGTAACGACCGGTGGGGTTGCGGGGTTCCAGGGCAGCGGCCCGGCCTTTGCCGCGCGCTGCTTGGCCGCGCTGGGCCATCGCTGCCGGTGTGATTATGCTGCCTGCGGCCTTTGATCCCAGCGCGAGGTATCCCCCATGAGCCGGCCGATCGAGGACTACGGCTTCATCAGCAACATGAAGACCGGCGCCCTGGTCAGCCGCGACGGCTCGATCGACTGGCTCTGCCTGCCGCGCTTCGACGCGCCGGCCTGCTTTGCCGCCCTGCTCGGCGACGACAGCCATGGCCATTGGCGGATCGCGCCTCAGGCCAGCGCCGGCGAGCCGCGCATCACGCGGCGCTACCGGCCCCATACCATGATCCTGGAGACGACCTTCGCGACGCCGGAGGGCACCGTCCAGCTGATCGATTTCATGCCGATCACCGAGGACGAGACGCGCAGCGAGATCGTCCGCCTGGTGCGCGGCATCTCCGGGCTGGTGCCGATGCAGCTGCATCTGGCGATCCGCTTCGACTACGGCCAGACGGTGCCCTGGGTGCGCCGGCGGGACTATGGGCTGAGCGCCATCGCGGGCCCGAACGCGCTCGATCTGATCACCGACGTGCCGCTCGAGGGCCGCAACTTCCACACCGAAGCCTGGTTCGAGGTCGGCGAAGGCGAATGCCGGTCGTTCGTCCTGGCCTATCACCCGTCCTATCACCCGGCGCATTTCTTTGCCGGCGTCGAGGAGCTCTTGGAAAAGACCGACGAGATCTGGTCGGCCTGGAGCCGGCGCTGCCAGCTGGATGGCCGGCGGGAGGGCCATTGGTTCGACGCCGTGGAGCGCTCGCTGATCACGCTCAAAGGTCTGACCTATCAGCCGACCGGCGGCATCCTGGCGGCGGCCACGACCTCGCTGCCGGAGAGCCCGGGCGGGCCGCGCAACTGGGATTACCGCTATTGCTGGATCCGGGACGCGACCTTGGCGCTCTATGCCCTGATCAATGCCGGCTATCGCGAGGAGGCGCGCGCCTGGCGCGAGTGGCTCTTGCGCGCGATCGCCGGCCGGCCCGATCAGCTGCAGATCATGTACGGCATCGCCGGCGAGCACTGGCTGCCGGAACTGACGCTCGACTGGCTGCCGGGCTATCGCGGCAGCCAGCCGGTCCGGATCGGCAATGGCGCCTTCAATCAGCGGCAGATCGACGTGTTCGGCGAGCTGATGGACATGCTGCACGCGGCGCGGAAGGTCCATCTGGCCGCCGCACCCGCGGTCTGGCGGCTGCAGCGCACGCTCTTGAAGCATCTGGAAGCCCTTTGGGACCAGCCGGACGAGGGGATCTGGGAGACCCGCGGCGGCCGGCGCGATTTCACCCATTCACGGCTGATGGCCTGGGTCGCGTTCGACCGGGCGATCAAGGCGATCGAGCAATTCGGCCTGCAGGGACCGCTCAAGCGCTGGCGGGACCTGCGCGAGCGGGTGCGCGCCGAGATCCTGGAGCGCGGCTTCGATCAGGGGAAGAACTGCTTCGTCCAGGCCTATGGCGGCAGCACGGTCGATGCGTCGAGCCTGATGATCCCCCTGGTCGGCTTCCTGGACGCCAACGACCCGCGCGTCGCCGGCACGATCGCCGCGGTCGAGCGCGAGCTGCTGGTCGATGGCCTGGTGCTGCGCTATCGGCCGGAGGAGACGCCCGACGGCTTGGGGGCGACCCGCGAGGGCACCTTCTTGCTGTGCAGCTTCTGGCTCGCGGATTGCTATGTCCAGCAGGGCCGCCGCGCGGCGGCCGAGGCGATGTTCGAGCGGCTGCTGGCCTTGCGCAACGATCTGGGCCTCCTGGCCGAGCAGTATGATCCGGTCAGCAACTGCATGCTCGGCAACTTTCCGCAGGCGTTCTCCCATATCGGCCTGGTCAACACCGCGCAGAACCTCGCGACCGGCCACGGCCCCGCCCAGCAGCGGGCCGAGGGCGACGGTCAGGCGTCGGCGGCGTCCTCGCCAACGGTCTGAAACGCACGCTGATGGACCAGCTGGCCGGTGGCGAGATAGGCCAGCTCGTCGTCGGTCGAGATCCGACCGAGCGGCGCGTTGCGGTGCGGGTGGCGGCCGAAGCGGGCGATCACGTCGCGGTGGCCGCGCGCCTGGTTGGCGGAGAATTCATAGAGCGGGCGCAGCTGGGCGGGCGCCTGGTCGATCAGCGCCGCGCACAAGGCGACGCTGCGCTCCTGCCGGGCCAGCTGCTCGGCGTGGCCGAGCGGCAGCAAAAAGAACGTCTTCTCCCAGACGGTGGCCAGCTGGTCGTAGTGGCCCAGGGCGAGGCCGGTCTCGGCAAGCTCGATCGCCGCTTCGTCCCGGGCGTAGGCGGCAGCCGTGCCCTGGTGGATGGTGCGCGAGAACTGATCGAGCAGGATGATCAGGGCCAGGCGCGATGGCGGTGTCGCCGCCCAATCGGCCAGCTCGCCCCGGCAGGCAGCAGCGTGACTGTCGAGAAAGCGCGCCATGATCGCGTCATTGGCGCCGCCGCGGAACCACCAGAGGAACTGCCGGCGGTGGCTCTCGAGATCAGCGTCGAGGCCCGGCGGGAACCAGAAATCGAGGATCTCAGAGGGCTGGGCCATGGCTTGGCTGCGCACGGGCTCAGTCATGGGCGGCGGTGCCGTGCTGCCAATCGGGGCCGGGATCGCCGCCGGCCGCGGCGATCGCGAGGCGCGCCAAATAGTGATCCCAGCCCTCGCCGTGCGCGGCCACCGCCGCCGCCGAGGGCAGGCCGCTATGGACGAAATGCAGCTGGGTGCCACCGGGCACCGGCGTCAAGTCGATCTCGACCCGCGTGCTGCCGGGCGTCATGCCGAAGGCCATCGCGTCTTCCTGCCAGCCGAAGCTGTAGACGATCCGGGAATTGGGCGTGACCTCCTCGAACTCGCCCTGGGCGGTCGACTGGTCATTGACCTTCAGCAGATAGAGACCGCCCGGCCGCAGGTCCAGCTCGCTCTGCGAGCCCATCCAGCGGGCCAGCTTGTCGGGCTCGGTCAGGAAGGCGAAGACCACCGCCTGCTCGGCCGCGATGAACACGCTGCGGCGGATCGTGCCGGTTTCGACGTCGGCCATGGTCTGGCTCCAGCCCTGCCGGCTCGGCCGGCGGCTTGGTGCGCTCAATTGCGCAGTTAAGGCCAGTTGCGGCGCAGCTTCAACCCCCTGGCTGGCGGCTGCGGTCCCGCTATGCTGATCGGACCATGGAGCGATCCGCGCATCCACCATCCAACTCCGAAACCGACCTCGTCGCCTGGCTGCACTTCGCGGCCAGCCGGGCGAGCGATCCCGCCGGCCTGCTGACCGGGCTGTGCGAGCGGCTGGTCGCGGGCGGGCTCGAGCTGGCCCAGGCCGCGCTCGAGCTTGCGACGCTGCATCCCCTGATGGCGGCCTCGATCTATCAATGGCGGCCCGGCCCCGCCCCAGCGCTCGAGCTGCCGCTGTTCCACGGCCCGCTGAACGGCGCAGCAGGCGGCCATGCGCCCAGCCAGATCCTGGCCGGCCGCAGCCACCGCCTCGTCGCGCTGCCGGCCGAAGGCTTGACCGCCCATGCCGCCTGGAGCCTGACCTTCAGCGACGGCTCGCAGCATGCGCTCGCCTTTGCGACCGAGCGGCCGGGCGGCTTCACCGCGGACCAGCTGGCACTCCTGGCCGAGGTCGTCCGGGCGGCGGCGGCACCCTTGGAGATCCTGGCGCTCAAGCAGATGACCGCGACCCTGGTGACGACCTATCTCGGCCGGCGCACTGGCCAGCGGGTCTTGACCGGCGCGATCCGGCGGGGCGATGGCGACAGCGTCGAAGCGGTCTTGTGGTACTCCGACCTGCGCGGCTTCACCGCGCTCTCGCGGAGGCTGCCGAGGGACCGGATCATCGATCTGCTGAACGCCCATTTCGAGCGTCTGGCAGCACCCATCAAAGCCTTCGGCGGCGAGGTTCTGAAGTTCATCGGCGACGGCCTGCTGGCGATCTTTCCGATCGCCGACGCGGGCTCGGCCGAGCGAGCCTGCCAGCAGGCGTTGAAGGCGGCCCGCGCGGCCCATGCCGGCATGGCCGGCCTCAATGGCGAGCGGCAGGCCGCCGGCGAGCCGCCGCTGCAGTTCGGCCTGGCGCTGCATCTGGGCGAGGTCATGTACGGCAATATCGGGGCGCCGGATCGGCTGGACTTCACCGTGATCGGGCCGACCGTCAACCTCGCCAGCCGGCTGGAGGGTCTGTGCAAGGTGCTGGACCGCCCGGTCCTGGCATCGGCGGCCTTCGCCCGCCATTGCCCCGAGCGGCTCCAGCCCTGCGGCAGCCATGTGCTGGCTGGCATTCCGGCACCGGTCGC
>CADEGR010000002.1:36940-40411 GCA_902826935.1 uncultured Alphaproteobacteria bacterium | reverse complement strand
CGGGCGGAATCCTGCATGCTCCGCCCTTACAACATGGCGACCGGGGCGGCCCCGTTCGACAGCTTGCAGGTGGCCGACATCGGCGATGTCGCCATCAACACCTTCAACCTGCCAGCCAGCGTCGGCCTGATCGAGCAGGCCTTCGCCGCGATCCTGGCGACCGGCTGCATCCCGCTCGCCTTAGGCGGCGACCATACCCTCACCTACCCGATCCTGCGCGCCATGCATGGCCGGCATGGGCCGGTGGCGCTGATCCATGTCGATGCCCATGCCGACATCAACGAGGCGATGTTTGGCGAGCGCCTGGCCCACGGCACGCCATTTCGCCGCGCGGTCGAGGATGGGCTGCTGGCCTGCGACAAGGTCTGGCAGATCGGCCTGCGCGGCACCGGCTACGCCGTCGACGATTTCGACTGGTCGCGCCGCCAGGGCTTCCGGGTGGTCCAGGCGGAAGAGTGCTGGCACCGCTCGCTGGTGCCGTTGATGGCGGAGGTCCGCGCCGCGCTGGGCGACCACCCGACCTACCTGTCCTTCGACATCGACAGCCTGGATCCGGCCTTCGCGCCCGGCACCGGCACGGTCGAGATCGGCGGCCTGACCATCTGGCAGGCGCTCGAGATCATTCGCGGCTGCAAGGGCCTGCGGCTGGTCGGCGCCGATCTGGTCGAGGTCTCGCCACCCTATGATCCGAGCGGCAACACGGCGTTGGTGGCCGCGAACTTGCTCTATGAAATGCTCTGCGTCCTGCCTGGAGTTCGCTATGCCTGAGCCACTAAAATCCAAGCGCACCACCATCGGCGCCGCCCTGCTCGTCCTGCTGACCGCCGGCTCCGCTGCAGATGCGACCGAGGATCTGAACGCCCTGGTCTGGTGCGACCATACCGATCCGACCTTGATCGAGCCATTCGAAAAGGCCCATGACGTGCGGGTCAACCTCAAGGACTATGAGGGCACGGGCACGGCGCTGTCCCTGATCGAGCAGTCGCAGCCGGGCGATTGGGACGTGTTCGTGATCGACGGCATCGACGTGCCGCGCGCGATCGAGGCCGACCTCTTGGCGCCGCTGCCGAAGGACCAGCTGCCGCTCGGCGATCTCTTCCCCGAGCTAGTCATGCCAGCGAACCACGAGAAGGATGGCCAGGTCTACGCCGTCTCCGAGAAGTTCGGCTACAACACCATCTCGTTCAACAAGGACAAGGTCGATCCCGCCGACATGAACGACATGACGGTGATCTGGAGCGACAAGTACAAGGACCGCATCGCGGTCTATGATTACTATTTGCCGGTGCTGGGCATGGTGGCGATCGGGCTCGGCAAGCCGACCGCGGGCTTGGCCGAGGCCGATCTGCCGGTGTTGCGCGACCAGCTGTTCAAGATGAAATCGGTCGCCAAGCTGGTGGGCGGCGTGGTCGAGAGCCAGACGGCGCTGGCGACCGGCGAGGTCGACATCCTGGTCGGCGGCGGCGAGTGGGTGACCGCCAGCCTGACCGGCGACAACCCGGCGCTCGACTGGGTGTTGCCGGAGCAAGGCGGCGTGCGCTGGTCGCAGTCGATCGGCGTGTTCAAGACCAGCCAGAAGCAGGCGCTGGCGCTCGAGTTCGTGAAGTACATCTTGAGCCCCGAGGGCCAGGCGCGCCTCGCGACCTCGTCCTGCTACTGGGCCATGCCGGCCAACCAGAAGGCCGGCCAGCATCTGAGCGAGCCGCAAAAGCGGGCGCTGCGCTGGTCCGACCAGGCCGGCTACCTCGCCAAGGCGCAGCTCTACCCGGCGCCCAGCCCCGAGCTGGACGCCCAGATGCAGGACGTCTGGACCGAGTTCCTGCAGCATTGAGCCGGCCGGCGGGGCATAGCTGGCGCGCCATCCTCCTGGTGGCGCCGGCGCTGCTCTGGACGCTCGCCTTCTTCGTCCTGCCGTTCGCGGTCATGGTCGTCTTGAGCTTGTGGGAGCGGGTCGGCAGCCAGCTCGTGCCGAGCTGGACGCTCGCCAACTATGCCAAGCTGCTCGAACGCGGCCATTTCCTGGCGGCCTTGGTCAATTCGCTCGAGGTCACGGCGCTGGTGACCGCGCTTAGCATCCTGCTCGCTTATCCCTTCGCTTGGATCCTGGCCGAGCAGGTGCCCAAGCGCTGGCAGCGCCTGGCGCTGCTTCTGGCGGTCCTGCCCTTTTGGACCTCCTACGTGATCCGCTCCTATAGCTGGCTCCTGGTGCTGGCGAAGAACGGCATCGTCAATCAGGCGCTGCTGGCGAGCGGGCTGATCGCGCAGCCGCTCGCGCTTGCCAACAGCCGGACCGCCACCGTGATCGGCTTCGTCCACTTCTTCGTGATGCTGCTCACGCTCACGATCTACGCCAATCTGGTCCAGCTGCCGGCCAACTATCGGCGCGCGGCCGCCGATCTCGGCGCCGGCGCGCTCCGGACCTTCTGGCATGTGATCCTGCCGCTCACCTTGCCGGGCGTGATGGTCGGCGCGTTTTTGACCTTCGTCTTGTGCATCGGCGACTACATCACGCCGCAGATCCTGGGCGGCAACAACGAGCTGCTGCTGCCGCAGGTGATCATGCTGCAGATCGGCCGGCGGGCCGACTTCCCGACGGCTTCGGCGCTCTCGATCGTCCTGATGCTGGTGGTCACCGCCGCCTATCTCGCCGCGGCCCGCTGGCTGAAGCTGGAGCGGGCATGAGCGGCGCGGCGCGGCATGCCTTCGGCGCCCTCTATGCGGTGCTGATCTATGGCTTCATCTTCCTGCCGGTGATCGTGCTGGTGCTGTTCTCGTTCCAGGACGGCCGGCTGCCGGTGCCGCCGTTCCAGGGCTTCACCGCCCGCTGGTACCAGGCGGTGCTGACCGATCGGCAGCTGACCGAGGCGCTCATCAATTCGGCGCTGGTCGCGCTTGCCTCCTCGGCGCTGGCCGTGCTGCTGGGCTTTCTCGCGGCCTACGGCCTGGCCCGCCACCAGCTGCCGGCGGCGGCCGGGCAGCGCCTGCTGCTGATGGCGCCCTTGACCGTGAGCTACCTGATCATCGGCCTTGGCCTGCTGATCGTCTGGAACGCGCTCGGCTGGCCGAAATCGCTGCTGGCCGTGGGCATCGGCCATGTCGTGATCAACCTGCCCTTGTGCTTCGCGATCCTCTACAGCCAGATGGGCGAGCACCAGGCGGGGCTGGAGCGCGCGGCGCGCGATCTGGGCGCGAGCGAGATCCAGGTGCTGCTGAAGATCACCGCCCCGGTGCTCTGGCCGGCGCTGTTCGCAAGCTTCTTCCTGGCGATGACCTTCTCCTGGGACGAGTTCATCATCGCCTTCCTGCTGACCCGCTTCGAGGTCACCTTGCCGGTCGAGATCTGGAGCCTGCTGCGCTCCGGCCTCGATCCCAAGACCAACGCGGTCGGCAGCCTGGTGTTCCTGGTCTCGATCGGCCTGGCCGTGCTGCTCGAGCTGGTGCTGCTCCGGCGCCGATGAGCCCGCCCGCCCT
>CADEGR010000002.1:17232-36840 GCA_902826935.1 uncultured Alphaproteobacteria bacterium | reverse complement strand
GCGGTCGAGCCCGCGCTGTTGCTCCTGGACGAGCCTTTGGGGGCGCTCGATCTGCAGCTGCGCCGGCAGATGCAGGCCGAGCTGAAGGCGCTGCAGACGCGCCTGGCCGCGACCTTCATCCATGTCACCCACGACCAGGAGGAAGCGCTTGCGATCGCCGATCTGATCGTGGTGATGCACCAGGGCCGGATCGAGGATCTGGGCCCGCCGGAGCAGGTCTACCTCCGGCCGCGCACGCGCTTCGCCGCGAGCTTCGTCGGGCTCACCAACCTGCTGGACGGACGCCTTGCCCGGATCGAGGCGGACCAGCTGCTGGTCGAGACGGCGCTGGGGCCGCTGGTCTTGCCCAAGCAGGCAGCCGGCGGCGCGCTGCCGGCGCCGGGGGCGGCCGTCTGCCTGTCGATCCGGCCGGAGCATCTGCGCCTGGCCGCGGCCGAGGGCGGGCTGCTGGCGCTGGGCGATGCCCGGATTGCCGCGATCGGCTTTCAAGGTGCCCACCACCATGCCCGGCTCGAGCATCAAGGCGCGCCGGCGTTCCAGCCGCTGGCGCTGCTGCCGCAGACCACGACGCTGGCGGTCGGTGCGGTGGTGCCGCTGGCGGCGGCGCCAGGCGACATCGTCCTGCTTGCCAGCTGAGCCCGGCCCGGCGAAGCTGCAGCCATGGAGATCGCCACCGCCGAAACGTGGTACGAGACGCGCCGGCTCGCCGACGACGTCACCTATATCGGCGAGCCGTTCATCAAGGAATTCTATCGCTGCAACATCTGGCATGTGCGCGGCCGCGATCGGGATCTGCTGGTCGATAGCGGCATGGGCGTGGTCAGCCTGCGCCAGCAGGTGCCGCTGGTGACCGAGCGGCCCTGCCTCGCGGTCGCGAGCCACACCCATTTCGACCATATCGGCAGCCACCACGAGTTTGCGGAGCGGCTGGTGCATGCAGCCGAAGCCGAGCTGCTGGCGGCGCCGACCCGGGCCAACACCCTGGCCGATCCCTATGTCACCGACGACATCTTCACCCGCCTGCCGCCGGCACCTTACCGCTCGACCGAGTACCGTGTGCGCAAGGCGCCGGCGACCCGGCTGCTGGCGGATGGCGACATCCTGGATCTCGGCGATCGCAGCTTCGAGGTCATTCATACGCCAGGGCACTCGCCGGGCGGGATCGCTCTGTTCGAGGCCGAAACCGGCATCTTGTTTGCAGGCGACATCGTCTATGACGGCCCCTTGGTCGAGGACACCTACCACGCCAATCTCGCCGACTACATCGCCAGCATGCGCCGCCTGCTGGACCTGCCGGTCAGCATCGTCCATGGCGGCCATTTCCCGAGCTTCGATCGGGCGCGGCTGCAGGCGATCATCCGGGCGTGGCTGGCTGAGAAGGAGCGCTGAGCACGCCGGCCGCCGGCGCTGACAACCGCAACGCCAAAAATGGCGCAACCTTGGGAGGGACCCCGCATGGCAAAAGAAATCTTGTGCGCCTATGGCGTCGACGTCGACGCGGTCGGCGGCTGGCTCGGCTCCTATGGCGGCGAGGACAGCCCGTGCGACATCTCGCGCGGCATGTTCGCGGGCGAGGTCGGCTCGATGCGCCTCCTGCGCATGTTCGAGCGCTTCGGCATCAAGACCACCTGGTTCGTGCCTGGCCACTCGATCGAGACCTTCCCCGAGCAGATGCAGGCGGTCGCCGATGCCGGCCACGAGATCGGCATGCATGGCTACAGCCACGAGAACCCGATCGCGATGACGCCCGAGCAGGAAGAGGCGATCTTCGACAAGTGCATCGAATGCATCACCAAGCTCGCCGGCCAGCCGCCGCGCGGCTATGTGGCGCCTTGGTGGGAGTTCGGCGCCAAGACCAACGAATTGCTGCTCGCCAAGGGCATCAAGTACGACCACTCGTTGATGCACAACGACTTCCACCCCTACTACGTCCGGGTCGGCGATCGCTGGACCAAGATCGACTACGGCCAGCATCCGAGCGCCTGGATGACGCCCTTGCAGCGCGGCACCGAGACCGGCCTGATCGAGATCCCGGCCAGCTGGTACCTAGATGACCTGCCGCCGATGATGTTCATCAAGGCCGCGCCCAACAGCCATGGCTTCGTCAGCCCGCAGGCGATCGAGCAGCTGTGGAAGGACCAGTTCGACTGGGTCTACCGCGAATACGACTATGCGGTGTTCACCCTGACCATCCACCCGGACGTCTCCGGCAAGCCGCAGAACCTCTTGATGCATGAGCGGCTGTTTGCCCATATGAGCGCCCATCCGGGCGTCACCTTCACGACCTTCGAGGCGATCGCCGACGACTTCGCCCGGCGCTATCCCCAGGATCAGGCGGCCCGGCCGCAATCCTAACGAAGGGAGGCTTGCGGCCGATGTGCGGTCTGTGCGGCGCCTTGGGTGCGGCCGGCCACTGGACCGATGCCAGCCAGCGGCCGCAAGCCTTCGCCGGCCGGCCCGAGCGGCCGTTGCGCCAGGAGCGCTATGAGCGAATAGCGCTTTTGAACCAGCTGCTCCGGCCCTACCGGCTGCAGCTGCGCGACCACCAGGGCAGCGCCTATCTGCTGCGCTCGGCGACCGGCAGGCAGGCGGTGCTGCGCGAGCTGTGCGCTTTATGGCCCGAGGCCGAGCGGCTATCCGGCCGGCGCTGCGATCCGCTCGATCCGGCGTTCATCGCCGCCCTCGCTCCGGCCGAAGGTTGAGCCCGTGGTCGACTACGAGCGGCGCCTGCCGGTCAACCTGATCACCGGCTTTCTCGGCAGCGGCAAGACCACGCTGCTGCAGCGCCTGCTGCGGGCGCCGGAGCTGGGGCGCACGGCGGTCCTGGTCAACGAGCTGGGCGAGATCGGGCTCGATCATCTGCTCCTGGATGTGCTCGATGCCGAGACGGTGCTGCTGAAGAGCGGCTGCGTGTGCTGCACCATCCGCGGCGACCTGGCCGAGGCGATCCGAGCCCTCCATGGCCGGCGCGCACGGGGCGAGATCCCGGCGTTCGATCGTCTGGCGATCGAGACCACGGGCCTGGCCGATCCGGCGCCGATCGTGGCGACGCTCACGGCCGAGCCGGTGGTCGCCCAGCATTTCCGCCTGAGCAGCATCGTGACCACGGTCGATGCCGTGAACTGCGCGCAGCATCTGGCGGAGCATCCGGAGGCGCAAAGCCAAGCCGCGGTCGCCGACCGGCTGGTCCTGACCAAGACGGATCTGGCGGCGCCGACGGCGATTGCCGCAGCGCGCGCCGCCCTCGGCCGGCTGAACCCGGCGGCGCCGGTGATCGACGCCGCCGGCACGCCCGAGCTGCCTGCTGTGCTCCTGACCGGCGACGTGTATGAGCCGGCGAGCCGCCAGGCGGAGGTCGGCCACTGGCTGCAAGCGGGCCACGCCACCCACCACCATCATCATCACCACGCGCCAGCCGAGCAGGCGGTCAGCAGCTTCGCCCTGAGCTTCGCAGAGCCGTTGGACTGGACCGCCTTCGGCCTGTGGCTGACCATGCTGCTGCATGCCCATGGCCACCGGGTGCTGCGGGTCAAGGGCATCTTGAACGTCAAGGACGTGGCAACGCCGGTGGTGATCCACGGCGTGCAGCGGACCGTGCATCCACCCGCCCATCTCGAGCGCTGGCCGGATGCGGACCGCCGCTCGCGGCTGGTGTTCATCACCCGCGGCCTGGACCAGGCGCAGATCAAGCGCTCGCTGGCCGCCGTCCAGCGCGCCATGATGGTGCCCGCCTAGCGACCGCCGCCGGCCACGTGCTCGGTGCCGCGGGTCAGATAGTAAGCGAGCAGGATCGGCACCAGGGTCACCGCGATCACGAACACCGCCACGACATTGGTGACCGGGCGCTGGCGCGGCCGAACCAGCTCGGACAGCATCCAGATCGGCAAGGTGGTCTGCTGACCGGCGGTGAAGGTGGTGACGATCACCTCGTCGAACGACAGGGCGAAGGCGAGCATGCCACCGGCCAGCAGCGCGGTCGCGAGGTTGGGCAGCACGACATGACGGAAGGTCTGGAAGCCGTCGGCGCCCAGATCCATCGAGGCTTCGATCAGCGAACCGGAGGTCCGCCGGAAGCGGGCGAGCGCGTTGTTGTAGACGACCACCACGCAAAAGGTCGCGTGGCCGCAGACGATGGTCCAGAAGCTGAACGGCAGATCGGCAAGGTTGAGGGCGGCGCGCAGCGCGATGCCGGTGACGATGCCGGGCAGTGCGATCGGCAGGATGATCAGGAGCGTGATCACCTCGCGGCCGAAGAAGCGGGCGCGGTAGAGCGCGGCGGCGGCGAGCGTGCCGAGCACCATGGCGATCAGGGTCGCGATCAGGCCGACCCGGACCGACAGCCAAAGGGCATCCCAGATGTCCTGGCGCGCCCAGGCGACCCCGAACCAGCGGAGCGTCAGGCCGGGCGGCGGGAACTGGTAGCTCTTGTCGTCGGTGGTGAAGGCGTAGAGCAGGATGAAGGCCATCGGCACATGCAGATAGAGCAGGCCAAGCAGGGTCGCGAGCTTGAGGCCGAAGGGTGCCCGGCCCTCAGAGCGCATCGAACGCCCCCAGGCGCTTTGCCGCCGCCAGGTAGATCGCCATGATCACGATCGGCACGACCGAGAAGGCGGCGGCCAGCGGGATGTTGCCGGCGGTGCCCTGCTGGACATAGACCACCTGGCCGATGAAGAAGCGCGAATTGCCGATGATGTAGGGGATGATGTAGTCGCCGAGGGTGAGGGAAAAGGTGAAGATCGAGCCGGCGACCACGCCCGGGAAGGCGAGCGGCAGGATGACGTTGCGGAAGGTCGCGACCGGCCGGGCGCCGAGATCGGCGGACGCTTCGATCAGGCTGCGCGGCACGCGCTCCAGGGCGGCTTGGATCGGCAGGATCATGAAGGGCAGCCAGATATAGGTGAACACCAGGAACATGCCGAGATAGGAGACCGACAAGGACGGTCCGCCGATCACCGGGGTCGCCAGGATCCGTTCCAGCAGCCAGGTTAGATGCAGCTTGGCGAACAGCCAGCTGAGGATGCCCTCCTTGGCCAGCAGCAGCTTCCAGGCGTAGACCCGGACCAGGTAGCTCGACCAGAGCGGCAGCATGACTGCCAGATAGCATAAGGCCTTGACCCGGCCGCTGGCATAGCGGGCCATGAAATAGGCGATCGGAAAGCCAATCAGGGCGGCACCGATGGTGACCGCCATGGCCATGGTCATGGTGCGCAGGATGATGTCGAGATTGGCCTTGGAGGTCAGCAGCTCCTGATAGGACGCGAGGCTGAGCTCGTGGACGATCTGGCCGGTGAAGCCGTCGAACGAAAAGAAGCTCTGGATCAGCAGCGCGAACAGGGCGCCCAGATAGACCACGCCCAGCCAGAGCAGGGGCGGCAGCAGGAGCAAGAGCGTCAGGAGCCCGCCATGGCGGTAGAGAAAGCTGGAAAGCCGTCGGGTCAGGCCGGGGGCCGCGGCCAAGGCCGGGTTAGGCCGGCGAGCAAGCGCCTCGCTCATCCAGGCGTCTCGGGGCTGAGCGGCTGGAGCGCGGAGCGTGGCCAGCCAAGGCTGACCCGGGCGCCGGGTGCCGCCGGCTCGCGCTCGCTCGGGCAATCGACCAGCAGCTCCGGGCCGGCGTCGAGGGCGACCCTGAGGCGCGTGCTGGCGCCGTGATACTGGACGTCGAGGACGGTGCCTTCGGCCTGCAGCTCGGCCGGGGCAGCGCCATTCAGGCGGATCCGCTCCGGCCGCAGCGCGCAGCTCTGGCGCTGGCCGGTCAGGGCTTCCGCCTGCTCGGCGCTCAGGATGTTGGCGGCACCCACGAAGCTCGCGACGAAGGCGGTCGCCGGCTGCTCGTAGACCACGCGCGGCGTGCCGATCTGCTGGATCCGACCGGCGTTGAACACCGCCAGCCGATCGCTCATGCCGAGCGCCTCTTCCTGGTCGTGGGTGACGTAGATGAAGGTGATGCCGACCTTGCGCTGGAGCGCCTTCAGCTCGGTCTGCATCTGCTGGCGCAGCTTAAGATCGAGGGCGCCGAGCGGCTCGTCGAGCAGCAGCACCTCGGGCTCGTTGACCAAGGCGCGGGCCAAAGCGACCCGCTGGCGCTGGCCGCCGGAAAGCGCCGCCGGCCGGCGCGCCTCGAGGCCAGCCAGCGCCACCAGCTCGAGCATGGCGCCGGCCCGCCGATGGCGCTCGGCCCGGCCGACGCCCTTGACCATCAGGCCATAGGCGACGTTGTCCAGCACGCTCATATGCGGAAACAGGGCGTAGTCCTGGAACACCGTGTTGACGTTGCGGTCATAAGGCGGCACGGCGGCCATTGGCCGGCCATGGATCTGGATCGTGCCTTGGTCAGGCGTCTCGAAGCCGGCGATCAGGCGCAGGCAGGTGGTCTTGCCCGAGCCGGAGGGGCCGAGCATCGCGAAGAACTCGCCGTCCTCGACCGCGAAGCTGACCCGGTCGAGGGCGCGCACCTCGCCGAATTGCCGGCTGACCTCGGCAAGCAGGACTGCCGGCGCCGCCGCACCCCCGGCCGTGGTGGCCGAGGGTGCTTGCCGCGTGATCAAGGCCGCGGGCTCACCGGCCGCCCAGGACCGCGATGTAGTCGGTGACCCAGCGGTAATAGGGGACGCATTCGCTCTGGCTGGCGCATTTGGCGACGGGCGTGCGCCAGAAATGAATGCGCTCGAAGTTCTCGGCGCCATTGGTCTTGCAGCCCTCGGCGCCGAGCAGCTCATTGCCCTCGCAGGCCGCCGGGACCACCGGCACCGAGCCGAACCAGGCGGCGAGATCGCCCTGCAGCTTGTTCGAGAGCGAGTGGTCCAACCACTTGTAGGCGCAGTTGGGATGCGGCGCCTCGCTGTGCAGCATCGTGGTATCGGCCCAGCCAGTAGCGCCTTCGGCCGGAATGGTGCTGGCGATCGGCTGCTGCTTGCTGGCTAGGAGGTTGACCTGGAACGGCCAGGACGAGCTGGCGACCACGCCCTCATTGGTGAAGTCGTCGACCTGGACGAAGGCGTCGTGCCAGTAGCGATTGACGATCTCGCGCTGCTGGCGGAGCAAGGTGAGCGCCGCCTGGTACTGGTCCTCGGTCAGCTCGTAGGGGTCCTTGATGCCGAGGTCGGGCTTGTGATGCATCAGATAGAGGGCGGCATCGGCGATGTAGATCGGGCCGTCGAAGGCCTGGACGCGGCCCTGATTGGGCTTGCCGTCGGGCAGCTCCATGGGCTCGAACACCACGTTCCAGCTGGCGGGGGGCTCTTTGAAGACGGTGGTGTTGTACATCAGGACGTTGGAGCCCCACTGGTAGGGCACGCCGTAATGCTTGCCGTCGACGGTGTGCCAGGGCGCATCCTGCAGCCTGGGATCGATCGTCGACCAGCTGGGGATCAGGGCGGTGTTGATCTCCTGGACCCGCTTGCCGGCGATCAACCGCAGGCTGGCATCGCCCGACGCGGTGACCAGATCGAAGCCGCCCTCGTTCATCAGGGCGACCATCTCGTCCGAGGTGCCGGCAGTCTTGACCCGGACCTTGCAGCCGGTGTCGGTCTCGAAGCCCTTGACCCAGTCATAGGCTGGGTCGGTCTCGCCGCGCTCGATGTAGCCCGGCCAGGCGACGATATCGACCGTCCCCTCGCCCTCCCCGATGCTCGCCAAAGGCTCCGCGGCAGCGCTCGCCGCCACCACCATCGTCAGCGCCCCGGCCAGCCGGAGCGCATGGCCAAGCCCGATCACCATCTGTGGTCTCCCTGTTGCTCGCACCTCTTCGGGGTGCGCTTCGTTGCGCGCAATGCCGAGGCTACCGCCGGCCGCCGCCTGGCGCGAGGCCAGGGCAACCGCCGGCGGTACGTCTTGGTCTATTTCGCCTTCATCTGATCGGTCACGACATGGCTCCAGGCCCCTTCGGGGGCCTTGCTGATGACCGGATCGGAGCCGCTGGCCAGCAGGGTCTGCACGGTGCGCTCATAATCGGCCGGGTCGAGCGTGCCGTCGGAGCCCTCGGTCAGCTTGTTGATCTCGCCCATCATGCGCCGCTGATGCTGCTCGGTCTGCGCCCCGGTGGCGTCGTTCTCGAGCACGATGTCGGCGGCCTCGTCGGCATTGTCGCGGGCATAGGCCCAGCCCTTCATGCTGGCGCGCACGAACCGCGCCATGCGGTCGACGAAGGCGGGATCCTGCAGCTTGTCCTCGAGCACGTAGAGCCCGTCTTCCAGGGTCGAGACGCCCTGCTCCTCATATTTGAAGACCACCAGCTCCTCGGCCGGGATGCCGGCATCGATGACCTGCCAGTATTCGTTGTAGGTCATGGTCGAGATGCAATCCGCCTGCTTTTGCAGCAGCGGATCGACATTGAAGCCCTGCTTGAGCACGACCACGCCGTCGCTGCCGCCCGTGGTCGGAATGCCCAGCTGCGACATCCAGGACAGGAAGGGATATTCATTGCCGAAGAACCAGACGCCAAGCGTCTTGCCGCGGAAGTCCTCGGGCTTGGTGATGCCGGTCTCCTTGCGGCAGGTCAGCATCATGCCCGAGGCCTTGAACGGCTGGGCGATGTTGACCAGCGGCACGCCCTTCTCGCGCGAGGCCAGCGCTGCCGGCATCCAGTCGATGATCACATCGGCGCCGCCGCCCGCGATCACCTGGGGTGGCGCGATATCCGGCCCGCCGGGATTGATCGTGACGTCCAGGCCTTCCTCCTCGTAGAAACCCTTGTCCTTGGCCACGTAGTAGCCGGCGAACTGGGCCTGGGTGACCCATTTCAGCTGCAAGGTGACCGGGTCCGCCGCCTGCGCCGAGGCCGCACCCACCGCCAGGGCGGCCGCCAAGACGCCCGTGATCCATCGTTGCATCCTAGTCTCTCCCCGTTCGTGCTCTTGCACTCATTCAAACAATCGATGCCGTGCCGCGCTCAATTCCGGAGCGAGGGATGCCAGAAGGTGGCGGCCCGCTCGAGCAGGACCAGCAAGCCGTAGAACAGCGAGCCGGCCAGCGCCGCCACCGCGATCTCCGCCCAGACCATGTCGACGTTCATCCGGCCCACCTCGGTCGAGATGCGAAAGCCCATGCCGACGATCGGCGTGCCGAAGAACTCGGCGACGATCGCCCCGATCAACGCCAAAGTCGAGTTGATTTTCAAGGCGTTGAAGATGAACGGCAGGGCCGCCGGCAGGCGCAGCTTCTGGACGGTCTGGCGATAGTCGGCGGCATAGGTCTTCATCAGGTCGCGCTCCATGGCGCCGGCGGCCTCCAGGCCGGCGACCATGTTGACCAGCATCGGGAAGAAGGTCATCACCACCACGACCGCGGCCTTGGAGGGCCAGTCGAAGCCGAACCACATGACCATGATCGGCGCGATGCCGATGATCGGCAAAGCGCTCGCCAGGTTGCCGATCGGCAGGAGGCCCCGCTTCAGGAACGGGCTGCGGTCGACCAGCAGCGCCACCAGCGCGCCGGCGCCACAGCCAAGCGCGTAGCCGATCAGGACCGCCTTCAGGAAGGTCTGGCGGAAATCGGCCCAGAGCAGCTCGGTCGAGGCCGCCAGGCGCACGCCGATCATCGAGGGCGGCGGCAAGAGCACGGTCGGCACGTTCAAGCCGCGCACCAGCAGCTCCCACAGCAGCAGGAGCCAGAGGCCGAACAGCAGCGGCACGACCAGATCGATCGCCCGCTGCGCCGCACGCGTCGCCTGCAGACGGTAGCCGCACAAGCGCTCGACCAAGAGCCAGGCGAGCAGCCAGGCGGCCGCCAGCAGATACCAGAAGCCACCGGCGGGTGCTGCGGCCTCGCGCAGGCCGAGGAGCAGCAGGAATGCCCCGAGATGGGCGACCGCCGCCAGCGCCAGATCGCCCCAGCCACGGGCCAGCCGGCCCGTCAGCTGCAGACCGGCGAGCAGCAGCCCGGCCAGCGCGCAGGCCAGGAGCGACGGCTGGGTCAGGATCGACACGGCCGCGCCGTCCGCCGTCCGGCTGAGCGGCAGCAGCAATGCCAGCAAAGCCGCGCCGCCGGCCAGGACCGCCAGGACGCGGCAGAGCCCGCTCATCCCGCCATGCCCATGCGCCGGAGGATCAGCCGGTGGGCCAGGCCGATCACGGCCACCAGAACGGCCGCCAGCAGGGCGGCGGCGACCAGAGCGGACCAGATCTGGACCGTCTGGCCGTAGTAGGAGCCCGCCAGGAGGCGGGCGCCGAGGCCGGCAACGGCACCGGTCGGCAGCTCGCCCACGATCGCGCCGACCAGGGCGATCGCGATCGCGACCTTCATGCTGGCGAACAGGAACGGCAGGGCCGCCGGCCAGCGCGCGCAGGCCTTTGACCATGCCGACGGTCACCGGAAAGAAGCTGAGATAGGTCGAGATCAGGGCCTTAGGCAGGAGGCCCTGCAGGCCGGCCGCGTTCAGGACCACGATGATCATCGGCGCGATCGCCAGGATCGGGATGGTCTGCGAGGCCACGATCCAGGGCATCAGGCTGCGATCCAGGCTCGGCAGATGGACGATCAGGACCGCCAGCAGCACCCCCAGCGCGGTGCCCATGACGAAGCCCAGCAGGGTCGCGGAGAGCGTGATCCAGGCGTGGTAGACCAGGCTGCGCTTCGAGGTGATCTTCTGGTCGAACACGGTGTCGTACAGCTCGACCGCGACCTGATGCGGTGCCGGCAGGACCGGCCGCTCCTGGGCGAGCGTGTCGGCGATCAGCTGGCGCCCGGTCCAATCCTGGCCGGCGCGCTGGTAGATGTCCTGCTGAAAGGGCGCGTTCAGCCAGACCGCGGCCGCGTACCAGAGCGCCAGCAGCGCCAGCAGCACCGCGAGCACCGGCCCGATCCGCTGGCCGAGCTCAGTCATCGTAGCTATGGCCGGCGCGCAAGCCGTCCCGGACCCGGCGCGCGATCTCGAGGAACGGCCGGGTCTCACGGATCTCGAGCGGCCGCTCCGGCCCGAGATCGCAATCGATCACCTCAGCGACCCGGCCGGGCCGCGGCGACATCACCACGATCCGGGTCGAAAGATAGACCGCCTCCGGGATCGAATGGGTCACGAACAGCACGGTCTTGGCGGTCTTGGCCCAGAGCTGGAGCAGCTGCTCGTTCAGATGATCGCGCACGATCTCATCCAGCGCCCCGAACGGCTCGTCCATGAGCAACAGCTCGGGGTCGAAGGATAAGGCACGCGCGATCGAGACCCGCTGCTGCATGCCGCCCGACAGCTGCCAGGGAAACTTGCGCTCGAAGCCTTCGAGGTTGACCAGCGCCAGGTTGCGCGCGACGCGGGCCGCCCGCTCGGCCTTGGGGATGCCCATGATCTCGAGCGGCAAGGCGACATTGCGGGCGACATTGCGCCAGGGATAGAGGGCGGCGGACTGGAACACATAACCATAGGCGCGCCGCCGCCTCGCCTCGTCCGGGCTCAGGCCGTTGACCGTGATCCGGCCGCCGGTCGGCTGCTCCAGATCAGCGATCACCCGCAACAGCGTGGTCTTGCCGCAGCCGGAGGGACCAATGAAGGACACGAACTCGCCACGCCCGACAGCGAGATCGATGTCGGCCAAAGCGTGGACCGGGCCGTCCGCGGTCTGGAAGACCAGCGACAGGCCGGAGGCCGCGATCACCGGCTGGCCGGCGACCGAAGCTGCGGCTGCCGGCGGCGGCTCGCTGCGCGCCTCGGCCGCGGCCGGGGTCATCCGGCGGCCTGGGGCATCAAACCCCGGCTGGCATGTTGGCGGGGTCGCGCACCACCTGGCGCGGCGCGGTCAGCTCCTTCCAGGCCGAGAGCGCGCTATGCACCGCCGGGAAGGGCTGGCGCTTGACGAAGCGGCCATGGCCGGGGCGCGGCTCCGAGTTCTGGCCGTAGGCCCAGATGACCTCGCCGCGGCTCAGCGTGTAGCGCGCCTGGGCGGTGGTCTCGAAGCCCTCGAACACGTTGTAGTCGATGATCGACTTCTGGCCGGTGGCGCTGATCGTCTTCTTGATGGTCGGATCCCAGACGCAAAGATCGGCATCGGCGCCCGGCAGGATCGCACCCTTTTGCGGGTAGACGTTCAGGATCTTGGCGATGTTGGTCGAGGTCACGGCGACGAACTCGTTCACGGTCAGCCGCCCGGTCTCGACGCCGGTGGTCCAGAGCACGGCGAGCCGATCCTCGAGCCCGCCGGTCCCGTTCGGGATCATCGGGAAGCCCTTCACGCCCATGCGCTTCTGCTCGGTGGTGAACGCGCAATGGTCGGTCGCGACGACCTGCAGCGAGCCCGATTGCAGCCCGGCCCACAGGCTCGCCTGGTGGTCCTTGGAGCGGAACGGCGGCGACATCACGCGCCGGGCGGCATAGTCCCAGTCGCGGTTGAAATATTCGCCCTCGTCCAGGGTCAGATGCTGGATCAACGGCTCGCCATAGACCCGCATGCCCTTCTGGCGCGCCCGCCGGATCGCCTCATGGGCCTGCTCGCAGGAGACGTGCACGATGTAGACCGGCACGCCCGCGGCATCGGCGATCATGATCGCGCGGTTGGTGGCCTCGCCCTCGACCTCGGGCGGGCGCGAATAGGCATGGCCCTCGGGCCCGGTGATGCCTTGCGCCATGTACTTCTTCTGCAGCTCGGCCACGATGTCGCCGTTCTCGGCATGGACCAGCGGCAGGGCGCCAAGGGCGGCGCAGCGCTGGAACGACGCGAACATCTCGTCGTCGTCGACCATCAAGGCACCCTTGTAGGCCATGAAGTGCTTGAAGGTGTTGACGCCGCGCCGGACCACCTCGGCCATCTCGTCGAAGATCGTCTCGGACCAGCCGGTGATCGCCATGTGGTAGGAGATGTCGGTGCAGATCTGGGGGGTGGACTTGCGGTCCCAGTCGTCCATGGCGGCGAGCAGCGAGCCGTCGGGGCCGGGCAGGACGAAATCGACCAGCATGGTAGTGCCGCCCGAGGCTGCGGCGAAGGTGCCGCTCTCGAAGGTCTCGGCGGCGGTGGTGCCCATGAACGGCATCTCGAGATGGGTGTGGGGATCGATGCCACCCGGGATCACATAGGCGCCGGTAGCGTCGACCACCTCGTCGCCCTTCAGGTCGGGTCCGATCGCCGCGATCTGCTCGCCCTCGATCAGGACGTCCGCCTGATAGGTCCGATCGGCCGTGACGATCGTGCCGCCCTTGATCACCTTGCTCATCATGGCCTCCTGGCTGCTGGCCGGCTGGCTGCTGGCGGGCTTACTCGACGATCTCGGCGGTCTCGACCGCCGCATGGAACAGGACATTGGCGCCGGCGGTCGCCCATTCCTTGCTGATCTCCTCGGCCTCGTTGTGCGACAGGCCGTCGACGCAGGGGCACATGATCATGGCGCTCGGCGCCACCCGGTTGATCCAGCAGGCATCGTGGCCAGCCCCGGAGACGATGTCGCGGTGGGTGTAGCCGAGCCGCTCGGCCGCCCGGCGCACGGCCAGGACGCAGCCCTCGTCGAACGTCACCGGATCGAACGCGCCCACCTGCTCGATCTCGAGGCCGAGCCCGGTGCGCCCCGCGATCGCCTCGGCGCCGGCGCGCAGCTCGCCGACCATGGCGGCGATCACCGCCTTGTCGGGATGGCGAAAGTCGATCGTGAACACGACCCTGCCGGGGATGATGTTGCGCGAGTTGGGATGGACGTCCAGATGGCCGATGGCGCCGACCGCGAGCGGCGCATGGGCGAGCGCGATCCGGTTGACCAGCTCGATGATCCGGGCGGCCCCGAGGCCGGCGTCGACCCGCTTGGGCATCGGCGTCGAGCCAGTATGGGCCTCCTTGCCGGTGAGCGTCACCTGCAGCCAGGAGAGGCCCTGGCCATGGGTGACCACGCCGATGTCGATGCCCTCGTCCTCCAGGATCGGCCCCTGCTCGATATGCAGCTCGAAATAGGCATGCAGCTTGCGGGCGCCGACCGGCTCCTCGCCCAGAAAGCCGATCCGAGCCAGCTCGTCGCCGAAGCGCTTGCCCTGGGCATCCGTCCGGGCATAGGCCCAAGCTTGGTCATGCACGCCCGCGAACACGCCAGAGGCCAGCATCGCCGGGGCAAAGCGCGTGCCTTCCTCGTTGGTCCAGTTGACCACCAGGATCGGCCGGCGCGTCTTGATGCCGAGATCGTTCAGGGTGCGGACCACCTCCAAGCCGCCCAGCACGCCCAGCACGCCGTCATAGCGGCCACCGGTCGGCTGGGTGTCGAGATGGGAGCCGATCATGACCGGCAAGGCGTCGGGCTCGGTGCCAGCGCGCAGGGCGAACATGGTGCCCATGGTATCGACGCCCATGGTCAGGCCGGCAGCCGCGCACCAGCGGCCGAACAGGCGCCGGCCTTCGGCGTCCTCGTCGGTCAGGGTCTGGCGGTTGTTGCCGCCGGCGACGCCCGGGCCGATCTGGGCCATCTCGTCGATCGACTGCCAGAGCCGATCGCCGTTGACGGTAAGATTGTCGCCGGGTGCCGACATCCTGCCTCGCCTTTGGTGTGCTGGCCGCGTGACGGCGCGTCTGAAGGACGCTAGATCTGGTTGACCAAAGGGTCAAGAATCAAAGCTCGCCGCCCGGAGCCGGTCATGGAGTGCCCCTCGCCGCTGCCTGCGGCCGCCCACCCGCGCGCCGCCCCATGACGGCGCCCGCGAACGCTTTGGCGCCGGTCAAGCGCACCCGGATCCAGGCCGCCAACCAGCGCAGGATCCTGGCAGCGGCGCTCGACCTGTTCTCGCGCTTCGGTTTTCGCGGCACCACCATCGACCAGATCGCCGAGCGCGCGGCGATGTCGAAATCCAACCTGCTCTATTACTTCCGCAGCAAAGACGAGATCTACCGCGCGGTGCTGCAGCAGACCCTGGACGACTGGCTGCAGCCCCTGGCGGCGCTCGACCCGGACGGCGAGCCGCTGGCCGAGATCGCGGCCTATATCCGGCGCAAGGTCGAGCTGTCGCGGACCGCGCCCGAGGCATCTCGCCTGTTCGCGACCGAGATCCTGCAAGGCGCGCCGGAGATCAAGGCGGTCTTGGCCGGGCCGCTCAAGCGCCTGGTCGACGACAAGGCGGCAATCATCCGCCGCTGGAGCGCCGAGGGCCGGCTCGCCCCGGTCGATCCGCACCATCTGATCTTCGCGATCTGGGCGACCACCCAGCATTATGCGGACTTCGCCGTGCAGGTGCAGGCGGTGCTGGGCAAGCGGCGCAACGGCCGGCAGGACTACGCGGCCGCCGCCGACGCGATCACGCGCCTCCTGATCGAAGGGCTGCGGCCACGCCCTTGAGCCGGCGCTAGCTACTCCGCCGCAACCCGCTGCGGGTTGTTGGGATGGGTCGTCCAATTGGCGTAGTCGGGCTGCACGATCTGTCCGGTCCGGGCATCGAGCGCGCCGGCCGGCAGGGCTGCCATGGTGATGCAGTCCTCGACCGGGCAGACCGACACGCACAAATTGCAGCCGACGCATTCGGCGTCGATCACCTCGAAATGGCGCTTGCCGTCCTTCATCGCCGTGATCGCCTGGTGCGAGGTGTCCTCGCAGGCGATATGGCAGCGGCCGCATTGAATGCACAAGCTCTGGTCGATCCGCGCCTTGGCGATGTAGTTCAGGTTCAGATATTGCCAGTCGGTGACGTTCGGCACGGCACGGCCGACGATCTGCGCAGGGCGCTCCAGGCCCTTCTCGTCCAGCCACAGCTCGAGGCCGGCGATCATCTCCTTGACGATCTTGAAGCCGTAGGCCATGGCCGCGGTGCAGACCTGGACGTTCGCGGCGCCGAGCGCCATGAACTCGGCGGCATCCCGCCAGACGGTGATGCCGCCGATGCCGGAGATCGGCAGGCCGGCGGTCTCGGGATCGCGGGCGATCTCGGCCACCATGTTGAGCGCGATCGGCTTGACGGCCGGGCCGCAATAGCCGCCATGGCTGCCCTTGCCGTCGACGGTCGGGACCGGCGCCATGCGGTCGAGATCGACCGCGATGATCGAGCTCACGGTGTTGATCAGCGAGACCGCGTCCGCCCCGCCCCGCTTGGCGGCCCGTGCCGGGTAGCGGATGTCGGTGATGTTGGGGGTCAGCTTGACGATCACCGGCATCCGGGTCGCCTGCTTGCACCAGCGGGCGACCATCTCGATGTAGTCCGGCACCTGGCCGACGGCGCTGCCCATGCCGCGCTCGGACATGCCGTGCGGGCAGCCAAAATTCAGCTCGACGCCATCGGCGCCGGTATCCTCGACCTGGCGCAGGATCTCGCTCCAGCAGGCCTCCTCGCAGGGCACCATCAGCGAGACCACCAGCGCCCGGTCCGGCCAGGCGCGCTTGACCGCCTTGATCTCGTCCAGATTGACCTGGAGCGGCCGGTCGGTGATCAGCTCGATATTGTTGAAGCCGAGCAGGCGGCGGTCGCTGCCGTGGAGCGCGCCATAGCGCGGGCCATTGACGTTGACGATGGTCGGATCCAGCCCGAGCGTCTTCCAGACCACTCCGCCCCAGCCCTGCTCGAAGGCGCGGGTCACGTTGTAGGCCTTGTCGGTCGGCGGCGCTGAGGCCAGCCAGAACGGGTTGGGCGACTTGATCCCGACGAATTCGCTGCGCAGATCGGCCATGGGACGCTCCCTCAGCGCTGCAATTGGTGGTGGATCGACATGGCGGCGCGCTTGCCGTCCTCGACCGCGACCACGGTCAGATCCTGGCCGCCGGCGACGCAGTCGCCGCCCGCCCAGACGCCTGCCAGGCTGGTCCGCCGCTCGCCATCGACCGCGATCCGCCCATGGGCCAGCGCCACGCCGTCGAGCGCCGGCGCGGCGAAGCGCTGGCCGACCGCCTTGAACACCATGTCGGCCGACAGCTCGAAGGTCTCGCCGGTGCCGGTCAGCTGGCCAGCTTCCAGCCGAGTGCGCTCGAACAGGGCGGCCTTGACCGCGCCGGCTTCGCCGACCAGCCGGGCCGGCCTGGCCCAATGCCGGATCAGGACGCCCTTGGTCTGCGCCAGCTCCTGCTCGTAGCGGCTGGCGTTCATCTCGGCCGGCCCGCGGCGATAGACCAGGGTCACCGTCTCGGCGCCCAGCAGCTTGGCCTGGACCGCGACATCGATCGCGGTCATGCCGCCGCCGATCACGACCACCTGGCGGCCGACCGGCAGGCTGGCCAGGTTCTCGGCCTGGCGCAGCTGGGCGATATAGTCCACCGCATCCTGCACCCCGGCAAGATCTTCGCCCGGGATCGCTAGCCCGTTGACGGCGCCGAGGCCGACGCCCAGGAACACGGCATCGAAGCGCTGGCGCAGCTCGGCCAGATCCAGCCCCTCGCCCAAGGCTCGGCCGGTCTCGATCGTGATGCCGCCGATGCCGAGGATGAACGCGACCTCGCGCGCCGCGAAGTCATCCACGGTCTTGTAGGCGGCGATGCCATACTCGTTCAGCCCGCCTGGCTTCGGCCGCGCCTCGAAGATCGTGACCGCATGGCCGAGCAGCGCCAGACGATGGGCGCAGGCCAGGCCGGCCGGGCCGGCGCCGACCACGGCCACCTGTCGGCCGCTCGCGGCGGCCCGCTGGTAGGGCTGCCGGCCGGTCGCCATCTGGGCGTCGGTGGCGTGGCGCTGGAGGAGGCCGATCCGGACCGGCTTGCCCTCGGCCGCCTCGCGCACGCAGGCCTGCTCGCACAAGGTCTCGGTCGGGCAGACCCGGGCGCACATGCCGCCCAGGATGTTCTGATCGAAGATCGTGCGCGCGGCGGCCACGGGCTGGCCGCCGGCGATCTGGCGGATGAACAAGGGAATGTCGATCGCGGTCGGGCAGGCGGTCATGCAGGGCGCGTCGTAGCAGAAATAGCAGCGCTCGGCCTCGACCACTGCCTCGTGACGGGAGAGCGGCGGATGCAGATCGGCGAAGTTTCCAGCATAGGCCATCGGCTCCAGCCGGCCCGCCGCGATGCGATCTGCCTTGGCCACAGCGCTCATGCCCGACCTCCGTGCGCTTGGGCCTTCGACTGTGCGCAACCTTTACCAGAAGGTCAAATTTTTCTCAGCACTCGGTGATCTTGCCGAGCAGGACCGGGCGCGCAGCGCCGGTCACGGCCGGCAGGTTGCAAGGCCGCTGGTCGATCCGGTCGGAGGCGAGCACGGCAAAGGCGATCGCCTCCTTGGCGTCGACCGGCAGGCCGACGCCGTCGCTGGGTGCCACCGGCAGCGGCTGCAGCCGGGTGCGCAGGCGGCGCATCAGCTCGGGGTTGCGCGCACCGCCGCCGCTGACCACGACCCGGTCGATGGTGCCAGCTGGCGCCACATAGCGGCGATAGCCGTCGGCGATGCCGACCGCGGTCAGCTCGGCGCAGGTTGCGAACAGATCGTGCCAGGCAGCCGGCGTGGCCGGCGCCACCTTGGCCAGGAGCGCATCGACGAAGGCTGGGCCGAACTGCTCGCGGCCGGCCGATTTGGGCGGCGACGCGGCGAAGAAGGGATGGCCGAGCAGGCCATCCAGCAGGGCCGGCTGGACCGTGCCGGCGGCCGCGAGCGCGCCATCCAGATCGGCCGCGAGCCGGCCGTGGGAGTAGCGTCTCGCCAGCTCGTCCAGCAGCATGTTGCCGGGGCCGCAATCGAAGCCCTGGATCTGATCCGGGCGGGCGCCGCGCGGCAGGGCCGTGAGGTTGGCGATGCCGCCGATATTGACCGCCAGCAGGCCCTCGCCCCGGCCGCCCAGGAGGCGGTGATCGACATACGGCACCAGCGGCGCGCCGCAGCCGCCGGCGGCGATGTCGCTCATCCGGAAATCGTGGACCACGGGGCAGCCGAAGCGCAGCGCCAGCGGCGACGGATCGCCCAGCTGCAAAGTCGTCCGGCCATGCTCGTGATAGACGGTCTGGCCGTGGCTGCCGATCAGATGCAGCCGCCGTGGCCGGCGTGCCAGCACGGCCGCCAGGGCGTCCGCGAAGAACCCGCCCAGCGCCTGATTGGCCCGGGCCACCATGGCGACGTCCTGCAGCTGGTCGGCCTGCAGGCTGGCGCGCAGGGAGGCCGGCATCGGCACGGTCTCGAACGCGACCAGCTCGACCTCCAACGGGTCACCCACGGTCAGCCGGCACAGCGCCACGTCGAGCCCGTCCATGGAGGTGCCGGTCATCAGGCCGGCGACCTCGCGCACGGCCAGGCCGCGGACATCGTCCAGCCGGATGGCGGCGTGATCCTGGGCGAGGTTCTGCGGCATCAACGGTCTCCGGCGCGGGTCAGGCGGGCCAGCATAGCAGAAATCGGGGTGCTCACGCAGTGGTCGGCAAGGTGGCGTAGCTCGGCGCGCGCCGCGCGAAGAAGGCGGCGATGCCTTCGGCCGCCTCGGGCTGCTCCCAGCAATCGGCCAGGCGCTCGACGGTCTCGGCGATTACCGCGTCGTCGATGCGCGGGCCAAGCGCCCGGGCCAGCGCCTTAGCGCGCGCCACGGCGCCGGGGGCGGTCGCGAAGAAGGGCTCGATCTCGGCCTCAAGTGCGCTGTCGAGCGCATCCGCCGGCACCACCTCCGCCACCAGGCCCAGGCTTTTGGCGAGGGCGGCGTCGAACAGGCGGGCCGACAGGAACAAGCGCCGGGCGCCGGCCTCGCCGATCCGGGCCACGACATAGGGTCCGATCGTGGCCGGGATCAGGCCCAGCCGGGTCTCGGTCAGGCCGAAGCGGGCGGTCTGGCT
>CADEGR010000002.1:12546-17132 GCA_902826935.1 uncultured Alphaproteobacteria bacterium | reverse complement strand
GCCGCCGCCATGGCCGGCGCGGCCAGAAGATCGGGCCGCTGAAAGGCGTAATGGCGCCCGGCTAGGAACAGGCTGACCTGGTCGCCATGGAGATGGCTGCCGACGTCCTGCCGGCGGCCGTCGAGCGCCACCCGGCAACCACCCTCGGCCGAGCCGAGCACGTCAATCTCGAGCGTCCGCTCGGCCAGCGACACGCGAAACCGGCCCCGTCCGTCCAGCAGCACGGCCAGGGCGTAGGTCTCGTCCTGCCACAGCAGCGTCAGATGATGCTCCGCCGGCTGCCAGGCACGCCAGCCGACCAGCCGGTCCCACGGATCGTCGCCCTGGGCGGGTGCCAGCAGCCCCAGCGCTGCCAGCCCCGCGAGCGCCACGGCTTCGGCCGGCGGCGGGTCGCTCCGCACCAGCTGCCCGAGATCGCGCTCGATCAGGCCGGTATCGACCGCGCCGGCGGCGACGCCGGGATGGCGGCAGAGCGCGCCCAGGAATTCCAGATTGGTGACGGTTCCGGCGATCCGCGCCTGGCCCAGCGCCGCCGCCAGCTGGTTGAGGGCGGTAGCACGGGTCGGGCCATGGCTCACGATCTTGGCGATCATGGGGTCGTAGTAGGGCGCGATGCGATCGCCCGGGCGCACGCCGGAATCGATCCGGACCCGATCGGCCGGCAGATCCAGGCGCTCCAGCCGGCCAATCGCGGGCAGGAAGCCCTTGGCCGGATCCTCGGCGTAGAGCCTGGCCTCGAACGCCCAGCCGGTGATCGCCAGCTGGTCCTGGCGCAGCGGCAAAGGCTCGCCGGCCGCGACGCGCAGCTGCCATTCGACCAGATCGACACCCGTGATCGCCTCGGTGACCGGATGCTCGACCTGCAGGCGGGTGTTCATCTCCATGAAGTAGAAGCGATCCGGCCGCAGGCCGGCGCTGGCATCGGTGATGAACTCGACCGTGCCGGCGCCGACATAGCCGATCGCCTCCGCGGCGCGCACCGCAGCCGCGCCCATCGCGGCCCGCATGCCGGCCGGCATGCCGGCCGCCGGCGCCTCCTCGAGCACCTTCTGGTGGCGCCGCTGCAGCGAGCAGTCGCGCTCGAACAGATGGACCACCTGGCCCTGGCGGTCGCCGAACACCTGGATCTCGATGTGGCGCGGCTGGCTGACATAGGTCTCGATCAGCACGGCATCGTCGCCGAAGGCGGCGGCCGCCTCGCGCCGGGCACTGTCCAGCGCGGCGGCGAAGTCGTCCGGTGCATCGACCCGGCGCATGCCCTTGCCGCCGCCGCCAGCGCGCGCCTTGATCAGCACCGGATAGCCAAGCGCCGCCGCCTGCTCGGCGAGATGCTCCGGCTCCTGACGCTCGCCATGGTAGCCCGGCACAATCGGCACGCCCGCCTTCTGCATCAAGGCCTTGGCGGCATCCTTCAGGCCCATGGCGCGCATCGCCTCGGCCGAGGGGCCGATGAACACCAGGCCCGCCGCCTCGACCGCCTCGACGAAGGCCGGGTTCTCGGCGAGGAAGCCATAGCCCGGATGGACCGCCTCGGCGCCGGCGGCCTGGGCGGCGGCCACGATCCGGTCGATCCGCAAGTAGCTGTCCGCCGCCGGCGCCGGCCCGATCCACAGCGCTTCGTCGGCCGCTGCCGCATGCCAGGCGTCGGCATCGGCATCGGAATAGACCGCGACCGTGGCAATCCCCAGCCGGCGGGCGGTGCGGATCACCCGGCACGCGATCTCGCCGCGATTGGCGATCAGGATCTTCTGGAACATGCCGGTCACATCCGGAACACGCCAAAGCGCGTTGCGGGAATCGGCGCGTTGAGGGCGGCCGAGAGGGACAAGGCCAGCACCGCGCGCGACTTGCGCGGATCGACGATCCCGTCATCCCAAAGCCGCGCCGAAGCGTAGAGCGGATGGCTCTGCCGGGCGAACTGCTCGAGGATCGGCTGCTTGATCGCCGCCTCGGCCGCCGCGCTCAGGCTCTGGCCGGCGCGCTCCAGGGCATCGCGCCGCACGGTCGCGAGCACACCCGCCGCCTGCTCGCCGCCCATCACCGAGATCCGGGCATTGGGCCAGGTCCACAAGAAGCGCGGCCCGTAGGCGCGGCCGCACATGCCATAGTTGCCAGCGCCAAACGAGCCGCCGACCAGCAGCGTGAGCTTGGGCACCGCCACGGTCGCGACCGCGGTGACCAGCTTGGCGCCATGCTTGGCGATGCCTTCCGCCTCATAGCGCTCGCCGACCATGAAGCCGGTGATGTTCTGGAAGAACAGGAGCGGAATCCGCCGCTGGGCGCACAGCTCGACGAAATGCGCGCCCTTGAGCGCCGATTCCGAGAACAGCACGCCGTTGTTGGCGATCACGCCGACCGGCATGCCGTGCAGATGGGCAAAGCCGCAGATCAAGGTGGCGCCGTAGCGGGCCTTGAACTCGTCCAGGCGCGAGCCGTCCAGCAGGCGCGCCAGGAGCTCCCGGATATCGTAGGGCATGCGCGGCTCGGCCGGCACGATGCCCAGGATCTCCTCGGGATCGTAGAGCGGCTCCTCGGGCGGCGCCAATTCGAGCGGCACCGGCTTGGTCCGGTTCAGATGGGCGATCGCCCGGCGTGCCAGCGCCAGGGCATGGGCGTCGTCGCGCGCCAGGTGATCGGCGACGCCCGACAGGCGGGTATGGACGTCGCCGCCGCCCAGCGCCTCGGGCGTCACGATCTCGCCGGTCGCGGCCTTCACCAAGGGCGGGCCGGCCAGGAAGATCGTGCCCTGGTCCTGCACGATGATGGTCTCGTCCGACATCGCCGGGACATAGGCGCCGCCCGCGGTGCAGGAGCCCATGACCACCGCGATCTGGGCGATCCCCTCCGCCGACATCGAGGCCTGGTTGAAGAAGATCCGGCCGAAATGGTCGCGGTCGGGGAAGACCTCGTCCTGGTTCGGCAGATTGGCACCGCCGCTGTCGACCAGGTAGACGCAGGGCAGCCGATTCTGCTGGGCGATCTCCTGGGCGCGCAGATGCTTCTTGACGGTCAGCGGGTAGTAGGTGCCGCCCTTCACGGTCGCATCATTGGCGACGATCATGCATTCACGGCCGCTGACCCGGCCGATTCCGGCGATCAGGCCGGCCGAGGGCGAGGCGCCCTCATAGAGGCCGTGGGCGGCGGTCAGGCCGATCTCGAGGAACGGCGAGCCGGGATCGAGCAGGCGGCTGACCCGCGCGCGCGGCAGCAGCTTGCCGCGGCCCTCATGGCGGGCGCGGGCGACCGCACCGCCGCCATCGAAAGCGAGCGCCGCTGCCTGCTCGACCTCGGCCAAGGCCGCCAGCATGGACGCGCGATTGGTCTCGTAGGCAGCGCCGCTGGTCGCCGCCTGGGCGCGCAGCACCGCCATCAGGCGGACTCCAGGAACAGCTCGCGGCCGATCAGCATGCGCCGGATCTCCGAGGTGCCAGCGCCGATCTCGTAGAGCTTGGCGTCGCGCAAGAGGCGGCCGGTCGGGTAGTCGTTGATGTAGCCATTGCCGCCCAGGCACTGGATCGCATCGAGCGCCAGCAGGGTCGCCTTCTCGGCGGCGTAGAGGATGCAGCCGGCGGCATCCTTGCGCGTGACCTCGCCGCGATCGCAGGCGCCGGCGACCGCGTAGACATAGGCCCGGCAGGCGGTCAGGGTCGTGTACATGTCAGCGAGCTTGCCCTGCATCAGCTGGAACTCGCCGATCGCCTGGCCGAACTGCTTGCGCTCGTGGACATAGGGCACGACCACGTCCATGGCGGCCGCCATCAGCCCGAGCGGGCCGCCGGCCAGAACCACGCGCTCATAGTCGAGGCCGGACATCAGGACCTTCACGCCCTGCCCTTCCTCGCCCAGGACGTTCTCGAGCGGGACGTCGCAGTCCTCGAAGATCAGCTCGCAGGTGTTGGAGCCGCGCATGCCAAGCTTGTCGAGCTTCGCTCCGGTGCTGAAGCCCTGGAGGCCGCGCTCGACGATGAAGGCGGTAATGCCGCGGGCACCGGCGGCGGGGTCGGTCTTGGCGTAGACCACCAGGACGTCGGCATCGGGGCCGTTGGTGATCCACATCTTGCCGCCGTTCAGTACGAAGCGGTCGTTGCGCTTGTCCGCGCGCAGCCGCATCGCGACCACGTCCGAGCCGGCGCCGGGCTCGGACATGGCAAGCGCGCCGACCGCGCTGCCGGCGCAGAGCGTCGGCAGGTAGCGCGCCTTCTGCGCGGCGGTGCCATGGCGGTTGATCTGGTTGACGCAGAGGTTGGAGAAGGCGCCGTAGGACAGGCCGACCGAACCGGACGCGCGGCTGATCTCCTCCATCGCCACGACATGGGCGAGGTAGCCCATGCCGGCGCCGCCATAGGCCGGATCGGCGGTTATCCCGAGCAGGCCCAAGGCGCCTAGCTCTGGCCACAGCTCGGCCGGGAAGCTGTTGCTGGCATCGATCTCGGCCGCGTGCGGCGCGATCTTCTCCTGCGCAAAGCGATGGACCAGATCGCGCAGCGCCTCGATCTCCTCGCCCAGCCCGAACTGCATGCCGGTCCTGAACATCGGCTCCACCTCCACCACGTCGCCGCTGCCGCACCATCGCCGCTGCCGGCCGC
>CADEGR010000002.1:0-12446 GCA_902826935.1 uncultured Alphaproteobacteria bacterium | reverse complement strand
TGTTCCTGTGGACCGACTATCGGCGCGAGATCGCGAGCGCAGAGGCGGCAGGCGAACGGTCGCTCGATGCCTTGAACGAACATATGCGCCGGTTGGTGGCGACCAGCGATCTTTTGCTGCTGGAGATCCTGGAGCTGCTGGCGCGCTCCGAGGACAGCGCCGCCGCGATCTGGCAACGGCAGCATGCGCTGGCGCAGAGCTCGCGGGCGACGGTGGACCTCGGGCTGTTCGATCAGGCCGGCCGCAGCATCGCCGGCGAGGCCGCCGCAGGCCAGCCGGCGCCGTTTGCCGAGATCGCGGATCAGCCGTTCTTCCAGCGCCATCGCGATCGGCCGGATGTCGGCCTGCTGATCGGCCCGACCGTGTTCAGCCCGATCGACGGCGAGCCCTATTTGATGTTCAGCCGGCGCTGGCAGGATGGCCAGGGCCGGTTTCGCGGAGTCGCGACCGCGGCGGTGCGCGCCGACGACTTCCTGGCGTTCGCTGAAAAGCTGGTGATCGGGCCTAGATCGACGGTGTCGTTCGTGCGCGACGATGGTCAGGTGCTGCTCCGGCGGCCGCTCACGCCTGACGCGGTCCAGCTATCCTTGCGCAGCTACGATCTATTCACCCGCTATCTGCCGCAGGCGGCGCAGGGCAGCTATGACACCGTCTCGCCGCTCGACGGCGAGCACCGCTTCGTGCTCTACCGCAAGCTCGAGCAGCTGCCGCTGATCGCGGTGGCCGGCCTGGCCTATGCCGACATCCTGGTTGATTGGTGGCGCCAGCTCTACCAGAGCATGGCCCTGGCCTTGCTGGCGCTGGCCGCGATCGTGGCATTGGCGCGCTGGGGCGATCACTTCGCCAAGCGCGAGGAGCTGAGCCAGCAGCAGCTCGCCTCCAGCCGCGAGCAGGAGCGCCTGCTGCTGCACGAGCTGGACCACCGCGCCCGCAACTTCCTGACCATCGTGCATTCGCTGGTCCGCCAGACCAGCCGCAGCGCTGCCGACAAGGAGGCGATGACCGAGGCGCTGCTCGGCCGGCTGCAGGCGTTGGGCAACGCCCAGGCCATGCTGACCGCCGAGCAGTGGCGCGCCGCCGATCTGCGCGGCCTGATCCAGCGCGAGGTCGAGCCCTTGGCGGACGGCGCCCGGCTGACGCTGGCCGGCCCCCCGGTGCAGCTGCCGGCGACGGTCACCGTGTCGCTCGGCATGATGCTGCATGAGCTTGCCACCAACGCCGTCAAGCATGGCGCGCTGTCGGCGCCGGCGGGCCGGGTCGCGATCAGCTGGCAGGTCGAGCCGGGCGAGCCCGGCTGCCTGCGCCTCCGCTGGCAGGAGAGCGGCGGCCCACCAGTCCAAGCCCCCAGTCGGCGGGGCTTCGGCACGACCTTGCTGGAGCAGAGCGGCGGCCGCGATCCGACCAACGATCTGGTGCTCGACTTCCGGCCGAGCGGCCTGCGCGCCGAGCTCGCCATCGCCCTGGCCGCGCCGGCCGCCAGCTAGCCCGCCACGCGGGCGTCAGTTGCTCATCATGTGCGGGCTCGCCCCGGCCTGGACCGGCACGGTCAGCTGGACCTCGCCCGCATGCTTGAAGGTCAGGGTCATGGGCAGCGTGTCGCCCTCCTTCAGCTTCTGCTGCAGGCCGAGCAGCATCAGATGCAGGCCGCCCGGCTGCAGCACCGTGGCCGTGCCTGGCACGACCTCGATCCCGTCCACCGGCCGCATCTTGGCGATGCCGTTCTCGACCAGATGGGTATGCAGCTCGACCCGCTCCGCTGCCGGGCTCGCGGCCGCGATCAGCTCGTCCGGCTCCGCACCGCCGCCCTCGAGAGTCATGTAAGCGGCGCTATTGGGCATATTGCCCATCGACGGGCGGGCCCAGGCGCCGTGGATCGCGATGCCATTCGCCGAGGCGGTTCCTGGCGCCGCGTCGGCATGATGGTGCTCATGGCCTTTGTGGTCGGCGCGGGCGAATTCGCCGCCGGCAGTGGCCAGGGCGGCCACCGCCAGCAGGCCGAGCAGCGCCTGGCGACGTGGAAGTTGGTTCAGCATGAAACAGGTTCCTTTGGCCAGATATCAGGAGAAGATGCGGCGCAGGACCGGCACGCGCTGGACCAGCAGCCAATCGAGCAGCAGCGCTGCCAGCAGGGACAGCCCGACCAGCGGCAGCAGGATCGCGACCGGCAGGATCATCGCGCCGATCACCCAAGGGGCATAGCGATCCGCCGGCAGCGGCGGCACGCCCAGCCGGCCGGCCGGGCGGCGCCGCCACCACATCACGCCGGCGGCCACGCTCATCACGACAATTGCTAGGCAGGTGGCCAGCATCAAGAGCTGGTTGAACCGGCCGAACGCTTCGCCCTGATGGATGCTGATGCCCCACTCGATCGCCTGGGCGATCCCGCCATAGTCCTTGACCCCGACATCGATCAGTGGTTGCCCACTATATTGATCCAGGTGAATGACCCGCTGCTTGCTCAGGTCCTCGGGGAAGATCATGGCGCTGTAGACGCCGGTCGGCTCGCTCGGCAAGGTCAGCTCGTAGCCGGGGCTGATGCCGCGCGCCTCGACGATCGCGACCGCCCGGTCGAGGCCGATCGGCTCGGCCGCGGCCGCGGGCGGCGTCGAGCGCGGCAGCGGCGCCTGCTCGTTCGTCCAGCCGACCTCGCCGGTCGCCCCGGTCGGCACGGTCGAGAGCGGCACCTCGTCCCAGACCGCCTTGGGATAGCCCAGGCCCCAGGCGCTGGCGGTCTGGTTCAGCCAGTCGCCGGAGACCCCCGACCAGGGCATGCCGCTGAATGCCAGGAAAAACACCAGCCCGCCGGCGAACAGGCCGGTCACGGCGTGCAGGTCGCGCCAGAAGATCCGGTACATCGGCCGGCCGCGCACGGTCACCACGCCGCCGGAGCGCCGGCGCGGCCACCACAGATAGATGCCGGTCGCGGTCAGGATCAGGGTCCAGCCGCCGACCATCTCCATCAGCCGGTTGGGATAGGTGCCGAGCAGCTCCAGGCTGTGCAGCTTCTTGATCACCCACATCGCTTTGCTCTCGTCGCCAACGCTGCCGAGCACACGGCCATCCGCGGGCGCGACATAGACCGAAAGCGCCTGCTCGTCCGCGGTGGTGAGGCCGAACTCGGCGCTGCGATCCGGTGCTGCCGGCGCGACATAGCGGGTGGCGTGGGCGCCTGGCTCGCTGGCGACGGCCCGGGCAACCAGCTGCGAGGGCGGCAGCGGCGCCACGACCGGGGCGTCGACATAGAGCAGGTTCGCATAGATCAGGCCGTTGATCTCATCCTTGAACAGATAGAGGCCGCCGGTCACCGCCAGCAGCAGCAGGAACGGCAAGCAGAGCAGGCCGGCATAGAAATGCCAGCGCCAGACCGCGCGATAGAACGCGGTCGAGGGCGGCCTGGCGTCGACCGCGGTCGCAATGGGCGTAGACATTGGGGTTCCCCAGTGACGGAAGGATCAGAGACAGGACCGGGCCCGCGCGAGCGGGCTCGGGACGGGCTCAGACCGTCACGGGCGGGGCATGGCCGGGCGGCGGCGCGCCGGAGGCACGCCAGGCGTAGCGCTCGGCGTGCCAGGGCTCCGGGCGCACGCCCGCCTGGCGGGCGCATGGCCAGGCGATCGGCTGCGCGGCGGCGGCCAGCGCCGGCAGGGCGCAGCCGGCACCGACACAGGTGGTGCAATCGGGGCAGTGGCCGCTGGTCGGCCCCTGCGGCACTGGCTTGCCCGATGCATCCAGCCAGACGACCCGCTGGTCGCCATCGGCGGTGCAGAGCACGACCGGCCCGGCCAAGGCGGCGGCCGATGCCGGCGTCACCAGCTGGTGCCAGGCCCCGCTCAGCAGGAGATTGCAGAGCAGCCCGAGCAGCGCAATCAGCGCGACGCCGCGCCGCGCTCGCTCCGACCGCCGGATCATGCCCTGCCACCACCACATGCCGCTGATGCTAAGCGCGCCGGCACGCCCCGCCAAGGCTTGTTGCGCCATGGCCGGCAGCGACAAGCGGCCACAGTGCACTTGCCTGAATTGGCATAGTGCCCGCCACCTGCTATGATCTCATGTAATAAATACAAGACAGGCAGTGTTGGAAAGTCAGCAATTGACCTGCATCAATCGTCGTTGGGTTGCGAGCGCAGACCTCTTGATGGCATTGGGAGCAGGATCATGGCCTATCTGGTAGCAAGCTGCGGCTGCGGCGGCTGCAACTTGATCGTGATCGACCGGCAGGGGAATGCCGTGCTGATCTATTTGCCGCTGGCGAGCCTGGCGGGCTAGCGGCGGCTCAGGCTTCGGCGCGCAGACAAGCAACGGCGTGGCCGGTCGCAACGAAGCGTAGCGGCGGCGGCATGCTGCGGCAGCCGGCGTCGGCGCGCGGGCAGCTCGGCTGGTAGACGCAGCCTGCGGCGGGCCGGGGCGGCGCTGGCCGGCCGGGTCCGGCGAGCGGCGTCGGACCGGCCTCGTCGTCCTCGCCCAAAGCGTCGTCCGGGCTGCCCAGCCACAGCTGGCTGTAGGGATGGCGCGGCGTCCGCAGAACCGCTTGCGGCGGGCCGATCTCGACCAGCTTGCCGGCATAGAGCACGCCCAGCCGGTCGCACAGATGCTGGACCGGCGCCAGATCATGGCCGAGGAACAGGAAGGTCAGCCGATAGTCCCGGCGCAGCTCGGCCAGGAGCTCGATGATCTGAGCCTTGATCGCGGCATCGAGCGCCGAGACGGCGTCGTCGCAAACCAGGAGCTCGGGCCGGCCGGCCAGGGCGCGGGCGATGCCGATCCGCTGGCGCTGGCCGCCGGACAGCTCGCCCAGGCTGCGCTCGCCGTCCTGGCGCGAAAGGCCGCAGCGCTCGAGCAGCGGATCGATCTGCCGGTCGAGGCCGGCGGCATCGGCGCCAGCCCGCAGCAGCGGCTCGCCGATCAGCTCGATGCCGGTCCGCCCGGCCGGAAAGGCGGCAAAGGGATCCTGCAGAATGGCGTGGATTCCGCCGCCTGCCCCACGCCCCGGATCGGCGCTGCTGCCGGCCCAGCGGATCTGGCCGGCACTGGGCGTGGTGTGGCCCATGAGGCAGCGGACCAGGGTGCTTTTGCCAGCACCGGATTCGCCGATCAGCCCGACCACCTCGCCGCGCCGGAGCGATAGGTCCAGACCGTCCAAAGCGCGGATCGTGCCCAGCCGGCGCTTGAACAGCCGGCCCTTGGTCAGCTCGAACACCTTGCTCAAGCCCGTGATCTCGAGCAGGACCGGCTCGGCGCCGCCCGTTCCTGGCCGCCAGCGCGCCGCCTCCTCCGCCAGGCCCGGCTGCTGCGCCAGCCGCCCGCGTCGGCCGCCCGTGCCGGCTCGGCTGCGGGCTACGATCCAGCGCCGGCGCCGCGCCCGCTGGCTGCGCCAACCAATCTTCACGGGCCCGGCTCCTCCGCATCCTCGTCCGGCTCTTCCTCGGGCGGGGCCGCGGGCACGGCGTAGCGCTCGCCAAACCAATGGCCGAGGTCGACGTCACGGCAGCGGGCCGAGCAGAACGGCCGGTAGGCTTGCAGGGTGGGCTTGCCGCAGATCGGACAGCGGCGCTCTGGCCGGACCGGCGGCTGCTCAGGCTCAGCCACGTCGCCTCACGCCGCGATCCGGAAATGGCCCGGCGGCAAGGCCTCGTCGGGCACCAGCTTGGGCGGCTTCAGGCCATGCCGGCCGGCGAAATCGCGCCAGGCGGCCGACGCCTCGGTCATCAGATGATGATAGAGATCGACCGCCAGCGCCACGCGCAGCCCGCGGCTGGACTTGCCCGCGGCGATCAGCTCGGCGAACAGCCGCTCGGTGGCATGGCGCAAGGTCGGCAGCCGGCCGTGGCCGCCGCAGGTCGGGCATGGCCGCTGCATCCGCTCGGCCAGGCTCGGGCCGAGCCGCTCGCGGCTGATCATGACCACGCCGAGCGGCGTCATCGGGAACAGCTGGATCGCCGCCGGATCATCGGCGAAGGCCGCCTCGAGCGCGTTGTGCAGCTCGTCGCGCTCGCGCCGGTTGGCGAGGTCGACGAAGTCGACCACGATCGTGCCGCCGATTCGGCGCAGCCGGAGCGTGCGCGCCAGCACCGATACCGCCGCAAGATTGACCTCCTTCGCCGGCCGGCCGCCGCCATTGACGTCGATCGCGGTCAGGGCCGCGGTCGGCTCGATCAAGAGATTGCCGCCGCCTGGCAGCTCGACCTCGGGGGTCAGCGCCTGCTCCAGCTGCTCCTCGACGCCTGAGGCCTCGAAGGCCTTGGGCGTGCAGGTCAGCCGCTTGGCGAGCTCCGGCAGCCAGATCTCGAGATAGGTCCGGGCGCGGGCCAAGGTCGCCTGGTCGCCGAGGATCACCTGCCGGATGCGCGGCGTCAGGATGTCGTGCAGCAGCCGCTCGACCGGGTCCTCGCGCTGGAACAGGCAGGCCGGCGGCCGGCGCTTCTCGGCGGTCTGATTGATCTCGTGCCAGCTCGCCTGGAGCCGCTCATATTCGGCCTGCAGCACCTCGTCCGAGGCGTCGGCCGCGGCGCTGCGCAGGGTCACGCCGCCATTCGGGAACAGCTTGCCGGCGCGGGCCCGCAAAGCTTCTGCGCCTTTGGAGTTGACCAGCCGGCCCGAGAGCTCGATCCGACCGCGGCGCGGTCGCAGGACCAGATAGATACCGGTCAGCTGGAGATCGGCCGTGACCCGCGCGCCCTTGTCGTCCGAGGCGGCCCGCTTGCCCTGGACCAGGACGGTCTGCCCCTCGGTCAGCTGCCGGTCGATCGGCGTGCCGCGCTCGTGCTCGCCCAGCCAGCGGGCATCGCGGCCGGTCAGATAGGCGTCCTGGCCGACGCCGCAATCGACGAAGGCGGCATCCAGCGTGGCATCGACCCGCTTGACCCGGCCGAGGAAGATCTGGCCGCGAATGTCCGGCGCCTCGCGATCCGCGAAGCGGACCTCGCTCAGGCGGCCATCAACCAGGATCGCGGCGCGCGCCCCGAACGGCGTCGCCTCGAGAATCAGCTCACGACTCATGGCCCGGCCCCCAGCCCAGGCCGCGCAGCAGATCGAGCGTCAGCGCCAGCGGCAGGCCCACGACATTCGAATAGCTGCCGTTCAAGGCGCTCACGAAGGCCTCGGCCCGGCCTTGGATGGCGTAGCCGCCGGCCTTGCCATGCCATTCCCCACTGGTCAGGTAGTCGCTCACTTGCTGCTGGTCGAGCCGTTTGAAATGCACCATCGTCAGGGCGATCCGATCAGCGCTGCGGCCATCGGGTCCGCGGATCGCGACTCCGGTATAGACCCGGTGCCGCCGGCCCGACAACCGTTCCAGGCAGCTTTGCGCCAGCTTGATGCTCTCGGCCTTGGGCAGGATCCGGCGACCGAGGGCGACCACCGTGTCGGCCGCCAGCACAAAGGCGCCCTGGCCGGCCGGGCTGGCAGCCACGGCGACACATTTGGCGACGGCCAGCCGGGCCGCATGGGCGCGCGGCAGCTCCTGACGCAACGGCGTCTCGTCGACCTCGGGATGACAGACCAGCGCCGGCTCGATCCCGGCTTGGCGCAGCAGAGCGAGGCGTCGCGGCGACGACGAGGCCAGAATCAGCGGCGGGTGAGCGCGCACCCGCTACTTGAAGCGGTAGGTGATCCGGCCCCTGGTCAGATCATAGGGCGTCATCTCGACCGTCACCTTATCACCGGTCAAGACCCTGATCCGATTCTTGCGCATCCGACCGGAAGTATGGGCGAGAACTTCATGCTCGTTTTCGAGCTTCACACGAAACATTGCGTTCGGCAGAACTTCCGTGACCGTCCCACTGAACTCGATCAAGTCTTCCTTGGCCATCCAAACTCCTGCTGGTCTTGCCGCCGCCGGCAGCTGTGCGTCTAGATGAACCCTGGCCAGGACGAGGTCAAGGGCCGGTTGGCCCGGCGATGGCGGCGGTTTCTCCCGTCCCGCCGCTCAGACCATCACTGGACCGCCAGCATGGGGGAAGCGCCGCTGCAGGCGCTGGCGCAGCTGGTCGCGCAAGGCGCGGTAAGCCTCCAGGCGCAGCTCCCGGCTGCCCTCGATTAGGCTCGGATCCATGGTCGGCCAGAACTCGATCTCGCAGGAGCTGTTGCGGGTCAGCTCGACCGCCTTGTGCTGGGCCTCCGGCGACAGCGAGATCACCAGGTCGAAATAATCGTCCTCGAGATCCTCGAAGTTCTTGGCGCGGTGGCGCGACAGATCGACTCCGATCTCATCCAGCGCCGCGATCGCGAACGGATCGATCGGCTCGGCCCGGACGCCGGCCGATTGGACATAGACGCGCCGGCCATGCAGCAGCTTCATCAGCGCCTCGGCCATGGGCGATCTGATGGCGTTGTGCGTGCACGCGAACAGGATGCTGCCCGGCAGGTCGGTCCGCAGCTCAGCCACGTATGTGCAGGACGCAGATCAGGGTGAACAGGCGCCGCGCGGTCTCGTCATCGAGCCGGATCTTGCCCGAGAGCGTATCGATCAAGCGATCAGCGCCCTCGTTGTGCAGGCCGCGCCGGCCCATGTCGATCGCCTCGATCCGGCTCGGCGACGCGCTGCGGATGGCATCGAAGTAGCTCTCGCAGATCAGGAAATAGTCCTTGATCAGCTTGCGAAAGGGCCGCATCGCGAGCGACAGCTCGGTCGCCGCGCTGCTGTCCTCGGTGGTGATCGCAAAGATGAGGTTGGCTTCGCGCAACGACAAGGTCACCCGGTAGGGCCCGGGAAACGCGTCGATCAGCTCGAAGGTGTTGCGCTCGAGCAGATCGAAGATCGCGACCTGGCGCTCATGCTCGACCTCGGCGCTCCAGCGCACGATGCTGCCCTGATCCAGCTGGATCGAGGCGATCCGGCCGTGGCCTGGGGCGCTCATGCGCCCTCGGCCGCGGCTTGGCGCCGGCGGATTGCGGCCGCATGCCCTGCCAGCCCCTCGGCCTCGGCCAGCGCCGCCGCGGCCGGGGCCAAGGCGCGAAAGCCGGCAGCCGAGCAGCCGAGCAAGGTGGTCCGCTTCATGAAGTCGTGGACGCCCAGGCCCGAGGCGAAGCGGGCGCTGCGGCCGGTCGGCAGGACATGGTTGGGGCCGCCGACATAGTCGCCGATCACCTCGGGCGTGTAGGGCCCGAGGAAGATCGAGCCAGCATGGCGGATGCGGTCCGCCAGGATCTCCGGATCGCGCACCAGCAGCTCCAGATGCTCCGGCGCCAGCTGATCGACCAGCGCTGCGGCATCGTTCAGGTCGTCGAGGACGATCAGCGCCCCCTGCCCTTGCCAGCTGGCCGCCGCGATCGCCTGGCGCGGCAAGCTTGCCAGCTGCCGCTCGACCGCCGCTGCCACCGCCTCGGCCAAGGGCCGGCTGTCGGTGATCAGGATCGACTGGGCCAGCTCGTCATGCTCCGCCTGGCTGAGCAGATCGGCAGCGAGCCATTCCGGCTCCTGGTCGCCATCGGCGACCACCACGATTTCCGACGGTCCGGCGATCATGTCGATGCCGACCTGGCCGAAGACCTGCCGCTTGGCCTCGGCGACATAGGCGTTGCCGGGGCCGACGATCTTGTCGACCGGCGCGATCGTGGCGGTGCCAAAGGCCAGGGCCGCCACCGCCTGGGCGCCGCCAACCTGGTAGATCTCCTCGATGCCGACCAGATGCGCCGCCGCCAGGACCAGCGGATTGAGCGCGCCCTCGGGCGCTGGCACCACCATGACCAGGCGCTCGACCCCGGCGATCCTGGCCGGCAGGCCGTTCATCAGGACCGAGCTGGGATAGGCCGCCGTGCCGCCCGGCACATAAAGCCCGACCGCGTCCACCGGCCGCCAGCGCTGTCCGAGCCGCACGCCCAGCTCATCGGTATAAGCCAGATCCTGCGGCTTTTGCGCCGCATGGAAGCTGCGGATCCGCTCGGCCGCGAGGCGCAAGGCGGCCTTCAGCTGTTCCGGACAGCCAGCCCAGGCGGCTGCGATCGCCGCCGGTGGGATCCGCAGCTCGTCCGGCCGCAGGCGCAGGCGATCGAACCGCTCGGTATAGGCGAGCAAGGCGGCATCGCCGGTCGCCGCGACCTCGGCCAGGATCGCGCCGACCGCGCCCCTGACGTCGGCGGCCTGGTCGCGCCGGGCCGCGACCAGGCGCGCCCAGCCCGCGGCGAAACCGGCGGCCCGCGCTTCCAGCCACAAGGGCATCTAGGGCTCCTGTCCGAAGCCGGGCGGCAGCTCGTGGCGCGGCGCGGCGTGGGCGGGCTCGGGCTCGCCGAAATCCTCCAGCCGGCCGGCGATCGCCCGCACCTTCAGCTGAATCGCGGCGTCGCCGGCGAACACCAGGGTGATCAGGGTCAGGCCGTCGGCCGCCGGCTCGGCCATGATCGTCAAAAGCTCATGCTTGACCCGGCCGAGCCGCTGATCGAGGCCGCGATAGCGGACCGTGGCCACCTGCTCGAACGACAAGGCGGATTGGCACTGGGTCAGCTCGGCGCAGTGCTCGGGATCGGCCTGGCATTCCCGGCGAAAGCGCGTGAACGCCGCGACAAAGCGCTCCTGCTCGGCGAGATAGGCCATCTCCGACAGCGGGATCAGCGCGTCCTGAAGGCAGGCAGCGAGCACCTGCAGATCGTCCGCGTCGACCGCGCGCAGGCGCAAGGCCTCGGCCATCAGGCGCGCCGCTCGATCGCGGCCCCGCAGGCGATTAGCTTGGCGTCGAGGCGCTCATAGCCGCGATCCAGGTGGTAGACCCGGTTGACGATGGTCTCGCCCTTCGCCGCGAGCCCTGCCAGGATCAAGGAGACCGAGGCGCGCAGATCGGTCGCCATCACCGGCGCGCCGGTCAGCCGCTCGACCCCGCGCACCAGGGCGGAGCCGCCATGCACCGTGATCCGAGCCCCCATCCGGGTCAGCTCCGGGACATGCATGAAGCGGTTCTCGAAGATCGTCTCGGTGATCATCGCCGCGCCTTCCGCGGTGCACATGAGCGCCATGAACTGGGCCTGGAGATCGGTCGGGAAGCCCGGATGCGGCTGGGTCATGACGTCGACCCCGCTCGGCCGGCCGGCGCGGCAGGCGACCATCAGTCCGCCGGCCTCGTCCCACACGGCGACCCCGGCTTCCTCCAGGGTCTCGACCAGAGCGCCGATCAGCTCGCGCCGGCCGTTGACCAGGTGCAGCTCGCCGCCGGTGATCGCCGCCGCGATCGCATAGGTGCCGAGCTCGATCCGATCGGGCAGCACGGCATAGTCGGCGCCATGCAGGGCCGGCACGCCCTGAATCGTGATCCGGGCGCTGCCGGCCCCTTCGATCCGCGCACCCATGGCGTTCAGGCAGTCGGCCAGATCGACCACCTCCGGCTCGCGGGCGGCGTTGCTGATGACCGTCTCGCCGTGCGCCAGGGCGGCCGCCATCAGCAGATTCTCGGTCGCCCCGACCGACGGCATCGCCAGCGGCACCTGGCCGCCCTGCAGGCCGTGCGGCGCCTTGGCATGGATGTAGCCTTGCTCGAGCTCGATCTCGGCGCCGAGCTCGACCAGGCCCTTGAGATGCAGATCGACCGGCCGCGGCCCGATCGCGCAGCCGCCGGGCAGCGAGACCTTGGCCTCGCCGGCGCGCGCCAGGAGCGGCCCCAGCACCAGGACCGAGGCGCGCATCTTGCGCACCAGCTCGTAATCCGCGGTCGTGCTGGTGATCCGCCGGGCGGTCAGGGTCACGCCGTGGCAGTCGTCATCGGGCGGGCTGAGCTCGGTGCCGAGAGTCGCCAGCAGCCGCTGCATCGAGCGCACGTCCTCGAGCCTGGGCACATTGGCGAGGCGGAGCGGCTGGTCGGTCAGGAGGCTCGCAGCCAGGATCGGCAGGACCGCGTTCTTGGCCCCGCTGATCTCGATGGCGCCCCGCAGCGGCCGGCCGCCGCTGATCACGATCTTGTCCATGGGCTCTCTTTGCGGACCACCCTGTCCGCCGCTGGCGGCGCCGGAACCGGCCGGCTGGCTCCCGCCGTTGTAGGGGATTGGCGGCCGGCGCTCAAGGTTTGCCAGCGTCGTCCGCGGCCGGGCGGGACCGGGTCATGGCCGCCTGCTGCTGCTTGCGCTTGCCCAGGTTGCGGCGCATGGCCGCCGCCCGGCGGGCCTCCCGCGCCGCCCGCGCGGCCTCGGCCGCCGCCCCCAGCTTGGGCCGCTCGACCGGCTTCTCGCCCTCGTTGGCGTCGTCGTCCATCCCATCCATCCAGCAGCCTTGCGTGCACCTGGCGAGTATGGCATGTACCCCGCATCCCTTTCGGCCGCCATAGCTCAGGGGTAGAGCGCGCCCTTGGTAAGGGCGAGGTCCAAGGTTCAATTCCTTGTGGCGGCACCACCCAGCCAAGCCGGCCCGGGATGGGTGGCCGAGTGGTTGAAGGCACTGGTCTTGAAAACCAGCGTGGGCGCGAGCTCACCGTGGGTTCGAATCCCACCCCATCCGCCAGCCACATCTGCTATCTCTCTGAATGCACTAG
>CADEGR010000001.1:80813-92404 GCA_902826935.1 uncultured Alphaproteobacteria bacterium | reverse complement strand
CGATCACGGGTGAATCCGCGCCCGTCATCCGCGAATCCGGCGGCGACCGCTCGGCGGTGACCGGCGGCACCATGGTCCTCTCGGACTGGCTGGTGATCCGGGTCACGGCGGCGGCCGGCAGCAGCTTCCTCGATCGCATGATTGCCCTGGTCGAGGGTGCCAAGCGGCAGAAGACGCCGAACGAGATCGCGCTTGATGTCCTGCTGGCCGGCCTCACCCTGATCTTCCTGATCGCGGTCGTGACCCTGGTCGGCCTCGCCGCGTTCGCCGCAGAGCCGCCCTCGGTGCCGGTCCTGACCGCGCTCCTGGTGACCCTGATCCCGACCACGATCGGCGGCCTGCTCTCGGCGATCGGCATCGCCGGCATGGACCGCCTGGTCCGCTTCAACGTGATCGCGACCTCCGGCCGCGCCGTCGAGGCGGCCGGCGACGTCGACACCCTCCTGCTCGACAAGACCGGCACCATCACCTTCGGCAACCGCATGGCCGAGGAGCTGATCCCGGCACCTGGCGTCAGCCTGGCCGAGCTGGCCGCGGCCGTGCTGCTCGCCTCGCTCGCCGACGAGACGCCGGAAGGCCGCTCGATCGTCGAGCTGGCGACCGGCCGCTACGGCATGGCCCGGCCTGACCTGACCGGCCGGCCAGCCGTCCTGGTGCCGTTCAACGCCCATACCAGGCTCTCCGGCGTCGATCTCGACGGCGTCGCGATCCGCAAGGGCGCCGTCGACAGCATCCTGGCGCTGCTCGCCAAGGCCGGCCCGGCCAAGCCGGTGGTGCCGGCCAGCTTCACCGCCGCGGTCGAGCGGATCGCGCGCACCGGCGGCACCCCGCTCGCGGTCGCCGAGGGGCCAAGGCTGCTGGGCGTGGTCCATCTCAAGGACGTGGTCAAGCCGGCGATCCGCCAGCGCTTCGCGGCCTTGCGGGCGATGGGCATCCGCACCGTCATGGTCACCGGCGACAACCGGACCACGGCCGCCGCGATCGCGGTCGAGGCGGGCGTCGATGACTTCATCGCCGAGGCCACGCCGCAGGACAAGCTGGACTATATCCGCCAGGCCCAGGCGGGCGGCCGGCTGGTCGCGATGTGCGGCGACGGCACCAATGACGCGCCGGCGCTGGCGCAAGCCGATGTCGGGGTCGCCCTGCAGTCGGGCACCCAAGCGGCGCGCGAGGCCGCCAACATGGTCGATCTCGACAGCAGCCCGACCAAGCTCATCGAGATCGTGGAGATCGGCAAGCAGATGCTGATGACCCGAGGCGCGCTCACCACCTTCAGCATCGCCAACGACGTCGCCAAATATTTCGCGATCATTCCGGCCCTGTTCGTCGCCAGCTACCCGGAGCTGCAGGCGCTCAACGTCATGGGCCTGGCCAGCCCGACCAGCGCGATCCTCTCGGCCGTGATCTTCAACGCGCTGATCATCATCGCCCTGATTCCGCTGGCGCTCGGCGGCGTGCGCTACCAGGCGCTGGGCGCGGCGGCGCTGCTCCGGCGCAACCTTCTGATCTATGGCCTGGGCGGCCTGGTCGCCCCGTTCATCGGCATCAAGCTGGTCGACCTCGCGGTCGCCGGCCTCGGCCTCGCCTGAGCGCGGGAGACTGCCCATGCGCACCTTGCTCCGCCCGGCCCTGGTCATGCTGCTCGCCTTCACCGTCGTGACCGGCGTCGCCTATCCGCTCTTGGTCACCGGCATCGCCCAGCTGGTCTTTCCCTCCGCCGCCAATGGCAGCCTGGTGTGGCAAGGCGAGCAGGTCGTGGGCTCGGCCCTGATCGGCCAGCGCTTCGCCAGCGACCGCTATTTCTGGGGTCGGCCGTCGGCCGCCGGCGCCCTTGGCTACGACGCCAGCGCCTCCAGCGGCAGCAATCTCGCGCCGAGCGCTGCCGCACTGCGCACGCGCCTGGCTGCCGATCTGGCCAAGCTCGGGGCCGTGGCGCGGCCGATCCCGGCCGATGCCGTGACCGCGTCCGGCTCCGGCCTCGACCCTGACATCTCGCCCGCCTCGGCCCGCCTGCAGGTCCCGCGGGTCGCGGCGGCGCGCGCTTTGCCTGAAGCGGCGCTGAGCGCGCTGATCGAGCGCTCGATCCAGCCGCCGTTCCTCGGCCTGATCGGCGAGCCCCGGATCAACGTGCTGGCGCTCAATCTGGCCCTGGATGCACTGCCCGGGCGCTGAGTATAGGATCGCGCCATGCACGGCGTGAACGAGCAGGGCCGGCCGGCCCCTGAGGCGGTGCTGGCCGAGGCCGAGCGGGAGGGCCGCGGCCGGCTCAAGGTCTATCTCGGCATGGCGCCCGGGGTCGGCAAGACCTACGCCATGCTGGCCCATGCGGCCCAGCTGGCGGCCCAGGGGCAGGACGTCGTGGTCGGCGTGATCGAGACCCATGGCCGGCCGGAGACCGAAGCGCTCCTGCGGGGCTTGGAGATCCTGCCGCGCGCCCGGCTCTGGCATCGCGGCCATGTCCTCCTGGAGTTCGATCTGGATGCCGCGCTGGCCCGCCGCCCGGCGCTGCTCCTGGTCGACGAGCTGGCCCACAGCAACCCGCCCGGCAGCCGCCATCCCAAGCGCTGGCAGGATGTCGACGAGCTGATCAAGGCCGGGATCGACGTCCACACCACCTTGAACGTGCAGCATCTCGAAGGCCTGAACGATGTGGTGCTCCAGATCACCGGCGTGCGGGTCAAGGAGACCTTGCCGGACCGGGTGCTGGAGCAGGCCGACGAGGTCGCGCTGATCGATCTGCCGCCGGAAGAGCTGCAGGCCCGTCTGGCCGCCGGCAAGATCTACGCGCCCGAGCTGGTCGGCGCCGCGCGCGCGAACTTCTTTCAGCTTGGCAACCTCACCGCGCTGCGCGAGCTGGCCTTGCGCCGGACCGCCGAGCGGGTCGACGACCAGATGGTCGGCTATATGCGCCGCCATGCGATCGAGGGGCCGTGGCCGGCCAGCGAGCGGCTGATGGCCTGCATCGGCGGCGACGCTGCCGGCCCGGCGCTGGTCCGGGCAACCCGTCGGCTGGCGAGCCAGCTGCAGGCGCCCTGGCTCGCGGTCCACGTCGAGCGCGCCGACCGGCCGCCAGATACGGCGGGCGAGGCGCGGATCAACGCGACCCTGGTCCTGGCCGAGCAGCTGGGCGCCCGCACCGAGCGCCTGACCGGCGCCGATCTGCCCGGCGCGATCCTGAGCTTTGCCCGGCGCAACAACGTCACCCAGATCCTGATCGGCCGCTCGCGCGGACACTGGCTGCGCGAGGTGCTGCGCCGCTCGCTGGTGCATGCGCTGGTCCGGCGCAGCACCGGCATCGCGATCCATGTCGTGACGCCCGAGCAGCCGGTCGTGCCGGCGCCGCCGTGGCCGCGGCTCGTGCTGCCTGGGTTGGGCGCGCTGGCGACCGCGATCGGCGGCACCGGCCTGGTCGTGGCCCTGGCCTTCGGCTTCGGCGATGCCCGCACCCGGCCGAGCATCGCGCTGCTGCTGGTGGCGGTGGTGATCGTAAGCGCCGTGCGCCACGGCATGGCGAGCGCCTTGCTCGCCTCGCTGCTCGGCTTCCTCGCCTACAACTTCTTCTTCACCGAGCCGCTCTACACCCTCCGGGTCGAGCATTGGCACGACCTGATCACCCTGGTGGTCCTCCTGCTCGTGGCCATGTCCACCAGCCTCCTGACCGGCCGGGTCCACGACCAGATCGAAGCCGCGCAGGCGCGCATGACGGCGCTGCGCACCCTCTACGACTTCGCGCGCAAGCTGAGCGCCGCCAAGACCGCCCAGGAGCTGCTGCACGCGGTCGTGCTGAGCGGCCACCGCCTGCTTGAGCGCCCCACCATGGTGCTGCTGCCAGCCGAGGACGATCTCGCGATCCGCTATGCCTGGCCGCCGGAGGATCAGCTCGATCCGGCCGCCACCGCCGCGGCGCGCTGGTCGCTCAAGCACGTCGAGCCGGCAGGCGCCCGCACCGACACGTTGCCGGCGGCGGCCTGGCAGTTCCGGCCGTTGCGCAGCGCCGGGCGCGCGGTCGGCGTGTTCGGCATCGACTGCAGCCTGGGCTTGCCCGATTCGGAGCTGCTGCAGACCCTGGACGCGATGCTGGGCCAGGCGGCAGTCGCGGTCGAGCGGATCGATTTTGCCGGGCAGGCTTCGGCAGCGGCGGCCTTGGCCGAGACCGAGCGCCTGCGCCAGGCGCTGATGTCCTCGATCTCCCATGATCTGCGCACGCCCTTGACCTCGATCCTGGGCTCGGTCACCGTCCTGCGCGGCCCGCCGCCCTTGGCCGATGCCGGCATGCGGGACGATCTGCTGACCACGATCCAGGAGGAGGCCGAGCGGCTCGATCGCTATCTCGACAACCTGCTCGACATCACCCGCCTGGAAGCGGGCGCCCTCGAGGTCAAGCGCGACTGGCTGGTGGTCGCCGAGGTGATCGAGGCCGCCGCCCGCCGCTTCGAGGGCCGCCTCAAGGAGCGCCGGCTGGTCCGCCGGATCGCGGCCGAGCTGCCTTTGCTGCGGGCCGATTTCCTGCTGCTCGAGACCAGCCTGGTCAACCTCTTGGACAATGCCTTGAAGCATGCCTTGGGCGCGCGCACGATCGAGCTGGCCGCCGCCCGCGAGGGCGATCGGATCCTCTTGAGCGTGACCGACGATGGGGCTGGCATCGCGCCCGAGCATCAGCCCCGGCTGTTCGACAAGTTCTATCGGATCGAGCATGCCGATCAGACGATCAGCGGCACCGGCCTGGGCCTGGCGATCTGCAAGGGCCTGGTCGAGGCGATGGGCGGCCGCATCGCGGTGCATAGTCCCGTCCGGGCGGGGCAGGGCACCCGCTTCGTCCTGAGCTTCCCGCTCGAGCCGCAGCCAATGCCGCTGGCGCCGGCCGAGGCGGTGGCATGACCGAGGCGCTCGCATGAGCGCGCCGGTGGCGCGCGTCCTGGTGGTCGACGACGAGCCCCAGATCCGCCGCTTCCTGCGCAGCGCGCTCACCACCAACGGCTACGAGATCATCGAGGCCGCGAGCGGTGCCGCCGGGCTGCAGCTGGCGGCGGCCGAGGCGCCCGACGTGATCCTGCTCGATCTCGGCCTGCCGGACATGGACGGCCTGGCCGTGATCCGGACCCTGCGCGAGGGCTCGGAGGTGCCGATCATCGTGCTCTCGGTGCGCGCCCGCGAGCGCGACAAGATCGCGGCCCTGGATCTGGGCGCCGACGACTACGTCACCAAGCCGTTCGGCATCGGCGAGCTGCTCGCCCGGCTGCGCGCGGCACTCCGCCACCGCCTGCGCCAGGCCGGCGAGCCGCCGCTGTTCGTGGCGGGCGAGCTGTGCGTCGATCTGGTCCGCCGCCTGGTCCGGCGGGGCGCCGAGCCGGTCCACCTGACGCCCAAGGAATATGACCTCCTGCGCCTCCTGGTGCAGCATGCCGGCAAGGTCCTGACCCACCGCCAGCTGCTCCAGGCGGTCTGGGGTCCGGCCCATGTCGACGACACCACCTATTTGCGGGTCTATGTTGGCCAGCTGCGCCGCAAGATCGAGCAGGATCCCGATCAGCCGCGCCTGATCCTGACCGAGCCCGGGATCGGCTATCGCCTGATCGAGCCGTGACGCCAGCACCAGCCCTTTCGGTCAGTCGTCGTCGCCGATCTGGCCCAGCGTGTAGCGGCTGCTCAGGCGGGCGATGCTGGGATCGACCGACACGAACAGCTCGAACTGCTGATCGCCTTCGACCTGCTCGTCATCGAGCACCGGGATGCTCAGCGTCGCCCCCTGCGCGCCCGCCGGAATGGTCAGCGTGCCCCGGCTGCCGTCATAGTCCTGGCCCGCGACCGCGGTGCCATCGAGCGTGACATAGACCAGGACCACCGGCCGATCGAGCGGCTGCGACAAGGTGAAATCGAAGCGCACGGCCTGGTCCTGCTCGCGGTTCGGCCGGGCCTTGATGTCGAGCTCGGCGATGCCGGTGGCGCGCGCGGGCGCGATGGCGGCGGGCACGATCACCGGCGAGCCGCCGGCCTTGGCCGCAGGCTGGTCGGCGAAGGCCTTGAGCACCGGCACGAGTGGTCCGCCCCAGGGCTGGCCGGCGCCTGCCAGCTCATCCAGCATCCGGTCGTCATAGGCGATGATCTCGCGATCGCCCCAGCGCAGATGGTAGATGCCGTTCATCCAGCCGAGCAGACGCCCGCGCAACGGGCCAGCCGTGTCGCTCTCGAATCGCAGATGATCGATCCGGGCGCGCAGGATCTCGGTCCGCCGGCCGTCGGCCGCCTCGGTCGTGACGCGCTCGGAGCTGGCCTCGATCAGCTGGCCTTCGAGCCGGCTGCCATCGTCCAGCACCACGGTCATCGGCCCCAGGATCGAAACCTCGAGCAGGCTGGTCGGGAGGCTCGCCGGCCTGGTATCGGCGGCCAGCAGGGCCGGGGCCGGCGCCAGCCACAAGCTCGCGCCGAGCACGAGCCTGACGAAGCAGCGTTCAGTCAGCATGGGACGCTCTCACCAGATCGATAAAATACGCGTAAATTTTAGTTGTTCGGCGCTGCTGGGGTCAACCAAGCGTTTCCGTTTCACGCCCCGCCAATGCAATCGCTGGCACAATGTTGTGACGCGGTAACAGTGCCAGCGGCGAACCGCCCGATCGCCGAAGTGACCGCAATATTACCGTATTAAATCGTTGATACGGATCGCTGTTTCGCGGGTTTGGCGATCAGCTCGGCCGGGCGGTCAAGCTGGCCCGCCAAGCCGCGGCATAGGCGGCGAGGCCGGGCACGCTGCCCGGCCCAAACCGGGTCCAGGGCACGGCCGCAGGCGCCTGCGGCGGGCCGGCCAGAGCGGCTGCGCCGGCGGTGGTGCCGGTGCTGCTGGCCGAGGCCATGACCGGGCCGGCGCGCAGGCAGGCCAACGCCCGGCAGAACAGGCTGTTGCGCGCCAGCGGGCCTTCCACCAGCACCAGACCCGCAGCACGCGTCAGCTGCAGGCACTCGGCCGCGACCAGCGCGCAATAGAGGCTGGCGCCAGCCTGGCGCAGCGCTGCCGGCGGCTCGGCCGACTGCCAGTGGCCGGGTCGATCGGGGAAGGGGCCGACGCCTGGCACGAAGCTCGGCAGCGCCATGATCGCCTGGTCGAGCACCGTCTCTGCAACGGTCTCGGCGCAGGGCGCGGCCTGGCCGCCGGTCAGCAGCTCGAACTCGCGGCCGAGCATGGCGCGAGCGCTCGGCACCGGCCGGCCGAAGGCATCGACATTGGCCAGGCAGTCGCGCGCCGCCGCCAGCCCGTCGAGCGGGCTGCCGATCGCCATGGTAATCACCCAGGTGCCGGTCGAGAGCACCGCGAACGGCGCGGGCCGCGCCTGCAGATGGGGCAGGAGGGAGGCGTTGGAATCATGGATGCCACACAGCACGCGGCAGTCCGGCGCCAGGCCGAGCCGGCGCGCGAGCTCGGGCCGCACCGGCCCCAGCACCTCGGCCGCCGGCCGCAAGGGCGGCATCAGGCGCTGCCAGCCCAGCTCCGCCACCAGCGACGAGAAATCGCCGGCCATGGGCGCCCAGAGATCGGTGTGGCAGCCGAGCGAGGTGACCTCGGTCGCGGCCACGCCGGTCAGGCGCCAGGCCCAATATTGCGGATAGGGCAGGAGCGCCTCGGCGCGTGCGAAGTCGGCCGGGAAGGTCTGCTGCTGCCAATAGAGCTGGGCGCCGAGATTGAGCCCTTTCGGCAGGGCCGGCGAATAAGTCTCTGAGAAATCAGGCCGCACCGCCCGATAATCCGCGGCGGTCGCTTCAGGCCCGGCATGCTCGTAATCCAGGATCGGCAGGACTAGGCCCACCTGATCGATCAGCGCGGCGGCCGCGCCATGGGTGGTCACCACCAGCGTCTCGATCCGCGCCTGGGCACCCAGCTCGGCCAGGCCGGCCTCGATGAACTGCCAGATCTCGGCCGCGTCGGCATGTGGATAGGGACCATCCGCCCGGCTGCGATTGGGGCTGGTCAGGACCGCCCGTTCGGCATGGCTGGCGGCATCGAGCAAGGCGAGCTTGAGGTTGGACTTGCCAATGTCGATCACCGCCAGCGCTGGATCCGTGGTCATGACGTCCTCGTCCAAGGTCGGCCGCAGGCCGCACTAGGGCCGATCGCTGCCGGCCGGTCAATGACGATTGACCGGGGCCGGCGCCGCCGCCTAGGCTCCCCCTGGGCATCATGCTTGACGGGGCAAATCATGGCGGCGAGCGAGCTTTTGAGGTCGGCCTGGAACGAGGCCGAGGCAGCCGGCTTGAGCGCGCCGGAGCAGCTCCGCTACCGCTCCAACCTCCTGGGCGCGGATCGCCGGATCACCAATTTCGGCGGTGGCAACACCTCGGCCAAGCTCACCGCCAAGGATCCGCTCTCCGGCGAGCCGGTCAGGGTGCTCTGGGTCAAGGGCTCCGGCGGCGATCTCGGCTCGATGGCCCTGACCGGCTTCGCGACGCTCTATCTGGTGAAGCTGGAGGCGCTGAAGAGCCTCTATCGCGGCGTCGAGCACGAAGACGAGATGGTCGGCTACCTGCCGCACTGCACCTTCGATCTCAACCCGCGCGCCGCCTCGATCGACACGCCGCTGCACGCCTATCTGCCCTACGACCATGTCGATCATATGCACCCCGATGCGATCATCGCGCTGGCGGCCGCGGCTGACGGCGAGGCGCTGACCCGCCAGATCTATGGTGACCGAATCGGCTGGCTGCCCTGGCGGCGGCCCGGCTTCGAGCTGGGCCTGGAGCTGGAGCGCTTCGCCCGCGCCAACCCGCAGGCCGAAGGCGTGGTCCTCGGCAGCCACGGCCTGTTCACCTGGGCCGACGACGGCCGGCGCTGCTACGAGATCACCCTCGCCGTGATCAACCAGGCGATCGGCTGGCTGGCCGAGCAGACCCGCGGCCGCGCGGTGTTCGGCGGGCCGGTGCGCGCACCATTGCCGGCCGCGGAGCGGCGGCGGGTGGCCGCCCGCCTGTTGCCCGAGATCCGCGGCCGGATTGGGCAGCAGGAGAAGAAGATCGGCCACTTCGTCGACGAGCCGGCCGTGCTCGAGTTCACCGGCAGCGCCGAGCTCGAGCCGCTGGCCGCCCTTGGCACCTCCTGCCCGGATCACTTCCTGCGCACCAAGGTCCGGCCCCTGGTCCTGGCCCATGACGTCGATGGCGCCGGGCTGGACCAGGCGCTCGCCGACTTTCGCGCCGACTACGCCGGCTACTACGAGCGCAACCGGCGCGCCGACAGCCCGGCCATGCGCGATCCCAATGCGGTCGTCTATCTGGTGCCCGGGGTCGGCATGCTGACCTTTGCCCGCGACAAGCCGACCGCGCGCATCGCTGGCGAGTATTACGTCAACGCGATCAATGTGATGCGGGGCGCGGCTACGGTCAGCCGCTATCAGGGGCTGCCGGAGTCCGAAGCCTTTGCGATCGAGTATTGGCAGCTCGAGGAAGCCAAGCTGCAGCGCATGCCCAAGCCCAAGAGCCTGGCCGGACGGGTGGCGCTGGTGACCGGCGGCGCTGGCGGCATCGGCCGCGCGATCAGCCAGCGGCTGCTGGCCGAAGGGGCGTGCGTGGTCCTGGCGGATCTCGACCGGGAAGGCCTGGCCCGGACCGAAGCCGAGCTGCAGGCGGCCCATGGTGCGGATCAGGTCCGCAGCGTCGCCCTCGACGTCACCGACGAGGCGGCGGTCGCCGCCGGCTTCGAGGCCGCTTTGGTCGACTATGGCGGGCTCGACATCCTGGTCTCCAACGCCGGCATCTCCTCGGCCGCGTCGGTCGAGGACACCACCCTCGAGATCTGGCGCCGCAACCTGGAGATCCTCGGCACCGGCTACTTCCTGGTGGCGCGCGAGGCCTATCGGGTGATGCTGCGCCAGGGCCTGGGCGGCGCGATCGTGTTCATCGCCTCCAAGAACGGCCTCGCCGCATCGCCCGGCGCCAGCGCCTATTGCACCGCCAAGGCGGCCGAGATCCATCTCGCCCGCTGCCTGGCCCTGGAAGGGGCGCCGCACGGCATCCGGGTCAATGTCGTCAATCCCGACGCGGTCCTGCAGGGCTCCAAGATCTGGTCCTCGGAATGGCGCCAGCAGCGCGCCGCCGCCTACCGGATCGAGGAGAGCGAGCTGGAGGAGCATTACCGCCAGCGCAGCCTCTTGAAGCGCAATGTGCTGCCCGAGGATGTCGCGGCCGCGACCTGCTTCCTGGTCTCGGACGAGGCCGCCAAATCGACCGGCAACATCCTGAACGTCGATGCCGGCAATGCCCAGTCGTTCACGCGCTGACCGGGGGCGCTAGGGGAGGGAGCCTCGTGGACCAAGCCATCGGCGCCGCGATCGAGCAGGACAATGCCAAGCGCCAGAGCGAGCTGGCCGCGGACTACGCGGCGCTCGGCGAGCGGCTGGCCAGGCGCGGCCTCGATCTGGCGGCGCTGACCGACCAGGTCGCGGCCTTCGCGGTGGCGGTCCCGTCCTGGGGTGTGGGCACCGGCGGCACCCGCTTCGCCCGCTTCCCCGGGCCCGGCGAGCCGCGCGACGTGTTCGACAAGCTGGCCGATTGCGCCGTCATCCAGGCCCTGACCCGGGCGACGCCCAGGGTCTCCTTGCACATCCCCTGGGACAAGGTGGCCGATCTCGCCGCCTTGCGCGCGCAGGCCGCCGACGCCGGCCTCGGCTTCGATGCCATGAACTCCAACACCTTCCAGGATCAGCCGGGCCAGCGTCGCTCCTACAAGTTCGGCAGCCTCAGCCACACCGATCCCGCGACCCGCCGCCAGGCGATCGAGCACAATCTGGAATGCATCGAGATCGGCCGGGCGCTGGGCTCGAAGGCGCTCACGGTCTGGATCGGCGATGGCGCCAACTTCCCCGGCCAGCAGCATTTCACCGCCAGCTTCGAGCGCTATCTGGAGGCGATGCGGGCGGTCTATGCCGGCCTGCCGGCGGATTGGCGGCTGTTCATCGAGCACAAGATCTACGAGCCCGCCTTCTACGCCACCGTGATCCAGGACTGGGGCTCGAGCTATCTGGCCGCCACCAGCCTCGGCCCGCAGGCCTTCTGCCTGGTCGATCTCGGCCACCATGCGCCCACCGTCAACATCGAGATGATCGTCGCGCGGCTGATCCAGTTCGGCCGGCTGGGCGGCTTCCATTTCAACGACAGCAAATATGGCGACGACGATCTCGACAGCGGCGCCATCAACCCGTTCCAGCTGTTCCTGGTGTTCAATGAGCTGGTCGATGCCGATGCCCGCCGAGCGCCGGGCTTCGCGCCCGCCCACATGCTCGACCAGTCGCATAATGTCACCGACCCGATCGAGAGCCTGATGGCCAGCGCCATGGAGCTGCAGCGGGCCTATGCCCAGGCGCTCCTGGTCGACCGGACCGCGCTGGCGGGCTACCAGGACGCCAACGACGCGCTGATGGCCAGCCGGACCCTCAAGCAGGCCTATCTGACCGACGTCGAGCCGCTCCTGGCGACCGCCCGGCTGCGTCAGGGTGGGGCGGTCGATCCGATCGCCACCTACCGCGCCGCCGGCTACCGCGCCAAGGTCGCGGCCGAGCGGCCGGCGGTCCAAGGCGGTGGCGGCGGCATCGTCTGAGGCCGGCGCGCAGCCG
>CADEGR010000001.1:65383-80713 GCA_902826935.1 uncultured Alphaproteobacteria bacterium | reverse complement strand
GGCAGGTGAAGTCCCATGCGCGGGTGGCGGTGATCGGCGGCGGCGTGGTCGGCTGCTCGGTGCTCTATCATCTGACCAAGGCCGGCTGGCGCGATGTGGTGCTGCTGGAGCGGGACGAGCTCACTTGCGGCTCGACCTGGCACGCCGCCGGCGGCATGCACACGCTCAACTCCGATCCCAACGTCGCCAAGCTGCAGGACTACACCATCCGCCTGTATCAGGAGATCGAGGCGATCTCCGGCCAGTCCTGCGGCGTGCATCTGACCGGCGGCGTGATGCTGGCCGGCACGCCTGAGCGCATGGACTGGCTGAAGGCGGCCGTGGCGCGCAGCCGCAATCTCGGCATGCAGGCCGAGCTGATCTCGGTCCAGGAGGCCGCCCAGATCTTCCCGCTGCTCGACCCGCGGCATTTCCTGGGCGCCCTCTACGATCCGATGGAGGGCCATGTCGATCCGGCCGGGGTCACCAACGCCTACGCCAAGGCGGCCCAGATCCAGGGGGCCGAGATCTACCGCCGGACCCGGGTGGTTGAGCTCCGCCAGCACGCCGATCTGAGCTGGGAGGTGGTCACCGACCAGGGCAGCTTGCGCGCCGAGCACGTGGTCAATGCCGGGGGCTTGTGGGCCCGCGAGGTCGGCCGGCTGGTCGGCCTCGAGCTGCCGGTGCTCGCCATGGAGCACCACTATCTGATCACCGAGGCGATCCCGGAGGTGGTCGACTGGCTGGCCGCCGGCAAGCAGATCGGCCATGCGATCGACTTCGAGGGCGAGATCTATACCCGCCAGGAGGGGCAGGGCGTGCTGCTCGGCACCTATGAGCAGGCGGCGACACCTTGGGCGCCGAAGGAAACTCCGGCCGACTTCTCCCACGAGCTGCTGGCGCCGGATCTGGACCGGATCGCGCCGTCGCTCGAGGTCGGCTTCCGGCATTTCCCGGCGATCGAGCGGGCCGGCATCAAGCGCATCGTGAACGGCCCCTTCACCTTCGCGCCCGACGGCAACCCGCTGGTCGGCCCGGTCCGGGGCCTGCCCAACTACTGGTGCGCCTGCGGCGTCATGGCCGGCTTCTCGCAAGGCGGCGGCGTCGGCCTCGCGCTCGCCAACTGGATGACCGAGGGCGATCCGGGCTTCGACGTGTTCGCCATGGACGTCGCCCGCTTCGGCGCCTGGGCGACCCGCAGCTACACCAACGCCAAGGTCCGCGAGAACTATTCCCGCCGGTTCCGGATCACCTTCCCGAACGAGGAGCTGCCGGCCGGCCGGCCCCTGCGCACCACGCCCGTCCACGACCGCCTGGCCGCCGCCAATGCCGTGTTCGGCGCGAGCTTCGGCCTGGAGGTGCCGCTCTGGTTCGCGCCCCAAGGCCAGCCCGCCAGCGAGCGCCCGACCTTCCGCCGCTCCGAGGCCCATGACCCGGTCGCCGCCGAATGCCGGGCGGTGCGCGAGCGGGTCGGGCTCCTGGAAACCACCGGCTACGCCAAATACGAGATCACCGGCCCCGGCGCCGCCGCCTGGCTGGACGGCCTGCTCGCCAACCGCCTGCCGGCTCTGAGTCGGATCGTGCTGACGCCGATGCTGAACCACCAGGGCCGCCTGATCGGCGACTTCACCCTGGCGCGCCTGGCTCAGGAGCGCTTCCTGCTGTTCGGCTCCGGCCCGGCGGAAGAGTATCATCTGCGCTGGTTCGAAGCCCAGCTGCCCAGCGACGGCGGCGTGGCGCTCCGCTCGCTCGCCACCGAGCTGGCCGGCCTCGCCATTGCCGGTCCGCGCGCCCGCGACCTGCTGCAGCGCCTGACCGACGCGGATGTCGGGCCGGCCGCGTTCCGGTTCCGCGACGTCCGCCAGCTCGAGCTCGCCACGCTGCCCGCCACCGTGGTCCGCCTGTCCTTCACCGGCGATCTCGGCTACGAGATCTGGCTGCCCGCCGACTGCCAGCGCGCGCTCTACGACCAGATCCTGGCCGCCGGCCACGACCTCGGACTTGCCCATGTCGGCCTGCGCGCCCTGAATTCGCTCCGCCTGGAGAAGAGCTTCGGCAGCTGGGCGCGCGAGTACCGCCCGATCACCTGCGCCCATGAAGCCGGGCTGGACGCCTTCGTCGCCTGGGCCAAGGGCGACTTCATCGGCCGCGCCGCCGCCCTGGCCGCCAGGGAGGCTGGCCCGCGCCACCGCCTGGTCACCCTGGTGATCGAGGATGCCGGCATCGACGTCATGGGCGACGAGCCGGTCTACCAGGCTGGCGCCCCAGTCGGCTGGGTCACCTCCGGCGGCTACGCCCACCATGTCCAAAAGTCCGTGGCGCTGGCCTATCTGATCCCCGCCGCGGCCGAGCCCGGCGCAGCCTTCGAGGTCGAGATCCTGGGCGACCGCCGCCCCGCCCGGATCGCGCCAGCGCCGCTGTTCGACCCCACGGGCGAGCGCATGCGGATGTAGGCCCCACCACCAGACCTAGCGCTGCCAACTCGTTGAAATAGCTCCAATACATGGCCGCACGATCCGGTCCGCACGATTGTCGGCGTTGCTGCAGGTCCCGTTGCGAGACGGTGGCAGCGTTTAGCCGCCGGTCGCCCATGCATCCATCCATGGTCGGCAAGGCAAAGGACATGGCGCTCCGATCAGCAGCTCGCTGTGCCATCCTGGCAAGGCAAGCCGCAACGCCCACCCAGGCTCGCCTGTCCGCAGGCGTCCCTGACCGAGCCCTACAGCCATGCCCTGACCGGCACCTTGCGGGTTGCGCTTGCGTCGTGCGCCCCGACCTTGCGCCGGTTGCAGCCATGCCTCAACCTGTCCTCGGAATTCCATGGCGGGAATCCGTGCCGCCGGAACCTGGATCCCATTTGGCGCGGACTCCCAGGATCGCATGGACCGGGACCAGGATGGCCAAGCAAGCTTAACAACCAGTGAAGCCCGCGCTTTCGCGGCTCCGGCCACCCCTCACCGCAGCTGTGACCGCCCCAGGCAGCGCCTCGCCCCCGCGCGCTCGCCAATGGTGCCCGACTTGGCCCATCGGCCGGCACTGCTATAGTGGCCGGAACCAGGGGAGGCCGACAGCATGCGACTCGCCGACAAGATCGCCCTCGTCACCGGCGCTGCCTCCGGCTTCGGCACCGGCATCGCCGAAACCTTCGCCCGCGAGGGCGCCAAGGTCGCGGCGCTGGACCTGAACGAGGCCGGCGCCCAGGCGGTGGCGGCGCGGATCGGGCAGGGCACCATCGCGCTCGGCTGCGACGTGGCCAAGGGCGATCAGGTCAAGGCGGCGGTCGCCAAGACCCTGGCCGCGTTCGGGCGGATCGACATCCTGGTCAACAATGCCGGCATCAGCCACCGGAACCGGCCGATGCTGGAGGTCGACGAGGCCGAGTTCGACCGGGTCTATGCGGTCAACGTCAAGTCGATCTTCCATTTCGCCCATGCCGCGGTGCCCGCCATGCGCCGGCAGGGCGGCGGCGTGATCATCAATGTCGGCTCGACCGCCGGCATCCGGCCGCGGCCCGGCCTGACCTGGTACAACGGCTCCAAAGGCGCGGTGAACATCATCACCAAGTCGATGGCAGTCGAGCTGGCGCCGGACCGGATCCGGGTCTGCGGCATCGCCCCCGTGATCGGCGAGACCGCCCTGCTCGAGACCTTCATGGGCGTACCGGACACGCCGGAGAACCGGGCGCGCTTTCTCGCCACCATCCCGCTCGGCCGGATGAGCCGGCCGCAGGACATCGCCAATGCCGCCTTGTTCCTTGCCTCGGCCGAGGCCGAGTTCGTGACCGGCGTGGTGCTCGAGGTCGATGGCGGCCGCTGCGTCTGAGGCGGGGCAGGGGGCCTATGCCTACGCGCCGCTGCTCCAGCTGGGGCCGGACCAGACCGAGTATCGCCGCCTCGATCTGCCCGCACCCCCTGCCGCGCAGCTGGGCGAGCGCCGCTTCCTCCTGGTCCCGCCGGAGCACCTGAGCGAGCTCGCCGAGACCGCCTTCGCCGAGCTCGCCCATCGCTTCCGGCCGAGCCATCTGGCCCAGCTGAGGGCGATCCTGGACGATCCCGAAGCCTCGGCCAATGACCGCTTCGTCGCCCTGGAACTCCTGAAGAACGCCAACATCGCGGCCGCCGGCGCGTTTCCCAGCTGCCAGGACACCGGCACCGCGATCGTGCAGGGCTGGAAGGGGCAGGGCGTCCTGACCGAGGGCGACGATGCCGCCGCCTTGTCGGCCGGCATCCGCGGCAGCTACGCCAAGCGCAATCTGCGCTACAGCCAGCTCGCCCCGCTCTCGATGTACGAGGAGCGGAATACCGGCAGCAACCTGCCGGCCCAGATCGAGATCTACGCCGCCGCCGGGGAGGCCTTCGACTTTCTCTTCATCGCCAAGGGCGGCGGCTCGGCCAACAAGACCTTCCTGTTCCAGGAGACCCGGCGGCTACTGACGCCGGAGCGGCTGCTGGCCTTCGTCGACGAGAAGCTGCGCACGCTCGGCACCACCGCCTGTCCACCCTACCATCTGGCCCTGGTGATCGGCGGCCTCTCGGCCGAGCACTGCCTGACGACCGTGAAGCTCGCCAGCTGCCGCTATCTGGACGGCCTGCCGACGACCGGCGATGCGACCGCCCGCGCCTTCCGCGACCACGCGCTCGAAGCCGAGATCCTCGCGCCGACCCGCACGGCGGGCATCGGCGCCCAGTTCGGCGGCAAGTATTTCTGCCACGATGTCCGGGTGATCCGCCTGCCGCGCCACAACGGCTCCCTGCCGATCGGCCTCGGCGTGTCCTGCTCGGCCGACCGGCAGGTCAAGGCGCGGATCACCGGCGACGGCGTGTTCCTGGAGCGCCTCGAGGACGATCCGGCGCGCTTCCTGCCGGAGCAGACCGTCACGGCGGCGGGCGCGGTCCCGCTCGATCTGGCCCAGCCGATGCCGGCAATCCGGGCGGCGCTCGGCCGGCTCGAGGTGGGTGCGGCGGTGCTGCTGAGCGGCCCGATGATCGTCGCCCGCGACCTCGTCCACGCCGAATGGTCCAAGCGCCTGGCCGCCGGCCAGCCCCTGCCGGACTATCTGCGCCACCATCCGATCTACTATGCCGGGCCCGCCAAGACGCCGGCCGGCCATGCGTCGGGCGCCTTCGGCCCGACCACGGCGGCGCGCATGGATCCTTATGTGCCTGAGCTGCAGGCCGCCGGCGCCAGCCTGGTGACCCTCGCCAAGGGCAATCGCAGCCGGGCCGTGGTCGAGAGCTGCCGGCGCCATGGCGGCTTCTATCTCGCGACCATCGGCGGCGCCGCCGCCCGGGTCGGACGCGACATGATCACCAAGGTCGAGGTGCTCGACCACGCCGAGTTCGGGATGGAGGCGGTCTGGCGGATCGAGGTCAAGGACCTGCCGGCCTTCCTGGTGATCGACGACCGGGGCCACGATCTCTACGCCCGGCCCCCCGCCAGCGCCTTCACACCGCCGGCTGGTTGATCTCGATCAAGGACCGGGCCAGGAGCCGGCGCCAAGCTCCTGGGCATGTCCAGCTTCCTGCCCCGCTACGCGCTGGCCACGGTGCCGCGCTACACCAGCTACCCGCCAGCGACCCAGTTCGGGCCGGCGGTCGACGCCGCCGCCTATCGCCGTTGGCTGGCGCGGATCGAGACCGGCGCCAGCCTGTCGCTCTATCTCCACATCCCGTTCTGCCAGGCGCTGTGCTGGTATTGCGGCTGCCACACCACCGTGCCGAACCGGCCGGACCGGATCCTGCGCTACGGCGCCACGCTGCAGCAGGAGATCGCGCTGCTGCGCGCGGCAGTGCCGGCCGAGCCTGCGGTCAGCCACGTGCATTTCGGTGGCGGCACGCCCAATGCTCTGCCGCCCGAGCTGTTCCGGGCGATCATCGAAGGCCTCCGCCAGCGCTTCGCCTTCGCGCCCGCGGCCGAGCTGGCGCTCGAGCTGGACCCGCGCTGCCTGACCGATGCGCAGGTCGAGGCGTTTGCCGCAACCGGGATCACCCGCGCCAGCCTGGGCGTCCAGGATATCGACCCGGCGGTCCAGAGCCTGATCAACCGCCACCAGCCGCTCGCCATGGTCGAGGCCGCGGTCCAGCGCCTGCGCGCCGCCGGCATCGGCGCCATCAATGTCGATCTGATGTATGGCCTGCCAGGCCAGTCGGTCGAGCACGTGGTCCGCTCTGCCGAAGCCATGGCCGCCCTGGCGCCGGACCGCCTGGCGGTGTTCGGCTATGCCCATGTGCCTTGGTTCAAGAAGCATCAGCGCGCGATCGACGAGGCCCGCCTGCCATCGCCCGAGGAGCGCTTCGAGCAGGCCGCCGCCGCGGCGGCGGCGCTGACCGCGGCCGGCTATGTCGCGATCGGCCTCGATCACTTCGCCAAGCCCGCCGATCCGCTGGCGATCGCCCAGGCCGCCGGCCGGCTGCGCCGCAATTTTCAGGGCTACACCGTCGATCCAGCGGCCGCCCTGATCGGCCTTGGCGCCTCCTCGATCGGCGCGCTGCCCGAAGGCTATGCCCAGAACGAGCCGCGCCTTGGCCACTACGAGACGCTGGTCGGCGAGGGCCAGCTGCCGGTGGTGCGCGGCCTGGTGCTCAGCGACGACGACCGCAAGCGTGGCCAGCTGATCGAGCGGCTGATGTGCGACCTCGCGGTCGAGCTTGGCCCCTTGGCGGACGACCCGATCGCGCAGGCCGAGCTGATGGCCCGCCTGGCGCCGCTCGCGGTCGACGGCCTGATCGAGCTGGACCATGGGCGCCTGCGGGTCACCGCGACCGGCCGCCCTTATGTCCGCAACATCGCCAGCAGCCTCGACGCCTACCATTCGGCCAGCGCCACCCGGCACAGCCGGGCGGTCTAGGCCGCAGCGGCCTTCCCGAACCGATCGAAAGCGTGTAGCGCAAGGGGATCGGCGGCCAGCCATGGCCGGCCCATGGTCATGCGCCGGCGGCGCGAGCGGGAAGGGGGCTTGGCATGCGGTTCGCGGCCCAGGCCAATCTGTTGCGACGTCGGGTCGAGGGCGAGCACGGCCGGGTCACCTTCGTCGAGCTGTTCTTCGACCTGGTGTTCGTGTTCGCGATCACCCAGCTGTCCCACGCTCTGCTCGCCCATTTCAGCCTGCCGGGCCTGATCGAGACCCTGCTGCTGCTGGCGGCGGTCTGGTGGGTCTGGATCTACACCTGCTGGGTCACCAACTGGGTCGATCCCGAGCGCATCCCGGTCCGGCTCATGCTGTTCGGCCTGATGCTGGCCGGCCTGATCCTGTCCAGCGCGATCCCGAGCGCGTTCCACGAGCGCGGCCTGGCGTTCGCGCTCGCCTATGTCGCGATGCAGGTCGGGCGCAGCCTGTTCATGCTCTGGGCCTTGCGTGCGCACAGCCCCGCCAACCACCGCAACTTCGTCCGGATCACGCTGTGGCTCGGCCTGTCGGGCCTGTTCTGGCTGGCCGGCGGCCTGGCCCATGACGAGCTCCGCCTGGCCTGCTGGCTGATCGCCCTGGGCATCGAATATCTGGGCCCGTCGCAGGGCTTCTGGACGCCCGGCCTCGGCCGCTCGACCACCGCCGATTGGGACGTCGAGGGCGGCCACATGGCCGAGCGCTGCGGCCTGTTCGTGATCATCGCCTTGGGCGAGTCGATCCTGGTCACCGGCGCCACCTTCGCCGGGCTGAGCTGGAGCTTGCCGACCCTGCTCGCGTTCCTGACCGCCTTCGTCGGCAGCGTCGCGATGTGGTGGGTCTATTTCAACATCGGCGCCGAGCGCGCCAGCCACCGCATCGCCAGCTCCGACGACCCGGGCCGGCATGCCCGCCTGGCCTACACCTACATCCACATCCTGCTGATCGCCGGCATCATCGTGACCGCGGTCGCCGACGAGCTGGTGCTGGCCCATCCGGGCGGCCATGTCGAGCCGGGCGCGCTCGCCGCGATCCTGGGCGGCCCGGCGCTCTATCTGGTCGGCAACCTGCTGTTCAAGGCGACCATGGCCGGCCGGCCGCCCTTGTCGCACATGGTCGGCCTCGCCTTGCTGGCCTTGCTGGTACTGGCGGCGCCGGCGACCTCGCCCTTGCTCCTGAGCGCGCTCAGCAGCCTGGTGCTGGTGATCGTGGGCTTGTGGGAAGCCCGCTCGCTCGGCCGGACCGTGGTCGTGAGCCAGGCGCCATGAGGCCGGCGCTGCTGCTGGCGGTGCGGGCCTGGCTGGCCGCCGTCCTGCTGCTGGCTGGCCTCCTGGCTGCGCCGCCGAGCCAGGCGCAGGCGCCGGCGGCTGGTCCGCCGGCGCGCGAGGCGGGCCTGGCCGAGCCCATGACGCCGGCCGCCATCGACCGGCTGCTGGCGGAGCTGTCGGACGAGCAGCTCCGCGCCATCCTGCGCGCCCAGCTCAGCCAGGCTGCCGGCGACGCCGGGGCCACCCAGACCCGCGCCGCGGCCAACCCGATGGTCATGCGCATGGACAGCACCGCCCAGCAGCTCCATGCCCGGCTCGCGCTCGTCCTGGGCCAGGCCGGCGCGCTGCCGGCCGCCTTGGCCCTGGTCGCCGACCGGCTGGCGGCCGGGCCGGGCGTGGCCGGCGCGCTCCTGGCGCTGGCCGTGGTGTACGCGGTCGGCCTCGCCGCCCGGCTGCTCTGGCGGCGCCTGATCCGCCGGCGCCAGGACCTGATCGCCGGCCGCAACCTGGCCGGTGGCGGCTTCGCCTCCCTGGCCGGCATCGGCGACGCCCTGATCTGGCTGGTCCTGGAGCTGTCCGGAGTCGCGATCTTCTATGCCGCGGCCATGGTCACCTTGCTCAGCGTCTGGCCGGACGACCCGGCGACCCGGCTGTTCGTCGGCAGCTATGTCGCCGCCATGACCGCGACCCTGGCGGTGATGGCCGCCACCACCTTCGGCTTCCCCAGGCGCTGGGCGGCCTATCGCCTCTTGCCGCTGTCCGACCGCTCGACCGCTGCGCTGCACCGCTACGTGCTGGCGCTCGCGGTGACCTGGAATTTCGGCTTCCTGACCTGCCAGCTCCTGCACTTCTACGGCATCGATCTGGCGCTGCGCGATCTTCTGATCCTGCTCGTCGGCACGCTGTTCCTGGGCCTGATGCTGGCCGGCATCTGGCAGCTCCGCCACGAGGTCCGGGCCCTGATCCGTGGTGCCCAAGGCCGCGAGGGCTTGGCCTATCTGCGCAACCTTCTGGCCGACAACTGGCACTGGCTGGCCAGCGCCTACATGGTCCTGCTCTGGGCGCTCGCCAACGGCCAGCTGCTGCTCGCGGGCGAGCAGGCGACCACCACCGACACCGGCCTGAAGAGCCTCCTCCTGTTCATCCTGGCGCCGGCCCTCGAGATCATCATCGGCCGCTTCGTCGCCGCCCAGCTCGGCCCGGACAGCCCGATCGGCGCGGCGTTGATGCGCACCGTGCGAGTCCTCCTGGTGGTCGGCGCGGTCGCGATCTTCCTGTCCTTGTGGGGCTTCGATCGGACCAGCATGGCCTCGGTCGGCATCGCCCAGTGGCTGCTCGGCGCCGCCTTCGACATCGGCGTGACCGCGCTCGTCGGCTACGCCGTCTGGCAGCTGATCCGCGCGGTCATCGACAGCCGGCTGGCGGCCCAGCTGCCGGCCGGCGCCGGGGCTGCGGCGGCGCCGGAAGGCGAGGGGGGCGGTGCCGGCGCGACCCGGGCCGCGACCCTCCTGCCCCTGCTCCGCTCCTTCGCCTTGGCCGTGATCGCCGTGATGTGCGTGCTGACCGCGCTCGCCAGCCTCGGCATCAATATCGGGCCGCTCCTGGCCGGCGCCGGCGTGGTCGGCCTGGCGGTCGGCTTCGGCGCCCAGACCCTGGTCAAGGATGTCGTTTCGGGTTTGTTCTTCCTGATCGATGATGCATTCCGCATCGGCGAATATATCGACATCGGCTCGGCCCAGGGCACGGTCGAGAAGATCTCGGTGCGCAGCTTCCGGCTGCGCCACCATCGGGGCGCCTTGCACACCATCCCGTTCGGCGAAATCCAGACGCTGACCAACTACTCCCGCGATTGGGTGATCATGAAGCTGCCGCTCCGCCTGGCGCTCGAGACCGATCCGCAGGCGGTCAAGAAGATCGTCAAGACCATCGGCCAGGAGATGGCGGCCGATCCGGAGCTCGGCCCGATGCTGCTCGAGCCGCCGAAATCCCAGGGCGTGCTCGAGATGGACGATGGCGGCATCCTGCTGCGGATCAAGTTCATGGCCAAGCCGGGCGAGCAGTTCGTGCTGCGCCGGGAGCTGCTGCACCGCATCCGCGCGGCCTTCGCCGCAGCCGACATCCAGTTTGCCAGCCGTCAGGTGACGGTCCATGTCGCAGCCGGTGCCGCGCTCGACGAGCCGACCGCGCGCGAAGCCGGCGCGGCGGCTGCCCGGCGGCTCCTGGACGACGAGGCGGCCGCCATGGCCACCCAGACCGCCAAATCAGGTTAGGGGGCAGCACGCCGGATCGCCCACCTAGGCCAAACCTAATTTGACATAATATATCTTATCGGATCGCAGGGTGTGGGCAGGGTATGGCTCTCGGCTCTTGGATCCTCACCCCCGCTCTTTCAGGAGCACCGCGCGGTCCAGCACGAAGCGCTGCAGCAATGGCAGGCTGGCGCCGCCGATCGCCCGGGCGCTGTAGCCGATCGAGCCTGGCACCACTGCCACGGGCGACAGGCCCTGCCGGTCATGGCCGGCGAGCGCTGCCTTGGTGCGCTCGACCAGCTTGGCGCGCACGCTCGCCGGAAACGCGCCGTCGATCACGATCGCCTGGAAATCGATCACCGAGATCGCACCCAGGCTGGCCAGCGCCAGGCTCTGGGCGGCATCCTCGATCCAGCGATCGAGCAGCGGCCCGAGCTCGCTCCAGTCGCCCGGCTGCTGCCACAAGGCGGCCGGATCCTGGCCGGCCGTGATCAGCTGCTGCTCGAGCACGTAGATCGAGGCCCGCTTGATCAGCTGCTGCCAGCCGGGCGTGCCGTTTGGTGCCGGCACTGGCATCGAGCCCAATGCCCCGGCATTGCCGGTCCGGCCGGGATAGAGGCTGCCATTCAGGACCACGCCGCCGCCGACGAACGAGCCGACGAAGACATAGAGGAAGTCGGCGTAGTGGCCGCTATTGCCGAACATCAGCTCGGCGGCGCAAGCGGCGGTCGCATCGTTGCAAAACTCGATCGGCCAGGGGCAGACCGTGGCCACGGCGGCGGCGAGGTCGATGCTCTGCCAGGCGGCCAGCACGGCGGGCGGCGCGCCGACCTCCTCGGCCCAGCTCCATAGTTCGAACGGTGCCACGATGCCGAGCCCGGCGATCCTGGCCCGCTGGGCCACGCTGAGCGTCGCCACCAGCTGGGCGATGCCGTGCTCGACGAAGGCCAGCACCTGCTGCGGCTGCGGATAGGCATAAGTCTGATGCAGCGCCTGGCGGACCTGGCCGACAAAGTCCATCAGGATCAGATCGCTGCTGCGCCGGCCGATCTTCAAGCCGATCGAGAGCACGCCGTCCGGATTGAGCACGAACGGCACCGAGGGCTGGCCCACCTTGCCCCGGGTCGGCGCTGCCTTCAGCACCAGCCCATCCGCTTCCAGCTGCTTGATGATCACCGAGATGGTCTGCGCCGACAGGCCGGTCAGCCGGGCGATCTCGGCCTTGGGCAAGCTGCCCTGGCGGCGGATCAGCGACAGCACCAGCCGCTCGTTGTAGAGCCGGACCGCGGTCTGGTTGCTGCCCCGGCTGAGGTCGGCCTGGCGCAGCTGCTCGGCGGTGATCAGGCTGTCCTCGGTGGTCATGCCGCGTTCCATTTCCCTGCGCGGAGCACCTGCCCGCGTGCGGCCGCCCGCTCGAGGGCTTGCTAGCCAAGCGTCAGGATGGCCCTGGCGCAATCGCCTGTCAATAATTAAATCCGCTTGATTTATTTATTGACAGGCCGGGGAAACTGGGCTTTTTTGAAGCCTACAAGGGCTGCAGGTCGACCTCCGGCACGCTGCCTGATCGGGGATGCTGCACGCACATCAATGGTTCATGAACGGCCCCGCCAGCGGGGCATCGTCTGGGAGTATGCAACCGTGTCCGCCAAGTTCCGTCTGCTCGCGACCGCCGCCATGGGCGCCCTCGCCTTCGGCCTGGTGACCAGCCAGGCTTCCGCCGAGGACGCCATCGTCGGCCTGATCACCAAGACCAACACCAACCCGTTCTTCGTCAAGATGCGCGAGGGCGCCGAGGCCAAGGCCAAGGAGCTGGGCGTCGAGCTGCGCTCCTTCGCCGGCAAGTATGACGGCGACAACCAGGCCCAGGTCGAGGCGATCGAGAGCCTGATCGCGGCCGGCGCCAAGGGCATCCTGATCACGCCCTCCGACACCGCGGCGATCGTGCCGACCGTCAAGAAGGCGCGCGACGCCGGCATCCTGGTGATCGCGCTCGACACCCCGCTGAGCCCGATCGAGGCGGCGGATGCGACCTTCGCCACCGACAATTTCAAGGCCGGCGAGTTCATCGGCCAGTGGGCCAAGGCCACGCTCGGCGATGGCGCCGCCAATGCCAAGATCGCGATGCTCGACCTCAATGCCAGCCAGGTCACGGTCGACGTGCTGCGCGACCAGGGCTTCCTCAAGGGCTTCGGCGTCGACGTCAAGGACGCGGCCAAGATCGGCGACGAGGACGATGCCCGCATCGTCGGCCATGACGTCACCGACGGCTCCGAGGAAGGCGGCCGGACCGCGATGGAGAACCTGCTGCAGAAGGATCCGGAGATCAACGTCGTCTACACCATCAACGAGCCCGCCGCGGCCGGCGCCTACGAGGCCCTGAAGGCCATGGGCATGGAAAGCAGCGTGCTGGTCGTGTCGGTCGACGGCGGCTGCCCCGGCGTCAACAACGTCAAGGACGGCGTGATCGGCGCCACCTCGATGCAGTTCCCGCTGATGATGGCCTCGATGGGCGTCCAGGCGGTGGTCGACCATGCCGCTTCCGGCAAGAAGCCCGAGAATTCGCCCGGCCTCGACTTCTTCAACACCGGCGTCGAGCTGATCACCGACAAGCCGGTCGATGGCCTGCCCTCGATCACCTCGGAAGAGGGCCTGAAGAAGTGCTGGGGCTGAGCAAGCCAGCCTTGCCCAGCACCAGATGACATGACGATGGCCTGGGCGCCGCCCCGCGTGGCCGGCGCCCAGCCATCCCCATCAAGTTCTGATTGGGCGGTCCCATGAGCACCAATGACCCAGCGAGCACCCGCGGCATGCAGGACTTCGAGCGCTCGCTAGCGTCCAGCGACAAAACGCTGGCGTCGTTCGAGGAGGGGCGCAAGACGTTTCTGCAGCGCCTGCAGCACTTCCTGCACGGCAATCCGACCGCGATCCCGGCCATCGTCCTGCTGCTCGGCGTGCTCCTGTTCAGCGCGATCGTGGGCAGCCGCTTCTTCCATCCGATCAACCTGTCGCTGATCATCCAGCAGGTCACGATCATCGGCATCCTGGGCATCGCCCAGACCCTGATCGTGTTCACCGCCGGCATCGATCTGTCGGTCGGCGCGATCATGGTCCTGGCCTCGGTGATCATGGGCAAGCTCGCCGTGGTCGCCGGCGTCCCGACCGCGCTTGCCTTCCTCATGGGCCTCGGCGCCGGCGGCTTGTGCGGCCTGATCAACGGCCTCCTGGTGACCACCTTCCGGCTGCCGCCGTTCATCGTCACGCTCGGCACCTGGAACATCTTCTTCGCCTTGAACTTGTGGTACTCGGCCAGCGAGACCATCCGCTCGCAGGACATCACGGCCAATGCGCCGTTCCTGCAGCTGCTCGGGACCACCATCAATTTCTTCGGTGCTAGGCTGACTTACGGTTCGGTCTTGATGCTGCTGCTATTCGGTGTGTTTTGGTACGTGCTCAATCGCACGGCGTTCGGGCGGCATCTCTACGCGACGGGCGACGACCCGGATGCCGCCCGTCTGTCGGGCATCAACACCGACAAGGTCCTGCTCGCGGTCTATGTCACGGCCGGCGTGATCTGCGCGATCGCGGCCTGGGCGCTGATCGGCCGGATCGGCTCGGTCAGCCCGCAGGCCGGCTACACCTCGAACCTGGACAGCATCACCGCGGTCGTGATCGGCGGCACCTCCCTGTTCGGCGGCCGCGGCTCGATCTTCGGCACCCTGATCGGGGCGCTGATCGTGGGCGTGTTCCGCAACGGCCTGGCGCTGTCCGGCGTCGATGTCCTCTGGCAGGAATTCACGGTCGGCCTGTTGATCATCGTCGCGGTCGCGATCGACCAGTGGATCAGAAAGGTGGCGGCGTGATGGCTACTGACAGCAGCACCCCCATGTTGCAGGCGCGCGGCCTGGTCAAGCGCTACGGCCGGGTGACCGCCCTCGACCATGCCGACTTCGATCTCCGCAAGGGCGAGATCCTGGCGGTGATCGGCGACAACGGCGCTGGCAAGTCCAGCCTGATCAAGGCCTTGAGCGGCGCGGTCGTGCCGGATCAGGGCGAGATCCGGCTCGATGGCCAGGTGGTCAACTTCAAGTCCCCGATGGAGGCGCGGGATGCCGGGATCGAGACCGTCTACCAGAACCTGGCGCTGTCCCCTGCCCTCAGCATCGCCGACAACCTGTTCCTCGGCCGCGAGCCGCGCCAGCCGGGCCTGATGGGCCAGCTGTTCCGGGCGCTCGACCGGGGCCGGATGCAGCGGGAAGCGCGCGCCAAGCTCAGCGAGCTCGGCCTGCTGACCATCCAGAACATCAACCAGGCGGTCGAGACCCTCTCCGGCGGCCAGCGCCAGGGTGTCGCGGTGGCGCGCGCTGCGGCGTTCGGCAGCCGGGTGGTGATCATGGACGAGCCCACCGCGGCGCTGGGCGTCAAGGAGTCGCGCCGGGTGCTGGACCTGATCCTGGACGTCAAGCGGCGCGGCCTGCCGATCGTCCTGATCAGCCACAACATGCCGCACGTGTTCGAGGTCTCGGATCGGATCCACATCCACCGGCTCGGCCGGCGGATCGCGGTGATCGATCCCAACAAGTTCAGCATGTCCGATGCGGTCGCGATCATGACCGGCGCCATGGCCCCGCCGGAGGATCAGATCGCGGCCTGACCCACCCGAGCCGACAGAGCCGCCCGTGCCCGATGGCGCGGGCGGCTTGCCGCATCGACCGGCGGCCGCGCCGATATTGCAGTTTCGTGACAATCCCACTACAGACGGCGACTTGATCTCGGTGGCGCGTTGCCCTGGCCAAGGCCAGGGCCGCCGCCTTGTTGTCGTTCGGCGGGCTGCGCCCAACCAGATTGCCACGCCTCATGTCGCTGCGATTGTTGGCCAGCCGGCTGCTCCTGCTCGCGCTTGCCGTGCTGCTGGTCAATCTTGTGATCGACCAGACCCATGTCAAACCGCTCT
>CADEGR010000001.1:46328-65283 GCA_902826935.1 uncultured Alphaproteobacteria bacterium | reverse complement strand
GGCAAGGCGCTGTTCTGGCCGCAGGCGCATTACCGCTATGGCAGCCTCCTGTTCTTCTTGGGCTCGAAGCGCGATCTGGCGACCCGGCCGGACGAGCTGACGCCGCCTGCGACCTCCGCTCAGCTGATCATCGACCGGATCGCCGCGGCGCCGCCGCCAGCCGCCGTCCCGGCCCAGCCGGACATCGTGATCTGGATCAACGAATCCACCTTCGATCTGGCCGAGCTGGCGCGCGCGAGCGGGGCTGGCCCCAAGGTCCGCCAGCATCGCTTCGCGCTGTTCACGCCGCAGCCCGAGACCATCGCCACCGGGCCGCTCGCGGTCAGCGTGTTCGGCGGCAACAGCTGGACCACCGAGTTCGCGCTCCAGGCCGGCGCCCGCTCAGAATGGTTCGGCGTCCATGCCAGCTACACCACCGTGGCGCTCGCCCCCTATGTCGAGCACACGCTGTTCCATGCCTTGCGCGCCGCCGGCTATCGCACCTCGGTGCTGTACGGCTTCAACGGCGCCTATTTCGGCGAGCGCCAGGCCTACGAGCATTATGGCGTCCAGGATTTCGACGACCCGAAGTCGCTGCGCCCGACCGCCGCCGGCGACGATCTGGCCGTGCTCCAGGATCAGGAGCTGGCCGACGCGCTCCAGGCGCGCCTTGGCTCGCCCAGCGCCCAGCCCCGCTGCATCCTGGTGTTCACCATGGCCAATCACGGCCCTTATGGCGAGCGCGGCCGGCGGGGCGCCAGCTTCCAGGTGACCCCCGCCATGAGCGCGTTCTGGGGGCCGGACCTGCCCTTTGGCCTCTACGACTATCTCGATCGCTTCCAGGAGACCGACCGCGTGGTCAACGCGCTCCAGCGCCAGCTCATGGCCCGCCAGCGCCCGACCCTGTTCCTGCATCTGGGCGACCACAAGCCGAGCCTGCCGGAGGTCGCCTTCGCCAAGGCCGAGCGGTTCCAGAGCTACTATCACCTGCTCGCCAATTTCCCCCTGCCCCCGGGCAGCCAGGATCTGCGCAGCCGCCGGCAGAACGACGTGATGTTCCTGCCGGGCCAGCTCCTGGCCCTGGCGGTCGGCCCGACCGAGCCGCTGTTCCAGGCCAATCGCGTCCTGGGCCAGGCCTGCCGGGGTGACTTTCCGGCCTGCCAGCGCCAGCAGGCCCGCCTCGCCGAAAGCTACCAGGCGCTGGCGATGCGCAATTTCGACTTCCGCTGGCCTGCCAGCAGCCAGCAGCAGGCGCGCCTCGGCGGCCGCCCCTGAGCCACCCTTCGCGCCGCGCCCTCAGTCCTTGCGCAAGGGGCACAGCGGCCGCGCCAGCAGCCGTTCGTTGTAGGCGCTGACCTGCGGCAGGGCCTCGGTCAATCCGGCCACCCGCGCCCAATTGACGGCAAAGCCGACGAAGATGTCGGTCACCGAGAAGCGGTCGTCGATCAGGTAGCTCTTGTCGGCCAGATAGTCGTCCAGGACCTGGAGCGAGCGCGTGGCCTCCTGGTTGTTCTGCTCGATGATTGCCGGCAGCCGCCGCTCCTCCGGATAGAGGAAGCCGTTGCGGGTGGTGCTCCACAGATGCGCCTCGAGCTCGGCCAGGGTGAACGCCACCCACTGGTCGTGCAACGCCCGCTGCCAGCTGCCCGGCTGCGCGATCAGTCCCCGCTCGGGCTGGCTGTCGGCGAGATAGGTGCAGATCGCCGCGGATTCGAACAGCGGCCGGCCATCGATCACCAGTGCCGGCACCTTCCGCAGCGGATGGGCCTGCTGCAATCCGTCCGAACGGAATACCTGGAAGCCCTCCTGGCTCTCGAACGGCAGATCCAGCTCCAGGAGCGTCCAGCGGACGCGGGCCGAGCGGGCCCCCGCCAATTCATACAGCATGAGATCCATCGGGCAGATCCTCTCCTAGGGTCGAACCGTTGGACCGCGGCCAAGGGCCGGCCGCGCGCCGCCTCGACCTGCAGGCCCGCTCGGTCGCGGCCGAACTACTGGCGCAACCAGGGTCAAGGGCTGGTCGAAGCGCTCCGGACTGGCCGCGCAAGGCTTGAAGAAAATGCCGCGGCAACGAGGGTTTGCCGCGGCGAGTGGAGTAACGGGTATGTTATCGCCGCAAATTTATCCACAAGCCGGCCCGGCGCACCAGTCACATTTGTGCGATGCGGCACGAGCGCTCAGCCGAACGCCCCGACATTGTGGGTGACCGCCGCGCTGATCCGGCGGATCAGGACGTAGAGCTGCTCGAGCGGCCGGAAGATCTCGCTGTGCAGCTGGGTATAGGACTGGGTGTCGGCGCTCTGATAGGTCGCGGGCTCGCCGAAATCCTCGTCGCTGACCAGCACCTCGGTCACCGGGAAGATGTCGCGCAGCTTCTGCAGGGCGGTCTCGACGTCCAGCTGGATCAGGCGCGAGATCAGGCTCTCGTAGTTGACCTCGTGGCGGCCGCTGAACTCCGGAATCCGGATGGTCAGGCTGTAGACCTCATGGATCAGGGCCAGGCGGATCGCGTGCAGCTGGTGCATCACGTCGCGCGAGGCGGCATCGACCGCGATCGGCTGCTCGCCGGCGGCGCGCTGGCGGCGGCGGTGCTCGCGCAAGGCATCCGCCAGGACCACGTAGTCGCGCACGAACTCCCGCCAGATCCGGATCAGGCGCTCATGCAGGCCAGTCGCCTCCATGACCTCGCCGATCCGAGTCTGGGCCTCGCTGTCGCCGACCCCGCGAGCGACCTGGATCAGCCACAAGCCCGGATCGAACTGGTCGATATAAGCCTTGAGCACCGCCAGATCGCTGAACTTGAAGGCATGCTCGACCATGGTCATCAAGCGGCGAAAGCGCGGGCTCTCGTCGTAGAGGCGCTGGAAGCGAACCGGATCCTTGGCGACCGCCAGGCCGACCCCGCCGATCGAGTTGGCGAGGAAGCCCAGCTGCTGCAGGATCGCGTTGTGCGGGATCGCCCGCATCTGGGTCGGATGCTCGAGATTGATCTGGCCCGACCAGGTGTCATGCTGGCGCTTGACCGGCCGGGAGCCGGCCCGATGCAGCATGTTCGGGCCGTAGGCGCTGAGCAGGGCGCCGTAGCACGGATCCTCCATGATCCGCTGGTTGAAGCGCTGGATCACCGAGAAGAATTCGTGGACATAGTCGGTCTCGGCGTAGAACGGATCCTCCTGCTCGGGCAGCGGCGCCAGGCTGTGCTCCAGCATGCGGGTGACCGAGGCCAGGGCGGCCGGCTCGGTCAGGAACCACAGATAGCCGTCGCCGCCCTGGAAGCTGACCTCCTGCTTGTGCACGATGCCCAGGGCCGCGAACTCGGCGCGCGAGATCGGGGTATCGACATAGGCCAGACGGTCGACGAAGCCGCCGGGGTGGCCGCCCCGGCCGATCGATTCGCCGTGGGTGTCGAAGATCACCAGCTCGATCGCGCTCATGCCTTGCGCCGCCAGCGCCCGGCCGACCGCGCGTCTGAGCTGCTCGATCGCGTTGGCGGCCGCGATCTGGCCGAAGGCGCGGCCGGCATCGGAATAGCCGGTCTGGATGCACATCCGGCCATGGCGGCGCAGATAATCCCGGTAGCTCGGCACCTCGAGCGCCTCGGTGATCACCCGGGCACCCTGCTCCAGCCCGGTCAGGCTCTCGAACAGAGGCGAGATCTCGACCTTCTCGGCGATCCCGAACAGCTTGGCGAAATAGAGCGCGGTCAGGAGCGTGAAGCCGGTCTCGCATTCGGCGATCAGGAAGCGCACCGGCTGGGTCGCGTCGATATATTTCAGGACCTGGGCGATGATCATGAAGACCCGGCGCGCGGTCGCCCGCTCGGCGATCAGCGAGCCGAAATTGATCCGGGTCGGCTCGACCTGCTCGATCAGGGCGCTGATCGCGTTCAGATAGCTGAGGCGATGGCTGGGATCGTCCGGGCTGTGGTCCATCCGCAGGGTCTTGCGGATCGCGTTGTGCAGCTGGCGGGCGTTCAGGCGGGTATGGGTGTGCGCCATGCCGAGGCCGTGGGTCCGGATCTCGGCGCGCAGCACCAGAAGGCCGTGGCGCAGCGCCGGATCGTCGCTCGCCGCCAGGGCGCGCTCGATCAGCTCGACCAGCTGGCCGGGATCGACCAGCCGGGCCGAGCGGCCGGCATGCATCGCCCGGGCGGCGCGCGCCAGCTGGGCCGGCCAGCTCTCGGCGCCCGCGGCCCCCGGCCGCTGCTCGAACACCAGGATCTCGTCGTCGGCCTGCTTGATCGCCAAGGCGAGCCGCGCCGCCAGCAGCTCCAGCAGGTCGCCCAGCCGGGAATCGCCGGCGACCAATGCGCGCAAGGCGCGCGCCTCCTCGAGATAGCGCTCCAGCTGCAGCACCTGGACCCGCAAGCGCTTGGCGAAGGTCACGGTCCAGGGAATGTCGGAGCGGCCGTCCAGGTCGTAGCCGACCCAGCTGGCAATCGTCAGAAGCCTGGGGCTGAGCTCGTGCCAGCGCTCCGGATAGACCTCCTTGGCGATCTCGAGCACCAGGCCATACACCTGGTGCAAGACCTTGTGCAGATTGGCGATCGCCACCAGCGACTGGCGGTGCTCCTCGTCCAGATCGAGCGGCCGGGAGGGCCGGTGCTCGCTCCGGCTGACCTCGTCCAGGAGGCGCTGGCGGCGGGCGGCGCTGGTCGGCCGGCCCTGGCCGTCCAGGCCGAGCGCCAGCTCGACCAGGGCGTCCTGCAAGGGCTTCGCCAGGGCGAAGGTCGGGTGCGCGGTGATCACGATGCCGAAGCGGTCGCGCTCGACCTTCTGGGCAAACGTCTCGAACGGCAGCGGCGTCCCGGTCGCCGGATCCTGGGTCAGCGCCAGGATCGTCTGGCGCAGCCGTGCGCGATTGGCGGCCGGATCGGTCTCGCCCAGATAGGCGCGGATGTGCTCGGCGCGATGGACGAAGGACGCGGTCGTCAGCCGCTGCACCAGCTGCTCCAGGCCGGACAAGGACAATTCGCCCCGCGCCAGCTTCTGCTTCAGCTCGATGCCCAGGAGCTGGACCGGGTTGCTGAACGGATTGGTCGCCTTTTGCGCCTGCAGCTCGGCCAGGCTGGCGCTCAGCAGCTGCCGCAGCGCGGCCGGATCGACGCGGTCGATCGGGCTGAAGCAGACCGCATCCTGCGGCACTTCCGGCTCGGTCGCCGCCTGGGCGCTGCGGTTGCGGGGACGGGGCGCGCGCGGCGCCACGATCGCTAGGCTGTCGCTCGCATCCTGCCTGGCCACCTGGGCAGCACCTCCAGCAAATACCCCGGGACGGATCAATCGCCGAGCTTACTGGATCAGGGGGTGCTCTCCCAAGCGGTTTTTTGCAGTGCAGCATCAGCGCGGCCGCTGCGCCCGCCACAGCTGGACCAGCTCGCGATAGGCGGCCGCGATCGCCGCAATCGCGGCACCGTCGTCCAGCGTGCCGCTCAGCCAGGGGCCGGCCGGCCCGCCCCAGATCGAGCGCCCGACCGCGAAGCCCTTGCACCAGGGGTGCTGGGCTGCCAGGGCGAACGCCGCCGCCAGCACCGGCAGCGGCGCTTCCAGCCCGAGCAGCAGGACACCCCGGCAATGCGGGTCGTGGCGGTCCAGCACGGTTTCGATCGCGGCCCAGCCGGCGGCATCCGGCGGCGGCAGCTTCCACCAGTCCGGATAGACGCCCGCGCCATAGATCTCGATCATCGCCCGCGCCAAGGTCTGGGCATCGACCGGGCTGCCGGCCGGCGGGATGATCTCCAGGAGCAGCTCCAGCCGGTTGGCGCCGGTCGCCTGGTACAGCCGCTGCATCCGATGCAGCTGCAGGGCCTTGAGCTCGGCCGGATCGTCCGGGTGATAGAACACCAGGCACTTCACCACATGCTCGACCGGCCAGGTCCGCAAGGTCGCATCGAGATTGGGCCCGGCCTCGAACTTGACCGGCCGCGAGCCCGGCAGCTCGACCGGCCGGCCCTGCCAGATCCCCTGCCCCGCCAGCTGCTCCAGCACGCTGGTGCCGAAGCGGTCGTCGACCAGGATGCCGGCCCGCCCGGCCAGCCCCTCGCTGGCGCTCACCTCCGCCACCGCCGCGGCGATCAGGCGCTTGAACGGCTCGATCCGCTCGACCGGCGCGCCCGCCTGCTCGGCCAGCGCGACCAGCTGGCTGCGATGGTCGAAGGCCAGCGCCAGCACCTCCGGCCAGGCCTTGGTCCGGGTGGTCGAGCGGTGGATCCGGTTGAGGACCGGATCCTCGCGCAACTTATGGTAGCGACTGCCCTTGGTCAGGAAATGCTGCAGCTCGACCCAGGAGGGCGAGGCCGGGCAGCAGCCATGGCGCGACACCACGATCGCCCCGCAGGCATTGCCGAAGCGGGCGCATTCCGCGAGCGGCAGGTCCCTCAGCCAGCCGCGCAGGAAGCCGCTCATGAAGCCGTCGCCAGCCCCCAGCGTGTTGAACACCTCGATCGGAAAGCCCGGCCCCTGGATGCCGCCCTCGAGGTCGGCCGGGATCGCGTCCGGAAACACCACGCAGCCCATCGGCCCGCGCTTGACCACGATGGTCGCGGCCGAGACCGCGCGGATCGCCCGGACCGCGGCCATGGTGTCGGTCGAGCCGCCGGCGATCGCGATCTCCTCCTCGGTGCCGACGATCAGGTCGCAATCCGGCAGGATCGACTGCAGATGCCCGGTCACCGTGTCGCTGGCGACGAAGCGCGCCTCGCCGGCGGCATGGCCGGCCAGGCCCCACAGCACCGGCCGATAGTCGATGTCCAGGATCACGCGCGTGCCGGCAGCCTTGGCATGGCGGATCGCAGCACGCGAGGCGGCATCGACCTTGGCGGTCGAGAAATGGGTGCCGGTGACCAGCAGGGCGCGCGCGCTGGCGATGTAGCCGGGATCGATGTCGCCGGCTTCGAGCGCCATGTCGGCGCAGTCGGCGCGATAGAAGATATGCGGGAAGGTGTGGCGATCGCGCAGGCCCAGGATCACCAGCGCGGTCAGCCGCTCGGGATCGGTCCGGACCTGGCCGACATCGACCCCCTCGGCCGCCAGCTGCTCGCGCACGAAGCGGCCCATCTGCTCGTCGCCGACCCGCGCGATCATGCCCGAGCGCAGGCCAAGCCGGGCGGTGCCGACCGCGATATTGGCAGCGCAGCCGCCCAGATAGCGGGCAAAGCTGGTGGTGTCCTCGAGCCGCGTGCCGATCTGCTCGCCGTAGAAATCGACCGCGGCGCGGCCGATGCACACCAGATCGAGCGGACGTTCAGCCATCATGCCCTCCTCCCCCGCCGCCGCCGCAAGAGGGTCCATGGCGCCGGCACCTGCTCGTCTTTTACGCCAATCCACCCATGAAATGTATGTTTCATTGCAGGCGTCGGATGGCGTATCCACGATGCTGCAGTGACCACACCGAGCGCGCTGCGCGACCGCCAGCAGGGGGCGAGCCATGATCAAGCTATCGCAGTTCGGCGCGGGTCGGATCGGACGGCTGCATGCCGACAATCTGGCGCGCCATCCCGCCTTCCAGCTGGCCTATGTGGTCGACGTCGATCCGGCCGCGGCCGGCGCGGTCGCGGCTGCGGCCGGCGGCCAGGTCGGCACCCGCGAGCAGGCCCTGGCCGATCCTTCGATCGATGCCGTCCTGATCGCCAGCTCGACCGACACCCATGCCGAGCTGATCGAGGCGGCCGCCAAGGCCGGCAAGGCGATCTTGTGCGAGAAGCCGGTCGATCTGACCCGCGCCCGGGTCGATGCCTGCCTGGCGGTGGCGGCCGAGGCCAAGGTGCCCTTGATGATCGGCTTCAACCGCCGCTTCGATCCGCAATTCCAGGCGCTCAAGCAGGCGTTGGACGAGGGCCGGGTCGGCCAGCTCGAGATGCTGGCGATCACCTCGCGTGACCCCGGCCCGCCGCCGGCCGCCTATATCAAGGTCTCGGGCGGCCTGTTCCGGGACATGATGATCCACGATTTCGACCTCGCCCGCTGGCTCCTGGGCGAGGAGCCGGTCACGGTCCAGGCCGCCGGCTCCTGCCTGGTCGAGCCCGAGATCGGCCGCCTGGGCGACGTCGACAGCGCCGTGGTCACCTTGCGCACCGCGTCCGGCAAGCTTTGCCAGATCAGCTGCTCGCGCCGGGCGGTCTACGGCTACGACCAGCGGATCGAGGTCCTGGGCGAGCGCGGCATGCTGCAGGCCGAGAACGTCCTGGCGAGCACGCTCCAGGTCACCGACAGCCATGGCCTGACCCGCGCCAAGCCGCTCCATTTCTTCCTGGAGCGCTACGCCCAGGCCTATCGCAACGAGCTCGACCATTTCGCCGAGGTCGTGACCAAAGGCGTCGCGCCCAGCCCGAGCGGCGAGGACGGCCGGCGCGCCTTGGCGCTGGCCGACGCCGCGGTCGAATCCCTTAGCACCGGCCGGGCGGTCGAGCCGGCCTAGCCCGGCCTGGCGCTCGCTTAAAAGTCGAACAGCTCGCCCAGGAACGACTTCTTGCGCTTGCGGTAAGGCTGCTGGCCGCCGCCCTGGTAGCGGTCGTCGTACGGGCGCCGGTCGTCGTCGTCGTCATGGTCCCGGCGAAAGCTCGCCGGTGCGGCGGGCGCTGCCGGCGCCACCGGCGCGGCCGCCACGGTCGCGCGCTCGATCAGCTTGTCGAGCTCGCCGCGATCCAGCCACACGCCCCGGCATTTCGGGCAGTAGTCGATCTCGATCCCCTGGCGGTCGGCCATGACCAGGTCGACCTGGTCGATCGGGCATTTCATCCGGACACTCCTCGATTTGCTGATTGACGATCGGCGGCCAGTCGTCGATGACCGGCGCCGTCGGACAACGCTGCGCCTTGCCAGCTAGGTCCAGGGCGGGCGCGCGTCAAGCGAAGGATCGCGAATTGGCACCCAAGCGGGGCCGGGCGATCTCGACTTGGCCCGGCACCCCTGGCTATCATTCGCCGCCCGCTGCTCGATTGAAATCGGCCCGCCCGCCCTCCATGCAACGTGTCCTGTCCCGTGAAGCGCCCAAGCTCATGTCCCGCGAGGTCGATCTCGCGGCCCTGCTGGCGCAGGTCGCGGCAGCCGACCGGCAGGCCTTCCAGCAGCTCTATCTCGCCACCAAGGCGAAGCTTTTCGGCGTCGTACTGCGGATCCTCCACAGCCCGGACGATGCCGCCGAGGTGCTCCAGGAAGTCTATCTGCGGGTCTGGCAGCGCGCCGCGGACTATCGGCCGGACAAGGGCGCCCCGATGACCTGGCTGATCGCGATCGCGCGCAACCGGGCGCTCGACTGGCGCCGGCGCATGCGGATCGAGGTGCCGCTGGAGGATCTGCCCGAGCTCGAGGACGTGCCGGAGGGGGCTGACGCCAGCCCGCTGCAACAGGCGCTCGCCAGCGCCGATGGCCGCCGCCTGCGGGCCTGCATGGAGGAGCTCCAGGAAGTCCAGCAGCACTGCCTGGTGCTGGCCTATCAGGCGGGGCTGACCCATCAAGAGCTGGCGGAGCACCTGAATCGGCCGCTCGGCACGATCAAGAGCTGGCTCCGGCGCAGCCTCGCCAGCTTGAAGGAGTGCTTGGCGCGATGACCGCCGAGCCGATGTCGGATCTGGAGGCGCTGGCGGCCGAATATGCGCTCGGCAGCCTGGATGCCAGCGATCGCCGGCGGGCGCAGGATCTGCTCCGGCGCAACGAGGCCTTCGCCGAGCTGGTGGCGCGCTGGGAGACGCAGCTGGCGCCGCTGGCCGATGGCGTGCGCCCGGTCGAGCCGCCGGCCGATCTGTGGCGCCGGATCGAGCATGAGCTGGGCGGCGCCGGCCTGGCCCGGCCGGTCGCCGGGGCCGCAGCGCCAGGCGGGCGCCCGCTGCTGGCGAGCCTGGCCTTTTGGCGCTGGACCACCTTGGGCGCCAGCGGCCTGGCCGCCGCGGCCGCCGCGCTGGCCCTCTATTTCGGCGCGCTCGGCGGCGGATCGCTGCCGGCCGACGGCCAGCGCTATGTGGCGGTGCTGAATGCCGGCCAGGACCAGCCCGCTTTGGTGATCACCGTGGATACCAGGAGCGGCCGGATGACGATCCGGCCGGTCCAGACCGAGCAGCCGCAGAACACCTCGCTCCAGCTCTGGCTGGTGGCGGGCGGCACGCCGCGGCCGCTGGGCCTGCTCGACCCGCTTGAGCGGACCTCGCTCAGCCTGCCGCCGGCCGAGGCAGGCCTGCGCGAGGCGAGCCTGGCGGTCAGCCTGGAGCCGCCCGGCGGCTCGCCGACCGGCCTGCCGACCGGCCCGGTGCTCTACCACGGCAAGCTGCTGCCGCTCGACGAGTGAGCCGGAGCGAGCCTGGCTGGCTGATATCTCAGCCATCGAAACTGCGGCTTGAAACCTTCATGGCAATGGCCTAGACAGCCCTGAGCCTGCCTTCCTGAGGGGCTTGCCTGGGTGTGATCACGGCCGGTCAGATGCGCGCCGCGCGGGCGCTGTTGGGTCTCGACCAGCGGCAGCTGGCCGAGCTTGCCGGCCTGTCGGTGCCGACCATCCAGCGCATGGAGGCGAGCGAGGGCGTGGTCCGCGGCAATGTGGATTCCTTGACCAAGCTGATCGATGCCCTCAGCGCGGCCGGGCTCGAGCTGATCGCGGAGGGTGCGGCCAGCCCCGCCGGCGGCCGCGGCGTGCGGCTGCGCGCCGGTCAGCCGCGCGCGCCCGCTAGGACCTAGCCGATGGCGCTGGCAGCCGTGCTCGCCACCATGCTGGGACAGCTGGCCGTGGCCCTGCTCGCGATCGGCCTGGCCGGCCGCGGCGCCTGGGCGGGCAGCGTGCTCTACGCCGCCAGCGCTGCCGCCGGCGCCATCGCCACGCTGGCGGCCCTCGCCAGCCTCCTGGCCGCCCCGGCCCCGCCCGAGACCCTCATCCTGCCCTTCGGCCTGCCCTGGCTGGGCGCCCATCTCCGGCTCGACGCGCTGGCCGCGTTCTTCCTGGCAGTGGTCAATTTCGGCGGCGCGATCGCCGCCCTCTACGGCATCGGCTATGGCGCCCACGAGCCCTCGCCGCGCCGGGTCCTGCCGTTCTTCGCCGCGTTTTTGGCCGCGATGAACCTGGTGGTCCTGGCCGATGACGCCTTCACCTTCCTGCTCGCCTGGGAGTGCATGTCGCTGCTGTCCTGGGCGCTGGTCATGGCGCATCACCACAGCGCGGCGAACCGCGCCGCCGGCCATGTCTATCTGACCATGGCGGGCTTCGGCACGCTGGCGCTCCTGCTCGCCTTCGGCCTGCTCGCCGGCCCCGCCGGGGACTACGGCTTCGCCGCGATCCGCAGCGCCCCGCTCACGCCCTGGCTCGGCGGCGGCGCCCTGCTGCTCGCGGTGCTCGGCACCGGCTCCAAGGCCGGGCTGGTGCCGCTCCATGTCTGGCTGCCGCTCGCCCATCCGGCCGCGCCCAGCCATGTCTCGGCGCTGATGAGCGGGGTCATGACCAAGGTCGCGCTCTACGGCCTGATCCGGATCCTGTTCGACCTCCTGGGCCCGCCGCCCGGCTGGGCCAGCATGGTCCTGCTCGCGGCCGGCGGCGCCACCGCGGTGCTGGGCGTGCTCCAGGCCCTGATGCAGAGCGAGCTGAAGCGCCTGCTCGCCTACAGCACGATCGAGAATATCGGCGTGATCTGCGTCGGCCTCGGCCTCGCGATCGCCTTCCAAGCCAACGGCATGACCGCCGCCAGCGCGCTCGCCATGACCGCCGCCCTGTGCCACATCGCCAACCACGCGCTGTTCAAGAGCCTCCTGTTCCTGGGCGCCGGCGCCGTCCTGACCGCGACCGGCGAGCGCGACCTGGAGCGCCTGGGCGGCCTGATCCACCGCATGCCCCAGACCAGCTTCCTGTTCCTCATCGGCGCGGTCGCGATCGCCGCCTTGCCGCCGCTCAACGGCTTCGTCTCGGAATGGCTGACCTTCCAGGCGGTCCTGCTGAGCCCGGTCCTGCCCCATTGGGGCCTGAAGATCATGGTGCCGGCGGTGGGCGGCCTGTTGGCGCTGGCGACCGCCCTGGCCGCCGCCTGCTTCGTCAAGGCCTTCGGCATCGCCTTCCTCGGCCGCGCCCGCTCGGCCGCCGCCGCGACGGCCCAGGAGGTCGAGCCGACCCGCCTCGTGGCCATGGCGCTGCTCGCGCTCGCCTGCCTCCTGATCGGCCTCCTGCCCGGCTACGTGATCGACGGCCTGGCGCCGGTCACGCGCGACCTGCTCGGCGCCGTGATGCCCGCGCAGCCGGCGGCACCCTGGCAGCCGATCGTGCCGGTGGTCGCCAGCCGCAGCTCCTATAGCGGCCTCCTGGTGTTCCTGTTCATCGGGGTCTCCGCCTCGCTCGCCGCGCTCGTGATCCACCGCGTCGCCTCGCACGCCGTGCGCCGGGCGCCAGCCTGGGACTGCGGCTACCCCGAGCCCAGCCCGCTCGCCCAGTACAGCGCCGGCAGCTTCGCCCAGCCGCTGCGCCGGGTGTTCGGCACCAGCATCTTCCGTGCGCGCGAGCAGGTGACCATGCCGCTGCCCGGCGATCTGCGCCCGGCTCGCTTCGCGCTCCAGATGCGCGACCTGGTCTGGGAGGGCCTGTATCTGCCGCTCGCCGCCGCCATCGGCTACGCCGCCGAGCGCTTGAACGCGCTCCAGTTCCTGACCATCCGCCGCTATCTGGGCATGGTCTTCCTGGCGCTGGTCACCCTTCTCCTGGTGCTGGCCCTATGGCCGTCCTTCTGAGCCTCGTCGTCCAGGCCGGGCAGATGGCGCTGGTCCTGCTGCTGGCGCCGCTGCTGACCGGCCTGGTGCGCCGGGTCAAGGCGCGCCTCCTGCGCCGGCGCGGGCCCCCCTTGCTCCAGCCCTACCGCGACCTCTGGCGCCTCCTGTGCAAGGAGGTGGTCCTGGCTGAGAACGCCTCCTGGCTGTTCCGTGCCACGCCGTACCTGATCTTCGCCGCCACCTGGGTCGCCGCCGCCCTGGTCCCGACCTTCGGCCGCGGCCTGATGTTCAGCTGGAGCGCCGATCTGATCGCGATCATCGCGCTGCTCGCCAGCGCCCGCTTCTTCCTGGCCCTGGCCGGCATGGACATCGGCACCAGCTTCGGCGGCATCGGCGCCAGCCGCGAGGTCATGATCGCCTCGTTCGCCGAGCCCGCGATGCTCCTGATCATGTTCAGCCTGGCCCTGATCGCGGGCTCGACCCAGCTGTCCACGGTCGCCACCTACATGGCCTCGGCCGAGGTCGGCCTGCGCGTCTCGCTGGGGCTCGCCCTGGTCGGCCTGGCGATCGTGGCGCTGGCCGAGAACGGCCGCATCCCGGTCGACAACCCGGCGACCCATCTCGAGCTCACCATGGTCCACGAGGCCATGGTGCTGGAATATTCCGGCCGCCATCTGGCCCTGATCGAGTTCACCTCGGCGCTCAAGCTCCTGCTCTATGTCTCGCTGATCGCTTGCGTGTTCCTGCCCTGGGATCTGGCCCCGCCGGGCGCCGGCCCGGCCGCCTGGGCGATCGGCATCCTGGCCTATCTCCTGAAGCTTGGCGCCTGCGCCTGCCTGCTCGCCCTGTTCGAGACCGCGATCGCCAAGATGCGGGTGTTCCGCGTGCCGGAATTCCTAGGCGCCGCCTTGATGCTGGGCCTGCTCGGCACGCTCCTCCTGTTCGTGTCGCGGAGCCTCTAGATGCCGCATGGCCTGGCCTTCGACATCGCCCATCTCCTGGCCGGCGGCCTGGTCCTGATGAGCTTCCTGCTGCTCTACCAGGTCCGCCTCTACGCGATGCTCAACATCTTCGCCCTGCACGCCTTGGTCCTGGCGCTTTCGGTCGCCTGGCAGGCGCTGGTCCAGGGCGCCCCCCATCTCTACATCACCGCGCTGATCGCCCTGGTCTTCAAGGCGATCACCATCCCGGTCGCCCTGCACCGCATCATCCAGCGGCTCGGCATCCACCGCGAGATCGAGACCGTGGTCGGCATCGGCCCCACCATGCTGGTCGGCATGGGCCTGGTGGCGCTCGCCATGGTCGTGATGCTGCCGGTCACCGCCAATGCCGACGCCCTGGCCCGCGAGGATCTGGCCTTCGCGCTGTCGGTCGTCCTGCTCGGCCTGCTGGTCATGGTGACCCGGCGCAACGCGGTCAGCCAGGTGGTCGGCTTCATGTCGCTCGAGAACGGCCTGGTCCTGGCGGCGACCGGCGCCAAGGGCATGCCGCTGGTGGTCGAGATCAGCGTCGCCTTCTCGATCCTGATCGCCTTCATCGTGATCGGGATCTTCCTGTTCCGGATCCGCGAACGCTTCGACACGGTCGATCTGCAGGCCCTCGACCGCTTCCGGGGCGAGCGCCGATGAGCCCGTTCCTGGCCCATATCCCGCTCGTCATCCTGCTGATCCCCCTGAGCGCGGCCGCCATCCTGGTCCTGCTGCCGGGCTACCGCTTGAGCGCCGCGCTCAACATGCTGGCGACCGGCACGACGCTCCTGGCCGCCAGCTCCCTGGTCTTCGGCGCCGGCCAGATCGCGCCCGGCCAGCTCCTGGTCGATCAGCTCAATATCAGCTTCATCATCCTCAACAGCCTGGTCGGCTTCACCACCAGCATCTTCAGCGCCACCTATATCGGCCACGAGCTGGCGACCGGGCGCCTCACCCCGGCCTATCTGCGCTTCTACCACGCCATGTACCAGCTCTTGATGTTCGCCATGAACCTGGCGCTGCTGGCCAACAATATCGGCCTGATGTGGGTCGCGGTGGAGCTGGCGACCCTGACCACCGTGGTCATGGTCGGCATCTACCGGACCCACGAGGCGCTCGAAGCGGCCTGGAAATACTTCATCCTCGGCAGCGTCGGCATCGCCCTTGCCCTGTTCGGCACGATCCTGGTCTACATGGCCGCCCAGCCGGTCCTGGGCGAAGGTGCTGATGCCATGGTCTGGACCAGCCTGATCCGCCATGTCGCCGATTTCGACCCGGCGCTCTTGAACGTCGCCTTCGTCTTCCTGCTGCTCGGCTACGGCACCAAGGTCGGCCTGGCGCCCCTCCATGCCTGGCTGCCGGATGCCCATGCCGAGGGGCCGACCCCGATCTCGGCGGTCCTGTCCGGGCTGCTGCTGAACGTCGCGCTCTACGTGGTGCTGCGCTTCAAGCTGCTGCTGGCCGCCAATCCGGCCGCGATCGCGGCCGGGCCTTTGATGGTCAGCATGGGCCTGTCGTCGCTGGTCTTCGCCGCCTTCATGCTGTACCGCCGGCGCGACATCAAGCGGCTGTTCGCCTACTCCTCGATCGAGCATATGGGCATCATCACCTTCGCCTTCGGCATCGGCGGCCCGCTCGCCAACTTCGCCGGCCTGCTGCACATGGTGATGCATAGCCTGACCAAATCCGCGATCTTCTTCGCGGTCGGCCATATCGCCCAGATCAAGGGCACCCAGAAGCTCGCCGAGATCACCGGCCTGACCGAGAGCCATCCCTGGCTCGGCTGGGGCCTCGTGCTGGGCGTGGTCGCGATCGCCGGCCTGCCGCCCCTTGGCATCTTCATGAGCGAATTCCTGGTGGTCAGCTCGACCTTTGCCAGACAGCCTTTGCTCGCTTTGCCCCTGGTCCTTGGCCTCCTGGTGGCCCTCGGCGCCCTCCTCCTGCGCCTGGGCGAGGTCGCCTTCGGCAAGCCGACCGGCAGCATGGCGCCGGCCGAGGCGAGCTATCTGCCGATGTACGCCCATCTGAGCCTGGTCCTGGTGGGCGGCCTGTTCCTGCCCGCCCCCCTGGTCGCCTGGTTCCAGCATGTGGCGGGCTTGCTTGGCTAGCATGACCACCGACCAGCCCCATTCCAGCCTGGCCGCCCTGCTGGCGAGCGGCGCGCCGGTCACCGGGCATCGCCCCTGGCCTCGCTGCCTGGTCGACCGACCGGCCTGGCAGCTGGCCAGCGCCCAGCTCGCGGCCGGCCATTGGACCTTGCTCGGCTTGTGGGGCGAGCCCGATCTGGTCCATCTGGCGCTGCTGGCCGAGGCCGAGGGCACGATCGGCGTGCTGTCGCTCGCCTGCCCCGATCAGCGCTATCCCTCGATCGGCCAGACCCATCCGCCGGCGCTGCGGCTGGAGCGGGCGCTGCGCGATCTGAGCGGCCTGGTGCCGGAGGGTCTGCCGGATCGGCGGCCCTGGCTCGACCATGGCAGCTGGCCGGTCAGCCAGCCGCTGGCCGCGGCGCCGGGGCCGCCAGCGCCGGCAGCGGCCCCCTACCCGTTCCTGCCGGTCGAAGGCGAAGGCCTGCATCAGATCCCGGTCGGGCCGGTCCATGCCGGGATCATCGAGCCCGGCCATTTCCGCTTCACCGCCCATGGCGAGACCGTGGTCCGGCTGGAGGAGCGGCTGGGCTATGTCCATAAAGGCATCGAGCGGCTGCTGGCCGGCGCCGATCTAGCCGGGGCCGCCAAGCTCGCCGGCCGGGTCTCCGGCGACAGCGTGGTCGCCTATGGCTTGGCCTTCGCCCAAGCGGCCGAGGCGGCGCTGAGCCTAACGGTGCCGCCGCGCGCCCAGCGCCTGCGCGGGCTCATGGCCGAGCTGGAGCGCCTGGCCAACCACTTCGGCGACATCGGGGCGATCTGCAACGATGCCTCCTTCGCCCTGATGCATGCCCATTGCGGCATGCTGCGCGAGCGGGTGCTGCGCCTTGCCGAGACCTGCTTCGGCCACCGGCTGATGCGGGACTGCGTGGTGCCAGGCGGCGTTGCCGCCGACCTGAAGGGCACCGGCGTGCAGGCGCTCCGGGCCCTGCTTGCCGAGATCGAGGCACGCTTCGGCCCGCTGATCGAGCTCTACGACAACACCGCCTCGCTGCTTGACCGCACGGTCGGGACCGGCATCTTGAAGCCCGCCTTGGCGCGGCTCTATGGTGCCGGCGGCTATGTCGGCCGCGCCTCCGGCCGTGGCTTCGATGCCCGGAAGCTGCCCGGCTATCCGCCCTATGACGGCCTGAGCTTCGACGTGCCGGTGCTGGATGCGGGCGACGTCAATGCCCGGGTCTGGATCCGGATCCGCGAGGTCCAGGCCAGCCTCGGCTTGATCGAGCAGCTCCTGGCCGAGCTGCCGGTCGGGCCGATCGCGGCGCCGCTGCCGGCGGCGCTGGCGGCGGGCGAAGGCATGGCGCTGGTCGAGGGGTTTCGCGGCGACGTCCTGGTCTGGCTGCGGCTGGGCGCCGACGGTCGGGTCCTGCGCTGCCATCTGCGCGATCCGTCCTGGTTCCAGTGGCCGTTGCTGGAAGCGGTGATCGAGGGCAACATCGTCGCCGACTTCCCGCTCTGCAACAAATCCTTCAACTGCTCCTATTCCGGCCACGACCTCTAGGACCGTCCGCGCATGCGCAAGCACCTGTTGGAGAGCCTGATCACGCCGCCGGTGACCGAGCCGGCCCCGGCGCCGGACGAGGCGGCGCTGGCCGAGCTGGCCCGCACCGTCGATGGTGCCGCTCGCCGCCGGCTCGGCCGCAGCCTCGCGATCCGCCAGGTCGATGCCGGCTCCTGCAATGGCTGCGAGCTCGAGATCCATGCGCTGAGCAACCCGTTCTACGACCTGGAGCGCTTCGGCCTGCGCTTCGTCGCCTCGCCGCGCCATGCCGACGTGCTGCTGGTGACCGGTCCGGTGACCTGGAACATGAAGGCGGCGCTGGAGCGGACCTATGCCGCGACGCCCGAGCCGAAATGGGTGGTGGCGGTCGGCGATTGCGCCCGGGATGGGGGGTGCTTCGCCGGCAGCTATGCGATCGCGGGCGGGGTCGCCGCCGTGCTGCCGGTGCATCTCCATATCTGCGGCTGTCCGCCCAGCCCGACGCAGCTGCTGCGCGCCTTGCTGGCGCTGCTGACGCATCCGGCGCACAAGCTGGCGCAGTAGAGGCGACGCTGGCGCAGGAGATGCGCCGCTCGGCCGCCTGGTTGACCGCCGCCGGCCCGCCCGGCAAAGGATGGGCGATGGCAAGCAAGTTTTCCTTCCTTACCTATGGCTTGGCCGCCTTCCCTCAAGTGCCGGCTGAGCCCAACCGGGGCCAAGGGTGACCAAGCACCCCCAGGACCGCCTGCCGCGCGCCTGGCAGCGCATGCTATCCGGCCGCCGGCTCGATCTGCTCGACCCGTCGCCTTTGGATGTCGAGATCGAGGACATCGCGGTCGGCCTGGCCCGCGTGGCGCGCTGGAACGGCCAGACCGCAGGCGACTGGGCGTTCTCGGTCGCCCAGCACTGCCTGATCGTCGAGCAGCTGCTGGACCAGTTCCGGCCGGCAGTCCCTGCCGCCTGGCGCCTGCTGGCGCTGCTCCATGATGCGCCCGAATATGTCGTGGGCGATCTGATCACGCCCTTCAAGGCGGCGCTCGGCCTCGACTACCGCAAGCTGGAGGCGCGCCTGCAGCATGCGATCCGGCTACGCTTCGGCATCGGCCAGCTGCCGAAGGCCGCCGACGCCCTGGTCAAGCGCGCCGATCTGGCAGCTGCCTATCTCGAGGCAACCGGCCTCGCCGGCTTCCCCGGCCCCGAGGCCCGCAAAATCTTCGACCCGCGCGGCCGCTTCGCAACGCTCCAGATCGAGGCAGCCCGCCTGCAGCCGGTGCCGCCGGCCCGGGCGCAGGAACTCTATCTGGAGCGCTTCCACGAGCTCTGGCCGCTTGGCTAGGCCGAGCGCCGGGTTTCGCCATCGACGGTCATTGCCGCGACGGCATCCCGCAGCGCTCCGGGCAGGAGCGGCTGGCGCTGCCGCTCGCCGAACCAGCGGCGCAGGCCGAACAGCTGGCGAACCACCAGGTTGACGAAGATCCCCGGCCCGCTGGAGTAGATCCGCCAGCCGCCATCGACCGCAACCTCGCCAGAGCGCAGCTTCGCCCAGTCGGCCTGGGCCTCGTAGCGGTCGTCGAAGGCGGCATCGCTGCTGCTGAAATAGGTGTTGCGCTGGCGCGGCGAAGCCTGCCGCACCCGCTCGGATGCCAGGACCGGATTGACCAGCTGCAACGCCTCGAACAGCGCCTCGCCATCGCCCAGGACCGCCATGGCCTCGGCAAA
>CADEGR010000001.1:21637-46228 GCA_902826935.1 uncultured Alphaproteobacteria bacterium | reverse complement strand
CAAGCCGGTGCGCCGATCGCTCGGGTGCAACAGCAGCTCGGGCTCGGCCCCGCCGGGCTCGAACAAGGCGTAGCCGGCGACCGTGTCGTCCCGGATCAAGTAACGGTTGAAGTCGGCGCGCATGGCATCGGCCAAGCCGTCCAGCTCCGCTGCACCCGCCCGGCCGGCGCGCCGCAGCACCTCGGCGTAGCGGCGGAGCTGCTGGTACAGCAAGGCCACCGTCCAGCTGCTGGCCATCCAGTCCCGCATCTTCGGGTCGGCCGGCTGCAGCGAGTCGTTCCAGTCGCCCTCGCCATAGCGGATCAGATGGGTGCCCGGAATGAAGCGCGCCCGGACCGTCGCCAGCAGCGTCTCGACATGGTGGGCGACCGGATCCCGCCGTTCGGTCGGCTCGAAATTGTCGCCGCGCCGCCAGGCGATCGGCTCATCCAGGAAGGCCAGATCGTTGGTCGCTTCAAGGTAGTCGCACAACGCCTTGAGCGGCCAGATGATCACGTCGCCATGGCTGTGCCGATCGCGGATGGTGCCATAGGGGTCGAGCATGAACCATTGCGGCCAGTCGCCGGCAGCCTCCGACTGCTGGGCGAACACGATCCGCAGAATTTCCTTGGCCGGGCCATCATGCTCGAGCGCCAGGAACAGCTCGATCGGCCCCTGGCAGACGTCGCGCGTGCCCCAGGCGGCGCCGGTATACTGCTCCAGGCCGTGCGGCACGGTCAGATGGACCATCGCGTCATGGACCAGCCAGGGCAGGAAATGGTCCAGCGCGGCCAGCTCGCGGCCGCTTCCCTGCAACCGCAGCTGGCGGGTCACGCCGCTCCAGTAGCGCGCCGCGGGCGCCAGCTCGGCCGGCGCATCGACCCCCTGCCGGTACCGGCCAGCCAGCACCGCCGCAGCGGCCGGATCGGTGAGCGAGCCGGCGACGGCGAAGGCGAAGCAGTCGGTCAGACCGCTCCGCAGGGCGACGTAGCCGCCCGTGCCTAGCCGCTCGTCATCATGCAGCAGCTCATCGCCCCCGATCGCTGCCAGGGCATCCGGGGTCGCCACCGCAAGGCAGTAGCTGGCATCGGGATAACGCTGGCCCCATAAGGACTTGGGATCCGGCGTGAAGGTCGCGGTCCCGGCTTCGCGGGCGATCGCAACCTGGCCGGCATGGGCCAGCTCGCGGTCGCCCAGGACCAAGTGCCCGACCACCAGGAACCGGCAGGCCGGCCCGGCCACCGCGATCTGCCAGAGCAGGACCGGCTCGGCGCCAGACGCGATCGCCTGCACGGTGATCCGGCGATCGGCCAGCTGATAGATCCAGCGGCAATCGCTGAGGCCGATCTCGAAGGCAGACGGCACCGTCAGCAGCTGCCAGCCCGCACCGACATCCGCCAGGATGCGCAGGCCGTGGCCGCGGATGATGTTGTAGGGATCGCGCGAGACCGAGAACAGCTTGTGGAACGAGGTGTTGCCCAAGGTCAGCTGGGCCGCGAACACGCCGTGCATCCAGCCGGTGACGCACATCGTGGTCTCGTCCAGCAGCATGCCCTGGCCGGTCCGCAGAATGGCGCCGTGGCGGCGGCGGATCCGGCGCTCCTTGGCGGCCAGCACGACATGCCGATTGTGCTCGCCATCCGGCACGAAGAACGACCAGAGCTGCCCCTCGCCTTGCTCCTCCAGCGCGCGCGTCGGATAGAGCTCGGTCAGCACCGTAGCCTCGAGGTCCTGGGCCGGCAGTGCTGGCGCGCTCTGGAGCAGGCTGTGCCTGGCCGGCGCCAAGGTGATCGCCGCCTGGTTGGACCGATCCCGAGCCGCCGCCAGACCATCGATCCGGGCCAGATCGCCGGCCCCGGCAGCGCCCGGATGATCCGGATCGAGCAGGCCGAAGAACGACCAGCTGGCGGTCCCGTTCGCCGGCAGGGCCTGCGCGCGGCTTTGAATCATCGCGCAGGCGGCTTCATGCTGCAGCCGCTGGTTCGGCAGATCGGCGAGCGGCGCCAGACCGGCCTCGCCGGCTGCGCGATAGGCCGGTCCGAACAGCTGCATCGCATCGGTGGCATAGGCGGCAGCGCCGTCCAGGCAGCCATGCAGGACCAGCGGATGCCGGCCGTCCTGGGCCATGGCCTGCCGGCTCATGACGACCGGCCCGAACCTCGGATGGGTCGCGCAATGGTGGTCGAGATATTGCGAGGCGAAGGCCTCGTTGGTCATCAGGAAGCCGCGATTGCCGAGCCCGACGTCCTGCACCAGGATGGCATCGCAAGCGACCTCGCCGGCCTGCCGGTTGGCAAGCTCGACCTGCCAGAGCCAAGCGGGCTGATCCGGCTGCAGCCAAAGCGTCACGCGGTGCCAGATGCCGGCGGTTTCGCCTTCCCAGATGCATCGGTCGCCGGCCGCGCCGATCTGGACCTTGGCTTGCGGCCCGACCACCTGGAAGGCGCTGGCAGCCGGCCGCCTGATGCGGACATAGACCCGGCCGAGGCTGCCGGCGAGCGGCGAGGCCAGGACCTGGTTGACCATGATCCGGCCGCGCTCGCCTTGATGCTCGAGCGCGAACAGGCAGCCATTGGGCAGCAGGCTGGCCTCAAGGCCGCTGCCACTGCTGATCCGTTGCAGCCCAAGGTCAGCCTCAGCCGGCGTCGCTCGCTGAGGGTCGGCCGTGCGCGTCATGCCACTCTCCGGTTCGTCAGCCGGCCAGCCCGCGCCGGCCCCCAATGTCGGATCCTCATAGCACGACCGATGGCGGGAGGTTGAGCTTCGCGGCCAATCGCCCAACAATGGACCGGCAACCGGCAGCCAATCGACCGGACCAAGATCAGGGAGTGCAGCAGATGGCGTTATCCGACGAGCTTGCCTACCGCAGCGCTGCCTGGCTCGCCCAGCAGATCCGGGCGCGCCAGCTGTCGCCGGTCGAGGTGATGGATGCGGTGATCGCGCGAATCGAGGCGCGCAATCCGAGCATCACGGCCCTGGTCTACCTCGCCTTCGACGAGGCGCGCCGGGCAGCCAAGGCGGCCGAGCAGGCGATCGTCGCGGGCGAGGCGCTGGGGCCGCTGCATGGCGTGCCGACCGCGATCAAGGATCTGTTCGACTTCAAGCCAGGCTTCGTCAGCACCTTCGGCGGAGTCCGGGCGCTCGCCAACCAGGTCGACGACATCTACTGCGTGTTCGCCGAGCGGATCGAGCAGGCCGGCGCCATCATCCTCGGCAAGACCAACAGCCCGGTCCTGGGCTTTCGCGGCGTCTGCGACAACTACCTGTTCGGGCCCAGCCGCAATCCCTTCGACATCACCCGCAATACCGGCGGCTCGTCGGGCGGCAGTGCCGGCGCGGTGGCCGATGGCCTGCTGCCGCTGGCCGAGGGCACCGATGGCGGCGGCTCGATCCGGATCCCGGCGTCGTGGTGCGGCGTCTATGGCTACAAGCCGGCCTCCGGGCGCGTCCCGTTCGTGACCCGGCCCAACGCCTTTGGCGGCACGGCGCCGTTCCTCTATGAGGGGCCGATCAGCCGGACCGTCGAGGATGCCGCCATCGCGCTCGGCGTCCTGGCCGGCTACGACCCGCGCGACCCGTTCTGCCTGGACGAGGCGATCGAGCCACGCGCGGCGCTCAGCCGCGACATCAAGGGCTGGCGGATCGCCTACAGCGCGGATCTCGACATCTTCCCGGTCGACCTGCGGGTCAAGACCGTGGTTGCCGAGGCGGTCAAGGCGTTCGAGCAGGCCGGCGCCATCGTCGAGGAGGTCAAGCTCGGCATCCGCCGCTCGCAGGCGGAGCTGAGCGATCTCTGGTGCCGGCTGATCATGGCCAACAGCCAGCTGTTCTTCGAGCACATGAAGCAGCAGGGCAAGGACTTGCTGGGCGACCACGCCGAGGACTTCCCGCCGCAGCTGCTGGAATGGCTCCGGCGGACCAAGCAGCGGACCGCGCTCGAGCTCCATCGCGATCAGGTGATGCGCTCGGAGATCTATGACGCGGTGCAAGGGGTGTTCGCCCACCACGATCTCCTGGTCTCGCCGACCCTAGCCTGCCTGCCGGTCAAGAACGCCACCGACGGCAACACGGTCGGGCCAAGCGAGATCAATGGCGAGGTGATCGACCCGCTGATCGGCTGGTGCATGACCTATCTGATCAACTTCACCGGCCACCCCGCCGCCTCGATCCCGGCGGGCCTGGCCGACGGCCTGCCGGTCGGTCTGCAGATCGTCGGGCGGCGCTATGCCGATCTCGACGTGCTGACCGCCAGCGCCGTGTTCGAGCAGATCCGGCCCTGGCAGGACAGCTACCGGATCTGCCAGGCACGGCCGCTGACCGTGCCGAGCTGAGGCCCTGGCGCCCTGAACCTGCGCCGTCGCGCGCTAACGCCTAGGACAAGAGCGTCGCGCTTGGCGGGCAAGGTGGCCGTATTGCCAATCGAGCCGCTGCGATCGACTGCGGCCTGATTGCATGCGCTCGCGCTGCCGGCCAGTCGTGCGCAACCAAAGAGCGGCCGGACTTGCGCCGGATCATCGTCCAACGTTGCGCGATGGCGGCTTGGCCTTGCAGCAACTGCCTGCGCTCGGCAGCAATGCTGCTTGCGGGCGGCCCTTGCCAAGGCCGCGCAGCCGGGGGAGACTGCTGGCAACGAGACCAAAATCCATCAGGGGGCGGCCGGGGCAACGACCTTGGCCGGGCGACGGCATGAAGACCGGCTTCAATCTGCTGCTCTGGACCACCCACGTTACCGACGCCCATCAAGCCCTCTTCGAGCCCCTGCAGGCGCTCGGCTATGACGGCGTCGAGATCCCGCTATTCGAGGGCAAGGTCGAGCATTATCAACGGCTTGGCCAAGCTTTGCGGGACGCCGGCCTGGCCTGCACCACGGTCACCGTGCTGCCCGATGCGGCCCATAGCGCGATCAGCCCGGACCCGGCGGCGCAAGCGGGCGCACTGGCCCATCTGACCTGGGCGATCGAATGCTCCGAGGCGCTCGGCAGCGAGGTCCTGTGCGGCCCGTTCCACCAGCCGCTGGCCCAGTTCTCCGGCACCGGCCCGACCGAGGCCGAGCGGGCCGCCGCGGTCGCGGTGCATCAGCAGGCGGCCGAGCGCGCCGCCCGCTCGGGCCTGGTCCTAGCGCTCGAGCCCCTGAACCGCTTCGAGGCCTATTTCCTCAACACCATGGCCGATACCGCCGAGCATGTCCGCCGCGTCGATCGGCCGAATTTCGGCGCTCTGTTCGACACCTTCCACGCCAACATCGAGGAGCAGGACCCGGCCGCCGCGATCGCCGCCGCCGGCCCGGCAATCCGCCATGTGCATGTCTCGGAGAACGACCGCGGCACGCCCGGCCGCGGCCAGATCGATTTCGTGCGCAGCTTCAAGGCGCTGCGCGCCGCCGGCTATGACGGCTGGCTGACCATCGAGGCGTTCGGCCAAGCGCTGCCGGCGCTGGCGGCGGCCACCAAGGTCTGGCGCCAGTTCTTCGCCTCGCCGGAGGAGGTCTACACGGTCGGCCTCCAGACCATGCGCGAGGGCTGGGCCGCGGCCGGCCGCTAGCCAAGCAACCAGCAGGGAGACCAAAGGATGCGGCGGACCTCGATCGGGACCTGGGCCTACAATATCGGCCCCTATGCCGAGCGGCCGGTGCCGTTCGAAACCGTTGGCAAGACCTTGGCCGAGCTGGGCTTCGACGGCCTGGAGCTGGGCGGCTTCAACGGCTACCCGAACCCGCACAGCCTGCCTCACGCGGCGCAGCGGGCCGCCCTGAAGGAGCAGATCGCCGGCTGGGGCCTGGGCGTCTCCGGCCTCGCCGCCGATCTCTGGAGCCAGCATCTGATCGATACCGACGACCAGAGCGCCTACCTCGCCGAGTTCGCGCTGAACGCCGACTTCGCCCGCGATCTCGGCATCAAGACCATCCGGGTCGACACCGTCCAGCCGCCCACCATCTTGGCCACCGTCGACGAGCAGACCGCCCTGGATCGCGTGGTCCGGACCTGGCGGACCTGCGCCAGGATCGCCGCCGAGCGCGGCCTGCACATGGCCTGGGAGTTCGAGCCCGGCTTTGCCTTCAACAAGCCGTCCGACGTCCTGCGCATCCTGGACGCGATCCCGGACGACAATTTCGGCGTGCTCTACGACACCTGCCACGGCCAGATGGTCGCCGTGGTCGGCGCCCGCCAGCCTGGCCAGAAGGAGACCCTGCCCGGCGGCCAGCTCGAGTTCATCGAGCGGCTCTCGGGCCGGATCAACCACATTCACCTGATCGATAGCGACAACACCTGCCACAAGGATGCCAACGGCCAGGACGAGACCAGCGCCCATCCGCCGTTCGGCGATGGCGTGGTCGATTTCGACCAGCTGGTGCCGCGGCTCGCCAGGGAGCGGCTGCCGCATGACTGGTGGACGATCGATCTGTGCTTCTGGGACAATGCCTGGGACGTGACCGCGCGTTGCAAGACGGCGCTGGACGACCTCAACCGGCGCTACGGGTGACCGCCATGACCCAGCCCTTGCGGATCGGCCTGATCGGCTACGGCTTCATGGGCAAGGCCCATGCCAATGCCTACAGCAAGGTCGGCCATTTCTTCCCCGAGCTGCGCCATCGGCCGGTCCTGCAGGCAGTCTGCGCGCGCGAGCCCGAGAAGCTCGGCCGCTTCGCCGAGACCTGGGGCTTCGCCCACACCGAGACCGACTGGCGGGCCCTGGTCGCCAGGCCCGACATCGACGCGGTCGACATTTGCGTGCCCAACAACCTGCACCGGCCGATCGCGCTCGCCGCCGCCGCCGCCGGCAAGGCCATCTTGTGCGAAAAGCCGCTCGCCATGGACGCGGCTGAGGCCGAGGAGATGGTGGCCGCCGTGGAGCGCGCCGGCGTCGCCACCATGGTCTGGTACAACTACCGGCGGCTGCCAGCGGTGACGCTGGCCAAGCAGCTGATCGCGGACGGCCGCCTCGGCCAGCCGTTCCACTACCGGGCGAGCTTTCTCCAGGACTGGACGATCTCCGCCGATGTGCCGCAAGGCGGGGCGGCCCTATGGCGCCTCGATGCGGCGGCGGCCGGCTCGGGCGTGACCGGCGATCTGCTCGCCCATTGCTTCGATACCGCGCTCTGGCTGAACGGCCCGATCGCCAGCCTGGTCGCAACCACCGAGACCTTCGTCAAGGAGCGCATGCATCAGGAGCACGGCCGGATCGAGCCGGTCGGCATCGATGATGCCTGCATGGTGCTGGTGCGCTTCGCCAATGGCTCGATGGGCACCTTCGAAAGCACCCGCTATGCCCGCGGCCACAAGGCGTTGAAGACCTTCGAGATGAATGGCGCCGACGGCTCGCTCGCCTTCGACCTGCACGACTCGCAATATCTCGATCTGTTCGAATACCGCGCCAAGCAGACCGGCCAGAAGGTCGAGGATCAGCTAGCCGGCTGGCGGCGGATCCACGTCACCAATTTCGAGCATCCTTACATGGATCACTGGTGGGTCCCGGGCCTGACCATCGGCTACGAGCACAGCTTCGTCCATGCCGTGGCCGATTTCCTGCGCGGCCTGGAAAGCGGCACGCTGGTCGAGCCGACCTTCCGGACGGCGCTCGAGACGCAAAAGGTGTGTGATGCGGTGCTGCAATCCGCGCGCAGCAACGCCTGGGTCACCCTGGCTCGCTAACCGCCCATGGTGAGCTCGCGCGCCGAGCCAGCGGTTCGGCGCGCGAGCTTGGTCAGATTCGTCCCATCAGCAGCAGGATCAGCACCACCAGCAGCACCACGCCGACGCCACCGCTCGGCCCGTAACCCCAGCCCGAACTGTAACCCCAGGACGGCAGTGCCCCAATCAGCAAGAGAATGAGAATGATGATCAGAATAGTGCCAAGCGACATCCAGGCTCTCCTTGCTGCGCCGGACCATTTGACTTGCGCGGCCGGCCCTGTCGTTTTGCATGGCAGATAAACCGGGAAGACCGTTGCCGGTTCCACCAGGGTCAGCAGCACAACCAGCTATTTGTTGGGCGACAGCGCGCCGGTCACTTGATTGGCAGGCTGGTGGTCCGGCAGACCGTGCGCATGGCGAAGCTGGAATGAATCTTGGCGACGCCCGGCAGATTGGTCAGGACCGTGCGGTGGATCCGCTCGAAATCGGCGACATCGGCGGCCACCATGCGCAGCAGGTAGTCCGCCTCGCCGGTCATCAGGTAGCATTCCATGATGTCGGCGCAGGCCCGGACCGCCTGCTCGAACGCGGTGAGCAGCTGGGCGCTTTGCTCCTGCAGGGTGATCTCGACGAACACGTTGGTCGGCCGCCCGATCGCTGCCTGATCGACCAGCATCACGTAGCCGGCGATCACGCCGTCCTCCTCCAGCCGCTTGACCCGGCGCAGGCAGGCCGAGGCCGAAAGATGCACCCGCTCGGCCAGCTCGGTATTCGACAACCGGCCATCCGCCTGCAATTCGGCCAGGATTCGGCGATCGATCCGATCCAGCTCAGGCATTCGCAATTTCCTGCGAAGGATTAACGAATTGGCGCAATAATCAAGCGATAATGCCGGTGCTGGCATTGAGATTGCAAGGACATTGCGCCGGTCTTCGCGCTATCTTGGCGGCAAGGTGGGCGGCGAACCGGCCCTTGGCTATGGGAGACCTGGAATGCTGATCGGCGTGCCGAAGGAGATCAAGAATCACGAGTACCGGGTCGGCCTGACGCCGGACAGCGTCCGCGAGGTGATCGGCCACGGCCATCAGGTTCTGGTCGAGAGCGGCGCCGGCCAGGGCATCGGCTCGAGCGATGCCGCCTATCGGGACGCCGGTGCCACCGTGGTCGCCAGCGCCGCCGAGGTGTTCGGCCAGGCCGAGCTGGTGGTCAAGGTCAAGGAGCCGCAGCCGGCCGAGCGCGCCATGCTGCGGCCGGAGCAGGTGCTGTTCACCTATCTCCATCTGGCCCCCGATCCCGCTCAGACCCGCGATCTGGTCCGGAGCGGCGCCATCTGCATCGCCTATGAGACCGTGACCGACGCCCATGGCCGCCTGCCGCTGCTGGCGCCGATGTCCCAGGTTGCCGGCCGGCTGTCGGTCCAGGCCGGCGCCTGGGCCCTGGAGCGGGCGCATGGCGGCGCCGGCATCCTGATGGGCGGCGTGCCGGGCGTGCCGCCGGCCAAGGTCGTGGTGATTGGTGGCGGCGTGGTCGGCGAGAACGCGATCGATACCGCGCTTGGCATGGGCGCCGATGTCCGCGTGCTCGACCGCAATGTCGATACGCTGGCCCGGCTTGCCCACCGCTTCGGCGCGGGCCTGACCACCCTCTATTCGACCAAAGCGGCGATCGAGCAGCAGGTGCTGGACGCCGATCTGGTGATCGGCGCGGTGCTGATCGCCGGGGCCGAGGCGCCCAAGCTGGTCAGCCGGGGCTTGGTGCGCCGGATGCAGAGCGGCGCTGTGCTGGTCGACGTCGCGATCGACCAGGGCGGCTGCTTCGAGACCTCGCGCGCGACCACCCATGCCGAGCCGACCTATGTGGTCGATGGCGTGGTCCACTACTGCGTCGCCAACATGCCGGGCGCGGTGCCGCGCACCTCGACCCATGCGCTCAACAACGTCACCCTGCCCTACGTCCTGGCGCTGGCCGATCAGGGGTACCAGCAGGCGCTCGCCGCCAACCCCTATTTCCTGCAGGGCTTGAACGTGCATCGCGGCCGGGTGACCTTCAAGGCGGTCGCCGAGGATCTGGGCTACGAGTTCGTGGAGCCGCGCCAGGCGCTCGCGGCCTAGGAGGCCCGGCTGGCTAGCACTCGACCACGTTGACCGCGAGGCCGCCGGTCGAGGTCTCCTTGTATTTGGTGCTCATGTCGAGCCCGGTCTGGCGCATGGTCTCGATGCAGCGATCGAGCGGCACGATATGCTGGCCGTCGCCCTTGAGCGCCAGGGAGGCGGCGGTCACCGCCTTGACCGCGCCGAAGCCGTTGCGCTCGATGCAGGGCACCTGGACCAGGCCCTTGATCGGATCGCAGGTCATGCCGAGATGGTGCTCGAGCGCGATCTCGGCGGCGTTCTCGATCTGCTCGTTGCTGCCGCCCAGGACCGCGCACAAGCCGGCAGCCGCCATCGCCGAGGCCGAGCCGACCTCGCCCTGGCAGCCGACCTCGGCGCCGGAGATCGAGGCATTGTGCTTGATCAGCCCGCCGATCGCCGCCGCCGCCAGGAGAAAGTCGCGGACGTCCTCGCGCCGAGCACCCGGACAGAATTCCAGATAATAGCGGATCACGGCCGGGATCACGCCGGCCGCACCGTTGGTCGGCGCGGTCACGACCCGGCCGCCGGCGGCGTTCTCCTCGTTGACCGCCATGGCGTAGACCGCCAGCCAGTCATTGACCTGATGCGGCGGCTTGCTGTTCGAGGTCAGCTCCGCCTCGAGCTGCTGCCGGATCGGCTTGGCCCGGCGCCGGACCTGCAGGCCGCCCGGCAGCTGACCCTCCATTTGCAGACCCCGCGCGAGACAACCCGCCATGACCGCCCAGATCCGATCGAGCCCGTCATCGAGCTCGGCGCGCGAGCGCATCGCCAGCTCGTTGGCCCGCTTCATCTGCACGATGCTCTGCCCGCTCGCCGCCGCCATGGCCAGCATCTCGGCGGCGCTGGCGAAAGGGTAAGGCGGCTGCGGGTCCGCGTCGGGCTGATCCACCGCTGCCTTCAGCGCCTGCCACTCAGCCGCCTCGACCACGAAGCCGCCGCCGATCGAGAAATAGGTCTGGACCAGGCGCACGCTGCCATCGGCGGCGTAGGCGCTGAGCACCAGGCCGTTGGCGTGCTCCGGCAGCGGCGGGCCGTAGTCGAATACGAGGTCCTCGGCCAGGGCGAAGGCGAGCGGCGGCAGGCCCGCCGGCGTGATCCGGCCCGCGGCCAGGGCGGCCGCCACGAGCTCGTCCGCCGCCGCTGGATCGAGGGTCTCGGGCGTCAGGCCGAGTAAGCCCAAGAGCACCGCCCGGTCGGTGCCATGGCCCTTGCCGGTGAAGGCGAGCGAGCCGTGCAGCCGGACGCCCAGGCGCACGACGTACGTGGCGCCAGTGGCGCGCAACGCATCGAGAAAGCGGCCGGCCGCCAGCATCGGCCCCATGGTGTGCGAGCTGGACGGGCCGATGCCGATCTTGAAGATGTCGAACACGCTGATGAACATGCCGGCCTCCAGGAACGCCGGCGGCCGCCTGCCCGCCCGCCTGGGCTGCCTACTCGGCGGCGGCGGGCAGATAGGCGGTCATCGGCGGGCAGCTGCAGACCAGCTGCCGATCGCCAGCCACATTATCGATCCGCGCGACCGGCGGCCAATATTTGTCGCCCTGCAGATAGGGCAGCGGGAAGAACGCGCGCTCCTTGGCGTAGGGCCGATCCCAGTCGGCGACCAGCATGGCGGCGGTGTGGGGCGCCCGGCGGACGACATTGTTGTCCGGATCGGCCTCGCCCCGCTCGATCTCGGCGATCTCCTCGCGGATCGTGATCATGGCGTCGCAGAACCGGTCGAGCTCCTGCTTGTCCTCGCTTTCGGTCGGCTCGATCATCAAGGTCTGCGGCACCGGCCAGGACATGGTCGGCGCGTGGTAGCCGAAATCGACCAGCCGCTTGGCGACGTCCTCGACGCTGATGCCGCAGCGCTCGTGGATCTGGCGCAGATCCAGGATGCATTCATGGGCGACCCCGCCATTGGGCCCGGTATAGACCACCGGATAGTGGTCCTTCAGCCGCTGCGCGATATAGTTGGCGTTCAAGATCGCGATCTTGGTGGCCAGGGTCAGGCCCTCGGCGCCCATCATCGCGATATAGGCCCAGGAGATCGGCAGGATCGAAGCCGAGCCCCAAGGGGCGGCCGCGACCGCGCCGATGGTCGGCTGGCCGCCGGCCGCGGGGTTGACGCCCTCGACCACGACATGGTCCGGCAGGAAGGCGGCCAGATGACGGCGCACGCCGATCGGCCCGACGCCCGGCCCGCCGCCGCCATGGGGAATGCAGAAGGTCTTGTGCAGGTTCATGTGGCAGACATCGCCGCCGATCTCGGCGACCCGGGCGATGCCGACCAGGGCGTTCAGATTGGCGCCGTCGAAATAGACCTGGCCGCCATGGCGATGCACGATCTCGCACAGCTCGATGATCGATTCCTCGAACACGCCGTGGGTCGAAGGATAGGTGATCATCAGGCAGGCGAGGTTGCGGCTGTGCTGCTCCGCCTTGGCGCGCAGATCCGCGACGTCGACATTGCCGGCGTCATCGCAGAGCACCGGCACGACCTCGAGCCCGGCCATGATGGCGCTGGCCGGATTGGTGCCGTGGGCCGAGGTCGGGATCAGGCAGACCCGCCGGTTCGGCTCGCCCCGGCTGTCGTGGTAGCGCTTGATCACCAAGAGGCCGGCATACTCGCCCTGGCTGCCGGCATTGGGCTGGAGCGAGACCGCATCGAAGCCGGTGATCTCGCAGAGCATGTCCTCCAGCTCCTCGAACAGCTGCTGGTAGCCCTGGGTCTGATCGAGCGGCGCGAAGGGGTGGATATGGGCGAATTCCCGCCAGCTGAGCGGGATCATCTCGGTGGTCGCGTTCAGCTTCATGGTGCAGGAGCCGAGCGGGATCATCGAGCGATCCAGCGCCACGTCCTTGGCCTGCAGCCGGCGCATGTAGCGCAGCATCTCGGTTTCGCTGTGATAGAGGTGGAAGACCGGGTGGCTGAGGAACTCGCTCTGCCGGCCAAACGGCGCCGGCAGCCGGTCGTCGATCTCCTGGTCCAGCTGCTTGATCGTGATGGTCTCGGCCGCCTTGGAATCGAAGCAGAACCACAAGCGCTCGATCTCGACCCGCCGCGTGGTCTGGTCGAGCGAGATCCCGATATGGTCGGCATCGACCAGGCGCAGATTGATCTGCTGCTCGCGCGCCTTGGCGGCGATCCGGGCGGCCTGGCCGGGTGCGGCCACCGTGATCGTGTCGAAGAACCGGTCGGTCGTGACGTCGTAGCCCAGGCGCAACAGGCCATCCGCCAGGATCGAGGTCAGCCGGTGGACCCGGCCGGCGATCCGCTTCAGGCCATCCGGGCCATGGTAGATCGCATAGAAGCTGGCGATGATCGCGAGCAGCGCCTGGGCCGTGCAGATGTTGCTGGTCGCCTTCTCGCGCCGGATATGCTGCTCGCGGGTCTGGAGCGCCATGCGCAAGGCGCGGTTGCCCGAAGCATCGACCGAGACGCCGATGATCCGGCCGGGGATGCTGCGCTTGTAGCTGCTGCGGGTCGCGAAGAAGGCGGCGTGCGGGCCGCCATAGCCGAGCGGCACGCCGAAGCGCTGGGCCGAGCCAATCGCGATGTCGGCGCCGAACTCGCCGGGCGGGGTTACGAGCGTCAAGGCGAGCAGATCGGTCGCCACGATCGCCAGCGCCTGCTGGCCATGCAGCGTCGCGATCACCTGGCGCAGATCGCGCAGCTGGCCGCTCGAGCCGGGATAGGACAGCAGTGCTCCGAACGGCCGGCTCTCGGCCAGCTCCTGCACCGGATCGCCGACCACGATCCGGTAGCCCAAGGCCTCGCCCCGGGTCATCAGGACGCTGATGGTCTGCGGATGGGTATCGCGGTCGACGAAGAAGGTGTCGGACTCGGCCTTGGCGAGCCGCTTGGCCATGGTCATCGCCTCGGCCGCGGCGGTCGCCTCGTCGAGCAGCGAGGCATTGGCCAGATCGAAGCCGGTCAGGTCCATGACCATCTGCTGGAAGTTGAGGAGCGCTTCCAGCCGGCCCTGGCTGACCTCGGCCTGATAGGGCGTGTAGGCGGTGTACCAGCCGGGATTCTCGAACACCCGGCGCAGGATCACCTTCGGGATGATCGTGCCGTAATAGCCCATGCCGATCATCGAGGTGAACACCTGGTTGCGCCCGGCCATCTTGCGCAGATGCGAGAGCGCCTCGCGCTCGCCGCGTCGCTCCGGCAGCCCGAGCGGTCGCTCGGTGCGGATCTTGGCCGGCACGATCCGATCGATCAGCTGATCCAGCGTGTCGGCGCCGATCGCCGCCAGCATCTCGGCGATCTGCCAGGGCCGTGGCCCGATATGGCGCGGAATGAAGTCGCCGCGCGATTCGAAGGCTTGGAGAGGCTCGGACGTGGGCATGGGCAACGGCCTTCAAGAAAGCTGCGGGTTCAGCCGACGAACTGGTCGTAGGCGCTCTTGTCCATGAGGCCCTGCAGCTGAGCTGGATTGGCGAGCCGGACCCGGCAGAGCCAGCCCTCGCCTTCCGGGCTCTCATTGACCAGGGCCGGGTTGTCCGCGATCGCATCGTTGACCGCGGTGATCTCGCCATCGACCGGCGCGAAGATGTCGCTCGCCGCCTTGACGCTCTCGATCGTGCCGAAGGTCTTGCCCTTCGTGATGGCGCTGCCGACCTCGCCGACCTCGACGAACACCACGTCGCCCAGCTGCTCGGCGGCATGGGCCGTGATGCCGATCGCGGCGTCCTGGCCATCGACCAGGATCCACTCATGCTCCTCGGTGTAATACATGCTCATCTCGGTTCCTCATGCTCGCTTAGCGCCGGTAGCGGTGGGGGACGAACGGCAATGGCACCACCTGCGCCGGGCGCGCCTTGTCGCGCACCACCAGATCAAGCGCGGTGCCTGGCGCGGCATCGGCCGCGCGGACATAGCCCAGCGAAACCGGGCCATCGATGGTCGGGCCAAAGCCGCCGCTGGTGACCTTGCCGGTAACCTCGCCGGCGGTGGTGCGGATCTCGGTGCCGTCGCGCGCCAGCGCCCGCCCCTCCGGCCGCAAGCCGACCAGCCGGCGCGCCGGCCCGTCCCGCAGCTCGGCCAGGATGCGCGCGGCCCCCGGAAAGTCGCCGCGGGCCTGCCGCGCCGCCGGCACGATCCAGCCCAGCTCGGCCTCGATCGGCGAGGTCAGCGGGTCCAATTCGTGGCCGTACAGGCAAAGCCCTGCCTCGAGGCGCAGGCTGTCGCGGGCACCCAGCCCCGCCGGCGCCACCTTGGGGTCCGCCAGCAGCCGCCGGGCGAGATCGACCGCGGCGGCCGCCGGGCACGAAATCTCGAAGCCGTCCTCGCCGGTATAGCCCAGGCGGGCCACGCGGCAGTCGATGCCGGCGACCGCCATGGTCGAGCTGGTCATGAAGCGCAGCGCCGCGGCTGCCGGCGCCAGCGGCTGCAGCACCGCCGCCGCGGCCGGCCCCTGCACGGCCAGGAGCGCCTGGTCGGCCAGCTCGATCACCTCGATCTCCGGCAGGCCGGCCCGCAGATGCGCCAGGTCCTGGGCGCGCATCGACGCGTTGACCACCAGGAACAGATGGTCGCCGGCGTTGGTCACGATCAGATCGTCGAGCACCCCGCCGTCGGCGTTGGTGAAGACGGTGTAGCGCGCCCGGCCCGGCGCCAGGCTGGCGATGCCGCTCGGCACCAGCCGCTCGAGCCGGCTGGCCACGTCCGGCCCGCGCAGCACCAGCTGGCCCATATGGGAGACGTCGAACAGCGCCGCCCGCTCGCGGCATTGCCGGTGCTCGGCCGCGATCCCGGCCGGGTACTGGACCGGCAGCGACCAGCCCGCGAAGTCGACCAGCTTGCCGCCCAGCTCCTGGTGCAAGGGCAGCAACGGTGTCGCTCGGGCGGCTGGGGCATCGACGGGGGCTGCGGTCATCCTAAGGCGTCATCCCATCAGCAAGGCATCAGGGCCGAGCCTGGCAGAGGCATCCTGGGCACCTCCAGCTCGGCCAACAGAGTGACGCTGTAATAGGCCCAACCCAGGCTGCTGGTGAAGGTCAAATCGGCGCCTGGCGCCCGCTTTCCAAGACGACCGATGGCCGCATTTTTACGGTTGGGCGGCCCAGGCTTGTGGTGTATGGTATACCAAGAACAAGAAATCAGGGTCAGGCAGTCGGGACGAGCATGCCGCGCAAACTCGTGCTCAAGCCCATCGACGGCACGTTCAGCCTCAAGGAGCACATCTATGATGTGCTGCGCAGCGGCATCACGTCGATGAACATCTACGCCGAGGACGCCGAGCTCAAGCTCGACGAGCGCCAGCTCTCGGAGCAGCTGCAGATCAGCCGGACCCCGATCCGCGAGGCCCTGGCCCGGCTCGAGCAGGAGGGCCTGGTCCGGATCATGCCGCGGCGCGGGGTCTTCATCGTGCGCAAGTCGGTGCACGAGATCCTGGAGATGATCATCGCCTGGGCGGCGCTGGAGAGCATGGCGGCAAGGCTGGCGACCCAGCATGCCAGCAATGTCGAGCTGGGTTCCTTGCGCGCCATGCTGGCGCGCTCCAGCCAGGCCGAGGTGCGCACCCACATCGACGAATATTCCGAGTTCAACATCAAGTTCCATACCCGGATCCTGGGCCTGTCGGGCTGCGCCCTGCTCAAGGACCTGGCCGATGGGCTGTTCATCCACATGCGCGCGATCCGCGCCCGCACCATGGGCGAAGGCGACCGGATCAGCCGCTCGATCGTCGATCACGGCCAGATCATCGAAGCGCTCGAGGCGCGCGACGCCGACCTGGCGGAGCGCCTTGTGCGCGAGCACACCATGAACCTGCACGCCCATGTGCAGCGCACCTGGACCGAGCCGGAGCCGGTGGCTCTGGGGCAGACAAGGCATTGAGCGGGCCAGGCAAGGAGCGGAGACCGTCGCATGTCGTCCACAGCCACCGATACCCTGCGCCAGAAGAGCGCCGATGCCAGCGTCGTCTCGGGTGGCCACTTGGTGGCCCGGGCGCTCAAGAACGAGGGCGTCGACACGATCTTCACGCTGTGCGGCGGCCATATCATCGACATCTATGACGGCTGCGTCGACGAGGGCATCCGGATCATCGACGTGCGCCATGAGCAGGTGGCGGCCCATGCCGCCGACGGCTATGCCCGCCAGACCGGCAAGCTCGGCTGCGTGGTGACCACCGCCGGTCCCGGCTGCACCAACGCCATGACCGGCGTCGCCTGCGCCTTTCGCGCCGAGACCCCGATGCTCCATATCGGCGGCCAGGGTTCGCTCAGCCAGCACAAGATGGGCTCGCTGCAGGACCTGCCGCATGTCGACATGATGGCGCCGATCACCAAGTTCGCGGCCGGGGTGCAGTCGACCGAGCGGATCGCGGACATGATCGCCATGGCGGCGCGCGAGGCCTTCGCCGGCGCCTATGGCCCCTGCTATCTCGAGATCCCGCGCGACGTGCTCGACCGCGAGATCGACCGCGCCAAGGCGATCGTGCCGCAGCCCGGCCACTACCGCGCCTCGACCCGCTCGATCGGCGATCCGGCCGATATCGAGCGCCTCGCCGACATCCTGGTCAAGGCCGAGCGGCCCTGCATCCTCTTGGGCACCCAGGTCTGGAACGCGCGCGGCCACCAGGAAGCGATCGAGCTGGTCCGGGCGCTCGACATCCCGGCCTATTTCAACGGCTCGGGCCGCGGCCTGCTGCCGCCGGGCGACCCGCATCATTTCCACCGCACCCGCGGCCTCGCCTTCGCCAAGGCCGACGTCATCGTGATCGTGGGCACGCCGTTCGACTTTCGCATGGGCTACGGCAAGCGCCTGAGCAAGACCGCGACGATCGTCCAGATCGACCAAGACTACCGGACGGTCGGCAAGAACCGCGACATCTCGCTGGGCCTGGTTGGCCATCCGGGCGCAATCCTGGGCGCGGTCGCGGCCGCCGCCTCGGGACGGATCGCGCGCAACGGCGACCAGCGCCAGGCCTGGCTCGAGGAGCTGCGCGCGGCCGAGGTGGCGGCGACCGACCAGCTGATGCCGCTGTTCCTGTCCGAGCAGTCGCCGATCCATCCCTACCGGGTCGCCTGGGAAATCAACGAGTTCCTGACCGACGACACGATCTATATCGGCGATGGCGGCGACGTGGTCACGATCAGCGCCCAGGCGGTCCAGCCGCGCCAGCCAGGCCACTGGATGGATCCGGGCGCCCTCGGCGCGCTCGGCATCGGCACCGGCTTCGCCCTGGCGGCCAAGCTCGCCCATCCTGACAAGGAGGTCCTTTGCTACTACGGCGACGGCTCGTTCGGCATGACCGCCTTCGACATGGAGACCGCCAACCGGTTTGGAGCGCCCTATCTCGCGGTGATCGGCAACAATTCGGCGATGAACCAGATCCGCTACGGCCAGCTCGCTAAATATGGCGAGCAGCGCGGCAATGTCGGCAACAAGCTGGGCGACGTCCCGTTCTCGAAGTTCGCCGAGATGCTGGGCGGCTATGGCGAGGAGGTCCGGGACTGCGCCGAGATCGGCCCGGCCTTGCGGCGCGCCCGCGAGCAGGTTCAGGCGCGCGGCCGCTCGGCGGTGGTCAACATCTGGGTTGATCCCAACGAGTACGCGCCCGGGACCAAGGCGCAGACCATGTACAAATGAGGCCGCCTTGGCGGACCGCGCGATGACCGACCGCATGCTTGGAGACGATGGAGCATGAAAGCGCTCGAAGGCGTTCGCATCCTGGACATGACCCACGTCCAGTCCGGCCCGACCTGCACCCAGCTGCTCGCCTGGTTCGGCGCCGACGTGATCAAGGTCGAGCGGCCCGGCGTGGGCGACATCACCCGCGGTCAGCTGCGCGACCTGCCGGGCGTCGACAGCCTGTATTTCACCATGCTCAACAGCAACAAGCGCTCGATCACGCTGGACACCAAGAACGCCGAAGGCCGCAAGCTGTTCGAGCAGCTGATCAAGGCCTGCGACGTGATGGTCGAGAACTTCGCGCCCGGTGCCCTCGACCGCATGGGCTTCACCTGGGAGCGGATCCAGGAGCTGAACCCGCGCCTGATCTATGCCTCGGTCAAGGGCTTCGGACCTGGCCCCTACGAGGACTGCAAGGTCTACGAGAACGTCGCCCAATGCACCGGCGGCTCGGCCTCGACCACCGGCTTCGACGACGGCCCGCCCTTGGTGACCGGCTCACAGATCGGCGACAGCGGCACCGGCCTGCATCTGGCGCTCGGCATCGTCACCGCCTTGTACCAGCGCGAGAAGTCCGGCCGCGGCCAGCGGGTGCTGTGCGCGATGCAGGACGGCGTGCTCAACCTTTGCCGGGTCAAGCTGCGCGACCAGCAGCGCCTGGCGCACGGCCCGCTCAAGGAATATCCGCAATATCCCCATGGCGAATTCGGCTCAGCCGTGCCCCGCTCGGGCAACGCCTCGGGCGGCGGCCAGCCGGGCTGGATCGTGAAGTGCAAGGGCTGGGAGACGGATCCCAACGCCTACATCTACGTGATCACCCAGGCGGCGGTCTGGCCGAAGCTCTGCCAGGTCATCGGCAAGCCGGAATGGATCGACCATCCGGACTACGCCAAGCCGGATGCCCGGCTGCCGCGGCTGAAAGCGATCTTCGACACGATCGAGCAATGGACCATGACCAAGACCAAGCTCGAGGTCATGGACATCCTCAATCCGCTCGACATCCCCTGCGGCCCAATCTTGTCGATGCAGGAGCTGGCCGAGGAGCCGTCCTTGCGCGCCACCGGCACGGTGGTCGAGGTCGACCATCCGACCCGCGGCAAGTATCTGACCGTCGGCAACCCGATCAAGCTGTCGGACTCGCCGGCCGAGGTGAAGCCCTCGCCGCTCCTGGGCGAGCATACCGACGCCATCCTGCGCGGCGTGCTCGGCCTGTCGGACGCTGAAGTCGCGGCCTTGAAGCAGAGCGGCGCCCTGGGCGAGCCGGGCGCGGTCGCGGCGGAATAGCCGCCTGATCGACAAGCATGGGTCCCCGACGATGGGCCGAGCGGGAGGCGTGAGGATGCGGATCGTGGTGCATGGCCAGCAGGCCTTCGGCAAGGCGGTGCTGGAGCGGCTGCTGCAGGGCGCGGACGAGGTGGTGGGCGTGTTCTGCGCGCCCGATCGGGCCGGCCGGCCGACTGATCCGCTGAAGGAGCTGGCGCTGGCAAAGGGCTTGCCCGTGCATCAGCCGGAAAGCTGGAAGACCGAGGAAGCGCTCGACCTGATGCGCTCCTTCGAGGCCGATCTGTGCGTCATGGCCTATGTCACCTTGTTCGTGCCGCAGCCCGTGATCGACGCGCCGCGGCTCGGCACGATCCAGTACCACCCCTCCCTCCTGCCCCGGCATCGCGGCCCGAGCTCGATCAACTGGCCGATCATCATGGGCGAGACCCGGACCGGGCTCACCATCTTCTGGCCGGACGAGGGCTTGGACGAGGGGCCGATCCTGCTCCAGAAGGAGGTCGCGATCGGGCCGGACGACACCCTTGGCAGCCTGTATTTCAATCAGCTCTTTCCGCAGGGCGTCGCGGCCATGGCCGAGGCGATCGAGCTGGTGCGCGCCGGCACGGCGCCCCGCATCGCGCAGGACGACAGCCAGGCGACCTATGAGAGCTGGTGCCGCAAGGCCGATGCCGAGATCGACTGGAAGAAGCCCGCCGCCGCGGTCAAGAACCTGATCCGCGGCACCGATCCGCAGCCCGGTGCCTGGACCATGGACGCCGGCAACGAGCTGCAGATCTTCGACGTGGCCACCGCCGAGGGGGCGGGTGCGCCCGGGCGGATCCTGACGGTCGACCAGGACAGCTTCATCGTGGCCGCCGGCGAGGGTGCGATCCGGGTTCTCAGGGTCCGGCCCAAGGCTGGCAAGAAGGTCAGCGCCGGCGCCTACGCCAAGGAGGTCGGCTTGCAGCAGGGCGCCATGCTGGGCGCGCGCTAGCGTGGCCGGCGGGGGTGACGGGACTGCAGCGCGTGCGCCAGAACAACTAGGGGATGTGAGCTTGCCATGGCCGAGGTGAAGTCTGACATCGAGATTGCCCGGGCGGCCAAGCTGCGTCCGATTGCCGAGATCGGGGCCAAGGTCGACATCCCCGAAAGCGCCTTGCACCCCTATGGCAAGCATATCGCCAAGGTCGATCTCGACTTCGTCGAGCGTGCGAGCGAGCGCGCCGACGGCAAGCTGATCCTGGTCACCGCGATCACCCCGACCCCGGCTGGCGAGGGCAAGACCACGACCACGGTGGGCCTCGCCGACGGCCTGAACCGGATCGGCAAGCGCGCCATGGCCTGCCTGCGCGAGCCGTCGCTCGGCCCCTGCTTCGGCATGAAGGGCGGGGCCGCCGGCGGCGGCTACGCCCAGGTCGTGCCGATGGAAAGCATCAACCTGCATTTCACCGGCGACTTCCACGCGATCAGCGCCGCCCACAACCTCCTGGCCGCGCTGCTCGACAACCACATCTACTGGGGCAACGAGCTCGGCATCGATTCGCGCCGGGTCGCCTGGCGGCGCGTGCTCGACATGAACGACCGGGCGCTGCGCTCGATCGTCAGCAGCCTGGGCGGCGTCGCCAACGGCTTTCCGCGCGAGGACGGCTTCGACATCACGGTCGCCTCGGAGGTCATGGCGGTGTTCTGCCTGGCCTCCAGCCTGGCCGATCTGGAGCAGCGGCTGGGCCAGATGGTCGTGGCGCAAACCCGCGACCGGGCGCTGATCACCGCCGCCGATCTGCAGGCGCCCGGCCCGATGACGGTGCTGCTGCGCGACGCGCTCGCCCCCAATCTGGTCCAGACCCTCGAGAACAACCCGGTCTTCATCCATGGCGGGCCGTTCGCCAACATCGCCCATGGCTGCAATTCGGTGATCGCCACCAAGACCGCCTTGAAGCTCGCCGACTACGTGGTCACCGAGGCGGGCTTCGGCGCCGACCTGGGTGCCGAGAAGTTCCTCGACATCAAATGCCGCAAGGCCGGCCTGAAGCCGGCGGCCGCCGTCGTGGTCGCGACCATCCGGGCGCTCAAGATGCATGGCGGCGTCGCCAAGGAGAGCCTGGGCCAGGAGAACCTGGCAGCGCTCGAGCGCGGGCTTGCCAATCTCGCCCGCCATGTCAACAACCTGCGCAAGTTCGGCCTGGCGCCGGTGGTCGCGATCAACCACTTCGTCAGCGACACCGAAGCCGAGCATGCCTTGCTGCGCGAATTCTGCGCGCGCGAGCTGGAGGTGTCGGCGGTGAGCTGCAGCCATTGGGCCAATGGCTCCGCGGGCACCGAGGAGCTGGCCCGCCAGGTGGTCGCGCTCGCCGATGCGCCGCCCTCGGACGGCCAGGGCTTCCGGCCGCTCTATCCGGACGATCTGCCGCTCTGGGACAAGGTCCAGACGATCGCGCGCGAGATCTACGGCGCCGACGACATCATCGCCGACCAGAAGGTGCGCGATCAGCTCAAGGACTACCAGGCGCGCGGCTTCGGCCATCTGCCGATCTGCGTGGCCAAGACCCAGTACAGCTTCTCGACCGATGCCAACCTGAAGGGCGCGCCGTCCGGCCATGTCGTGCCGATCCGCGAGGTCCGCCTCTCGGGCGGCGCTGGCTTCGTGGTCGTCATCTGCGGCGAGATCATGACCATGCCCGGCCTGCCCCGCTCGCCCGCGGCCCATCGTATCCATATCGACCAGGACGGCCTGGTCCAGGGGCTGTTCTAGCCATGATCCGCCGCGCGGCTGGGAACCGCGGCCGGCTCTGCAACATCTTGGGCAGCGCCGGCCAGGGCCGGCATCTGCCGGCTGGAGGAGTGTAGCCAACGACGCTGGGGCCGGCTCGTCGGCAGCGACCGACGCCCCCTTGGCCGAGCTAGGGATCCGGAGCGCTTGCGGTCGGCAGCCGGTCGCTGCCAGCGGTCCGACACATCAGGGAGAGGCAAGAATGCAGCCGAAACGAATGTTGCTGATGGGCACGATGCTGGCCGCCGGCATCGCCTTGACGGTCGGCCAGGCCGCGGCCTGGGAGCCGGAGAAGCCGGTCGAGTTCATCGTGCCGGCGGGCACCGGCGGCGGCGCCGACCAGATGGCCCGCATGATCCAAGGCGCCGTCCAGAAGAACGAGCTGATGGCCCAGCCGGTCGTGGTGATCAACAAGTCCGGTGGTGCTGGCGCCGAAGGCTTCCTCGACGTCAAGGGCGATGAGGGCAATCCGCACAAGATCATCATCACCCTCTCGAACCTGTTCACGACCCCGCTCGCGACCGGCGTGCCGTTCAACTGGAAGGACCTGACGCCGGTCGCCATGCTGGCGCTGGACGAGTTCATCCTGTGGGTCGATGCCGACGAGCCCTATCAGACCGCCCAGGACTATCTCGAAGCGATCAAGGCCGGCGGCACCAAGTTCAACATGGGCGGCACCGGCTCCAAGCAGGAAGACCAGATCATCACCGCGGCCCTGCAGAAGGCGACCGGCACCGAGCTCGGCTATGTGCCGTTCAAGGGCGGCGGCGACGTCGCGGTCCAGCTGGTCGGCGGCCATGTCAATTCGAGCGTGAACAACCCGGTCGAGGCGGTCGCCCACTGGCGCTCGGGCGATCTGCGGCCCTTGTGCGTGTTCGATGGCCAGCGCCTGAGCTACTCGGACAAGATCACCGACAGCCAGTCCTGGGCCGATGTGCCGACCTGCAAGGAGTCCGGCATCGACTTCGAGTATCTGATGCTGCGCGGCATCTTCATGCCGCCCGGCGTCGAGCAGGAGCAGGTCGATTTCTACATCGGCCTCATGCAGAAGGTGCGCGAGACGCCGGAATGGCAGGAGTTCATGAAGAAGGGCGCCTTCAACACCACCTTCATGACCGGCGACGAGTTCAAGGCCTGGCTGACCAAGACCGAGGAGCTGCATCGCGGTCTGATGGAAGAGGCGGGCTTCCTCGCCTCCAACTAGCTCACGCCGCCGCTCCGGAGCCGCCGTCTGGCTCCGGAGCGGCCGCTTGGCGGCGCCAGCAGGGAGGGGCTAGCTATGGCAAGCGAGACCGGGCACGGCAGCACGGAGCCGGTGGTCAGCAGCCGCACGATGGATATGGTCGTCGCGGGCGTGCTGGCGGCGCTCGGTGCGCTCGTGATGTACGAGAGCGTCGAGCTGGGCGCTGGCTGGGCGCCCGATGGCCCGGAATCCGGCTATTTCCCATTTTACATCGGCCTCTTGATGACGCTCGCCAGCCTGATCACGCTGGTCACCAGCCTGATCGGCAAGGCCGGCAATAATGATGGCTTCGTCGAGCGTGGCCAGCTGCGCCTGGTGCTGCAGGTGCTGATCCCGGCCGCGATCTTCGTGGCGGCGATCCCCTGGATCGGCATCTACGTCGCCGGCGGCCTGTTCATCGCGTTCTTCATGGGCTGGCTCGGCCGCTACCGCTGGCCTCGGATCCTGCCAGTGGCGGTCCTGGTGCCGCTCGTCCTGTTCGTCACCTTCGAGATCTGGTTCCTGATTTCGCTACCGAAAGGTCCGCTCGAGGCCGCGCTCGGCTACTGAGCCGACCCAGCCCATCCCACCGGCACCAGGGAGCATCGCTCGTGGAAGGCATCTTGCCATTGCTGCATGGGTTCGCGGTCGCGCTCGAACCGTACAACCTGATGCTGATGTTCATCGGCGTGATCCTGGGCGTGCTGATCGGCGTGCTGCCGGGGCTGGGCGGCGCCAATGGCGTGGCGATCCTCCTGCCGCTGACCTTCTCGATGCCGCCGACCTCGGCGATCATCATGCTCTCCTGCATCTATTGGGGCGCGTTGTTCGGTGGCGCCATCACCTCGGTCCTCTTCAACATCCCGGGCGAGCCCTGGTCGGTCGCGACCACCTTCGACGGCCATCCCATGGCCCAGCGCGGCCGCGCCGGCGAGGCGCTGACCGCCGCCTTCACCTCGCCCTTCTCAG
>CADEGR010000001.1:14980-21627 GCA_902826935.1 uncultured Alphaproteobacteria bacterium | reverse complement strand
TCCCCGCGTCCTTCATCGGCGCCCTGTTCGCGGTCGTGGTGATCACCTTCCTGTCGCCGGTGGTGGCCGGCTTCGCCCTGCAATTCGGACCGGCGGAGTTCTTCGCGGTCCAGCTGTTGACCTTCTGCAGCTTCGTCGGCATGGGCAAGGAATCGCCCTTCAAGACCATCGCGGCGATGATGCTGGGCTTCGCGCTCGCCTCGGTCGGCCTCGACCAGGTCACCGGCCAGCTGCGCATGACCTTCGGCTTCACCGAGCTCCTGCACGGCTTCGACTTCCTGATCGCGGTGATCGGCCTGTTCGGCATCGGCGAGATCCTGCTGACCATGGAGGAAGGCCTGGCCTTCAAGGGGACCCAAGCGCGGATCGATCCCAAGGTCGTGCTGCGCACCTGGAAGCTCCTGCCGCGCTTCTGGGTGACCTCGCTGCGCAGCGCCCTGGTCGGCTGCTGGATGGGCATCACCCCGGGCGGCGCCACGCCCGCCTCGTTCATGAGCTATGGCCTGGCCAAGCGCTTCTCCAAGCGCGGCGCCCAGTTCGGCACCGGCGAGATCGAGGGCGTCGTGGCGCCCGAGACCGCCGCCCATGCCGCCGGCACCAGCGCGCTGCTGCCGATGCTGACCCTCGGCATTCCCGGCTCGCCGACCGCGGCCGTGCTCCTGGGCGGCCTCCTGATCTGGGGCCTGCAGCCGGGGCCGCTCTTGTTCGTCGAGCAGAAGGACTTCGTCTGGGGCCTGATCGCCAGCATGTACATCGCCAACCTGGTCGGCCTGATCGTGGTCCTGACCACCGTGCCGCTGTTCGCCTCGATCCTGCGGATCCCGTTCAGCGTGATCGCGCCGGTGATCATCATCATCTGCGCGGTCGGCGCCTATACCGTGAACAACTCCTTCTTCGACGTCGGCGCCATGCTGGTGTTCGGCGTGATCGGCTATGTCTTCAAGAAGCTGAGCTACCCCTTGGCGCCCTTGGTCCTGGCGCTGGTCTTGGGCGGCCTGGCGGAAGGCTCGTTCCGCCAGGCGATGCTGCTGTCCAATGGCAGCCTCTCGATCTTCTGGGCGAACCCGCTGGTTGGCGGCATCGTGGCGCTGGCGCTGCTGATGCTGTTCTGGCCGCTGATCGCCCAGCTCTTGGCCTTGACCGGCCGTCCCGCCCCCACCGCACCCGCCTATGAGCCGCCAGCCCCTTCGCCCGACGACCGGCCCAGCCACTAGGAGCATGAGGATGAGCTTTCGCACGATCCTGGTGCCGCTCGAGGAGCAGCCGGCCGAGGCCCAAAGCGCCATCGAGGCGGCGTTCCTGATCGCCAAGCGCTGCAACGGCCATGTCCGCGCCTTGAACGTGCAGCCCAATCTCGAGCATCCGGCGGTGCATGCCCTGGTCGCGACCCGGATGTCGGCCAAGGCGGCGCGCAGCAACCTGGCCGAGCTGCGCGCCAGCGCCGGCCAGGAGATCGCGCGCCAGGCAGCCGCCCTGCGCCAGCTGTTCGAGGCTTGCGCCAGCCGTGCCGGCGCCGTCCTGACCGACACGCCCGGCGCGCTCGACCAGCCCTCCGCCTCCTTCGAGCAGATCACCGCCTTCGAGGGCGAAGCGGTCGCCGAGCGTGGCCGGATCTTCGATCTGACGGTGCTGACCAGGCGCGGTCCCGGTGGCGGCGCCCATGACACGATGCAGGCGGCCCTGCTGGAAACCGGCCGGCCGGTGCTCCAGGTGCCGCCCAAGCCGCCCGCCAGCCTGGGCGAGCGGATCCTGATCGCCTGGAACGGCAGCCCGCAGGCCGCCCGCGCGGTCGCCAGCGCCATGCCGCTGCTGCCGGCGGCCCAGCGAGTGGTGGTCATGTCGATCAGCAATGCCGGCCCGCCCAAGCCCGGCGGCGAGGAGCTGGCCAAGCTGCTCGCCTGGCATGGCGTCACGGCCGAGAGCCGTCATCTGCCGCAAGAGGGCCGGCGGGTGCGCGACATGCTGCTGACCGAGGCAAGCGCGCTCGGAGCCGACCTCCTGGTGATCGGCGCCTATTCGCATAGCCGCATGCGCCAGATCGTGTTCGGCGGCGTGACCGAGCACATGCTGGATCGCGCCGAGCTGCCGGTCCTGCTGGCTGGCTGAGCGTTCGATCGGACCAAGCGCCGGCCCAAGCGGCGGCGCGCTCTCGACCCGGCGCGACCACGCCGGTACAAGACCTGCGGCGCGGACCCGGGCGCCGAAGCGGCAGGAACATTCTGGAGAACCGCGGCCATGGACTATACGCAGCTGGGGACGCTCGGCGAGGTGATGCTGATCAACGTCGTGCTGTCGGGCGACAATGCGATCGTGATCGCGATGGCCGCGGCCGGGCTGCCCAAGGCGGTGCAAGGCCGCGCCATCATGCTGGGCGTGATCGCGGCGACGGTGATGCGCGTGGGCTTTTCCGTGGTCGCGGTCCGGATGCTGACGATCGTCGGCCTGACCCTGGCCGGCGGCCTTTTGCTGCTCTGGGTCTGCTGGAAGATGTGGCGCGAGATCCAGCCCGCCGAGGTGGCGTTCGAAGATGCCGCGGTCGAGGGCCTGGCGACCGAAGTGCAGGAGAAATCCATCACCGAGGCCCTGTCCCAGATCGTGATCGCCGACGTCTCGATGTCGCTCGACAACGTGCTGGCGGTCGCCGGCGCCGCCCGGGATCATTTTCCGATCCTGGTGATCGGCCTCGGCCTGTCGATCGCGCTCATGATGGTCGCCTCCAGCCTGATCGCTCGCCTGCTGACCCATTACCATTGGCTGGCCTATGTCGGCCTGGCGATCATCGCCTATGTCGCGGGCGAGATGATCTGGGAGGGCAGCTTCCAGGTGGTCGATGCGATCAACCACACCAGCTAAGGCGCGCGTGGCGCCGGCGAACAGCGGTCAGTGGATTGCCAGGGTCGGCCTGATCGGCGAGATGTAGCAGCAGGGCGGCTTGGCGTGCGAGCATCCGCCTGGTTTGAGCAGCCGACGCGATCGGCCACCCTATGGGAGAACCATGGAATCGTCCGAACTGATTGCGCTGGGCACGGTGCTCATGATCGACATCGTGCTGTCCGGCGACAACGCCATCGTGATCGGCATGGCGGCGGCTGGCCTGCCGCCGGATTTGCAGCGCCGGGCCATTCTAATGGGTGTCGCCGCGGCCACCGTCCTGCGCATCGCCTTTGCGGCCGTGGCCCTGCAGCTCCTGACCATCATCGGCCTGACGCTGGCGGGCGGCCTGCTCCTGCTCTGGGTCGCCTGGAAGATGTGGCGCGAGCTTCGCAGCGGCGCTAACCACGCCGAGGTCGAGCTGGCGGCCGATGGCCAGCCGCAAGGCAAGACCTTGCGCGGCGCCATGTTCCAGATCGTGCTCGCCGACGTCTCGATGTCCCTGGACAACGTGCTCGCGGTGGCCGGCGCCGCGCGCGATCATTTTTGGGTTCTGGTGGTCGGCCTGGCCGTCTCGATCGCCTTGATGATGCTGGCCTCGACCTATATCGCGCGGCTCCTGAACCAGCATCACTGGCTGGCCTATGTCGGCCTGGCGATCATCACCTACGTGGCTTGCGACATGATCTGGGACGGCACGCATCAGGTCATCGAGGCAACCAACGGGACCTAGCGGGGGAGCAGCTGCAGGATGAGCGGACCGGCCGAGCTGGCGCCGGCACCCGCCGCGGCGCCGGCCGCGGCCGACGCCGCTCTCGGCCCGTGGCAGCCCGGCGTCCGCTCCCAGATCCCGACCGCTTTCCTGCCGCTGGCCACCGTGTTCCGGCCGGAGCACGTGCTCACCAGCTTCGCCGAGGCGCAGGAGCGCAGCGCCATCACCGGCCTCGAGCCCTCCGAGCTGGTCGCTTTTCGGCCGGAGCGCCTGGCGATCCACGAGCTCCTGATCCAGGTCACCAGCGACGTCTCGGTGCCGGATGGCGAGGAATATGCCGATCTCGGCATCAATTTCCGACAGATCACCGAGCAGCTCCGCCGCCAGGTGGTCGAGCCGGAGCTGCCGGCGCTGGCGGCGGCGCATGCGGAGCTGCGCGCCAGAGCGCTTGCCCTGGCCGAGCAGGAGCTGGCCGCCTGCCTGACCGCCCGGCCCGCCCCGCCGGCACCGGCGCCTGCCGGCGGCCTGCTGCAGCGCCTGGGCCTGGCTCGGCCGCGGCCGGCAGCGCCGCCGCCTGAGCCCGTCGAGGTCCGCGAGCAGCGGGCCCTGGCCCAATGGCGCGAGCGGGCCGCGCAGGCGACCGACCCGCTCATCGCCGCCACCTTCGGGGCGCTCGCCCGGATCGGCACCGCGATCGCGGTCAAGCATGGCCGCTTGCGCGGCCGGCCGGAGCTGCTCGCCGGGATCGTCGCCGATCTGGTCGGCAACGAGCAAGGCAGCGCCCTGATCGGCCAGCATCTGGCACCGCTGCTGCAAGCGGCCCTGCCAGCACTCGGCTATCGCAGCCTGCCGCTGCAGACCGCCCCGGTGGTCATGAACGTCAAAGGTGCCTCGGCCGCCGGCAAGAGCACCATGCGCCGCTATCAGCGCCATCTGGCGGCCCAGCTGGGCATCCCCTGGGCCGACTTCGCCCTGATCAGCCCGGATATCTGGCGCAAATATCTGCTCGACTATGACAGCCTCGGCCCGGCCGGCCGCTATGCCGGCAGCCTGACCGGCCACGAGCTGCAGATCGTCGACCAGAAGCTCGACCGCGCCATGGCGCTAAAGGCCGAGACGGTCGGCATGTCGCATCTGGTGATCGACCGGTTCCGCTTCGACAGCTTCGCCGAGACGCCGGGCGGCGAGGAAGGAAGCCGCTTGCTGACCCGCTTCGGCGCGGTGGTCTACATGTTCTTCATGGTGACGCCGCCGGAAGCCACGGTCGAGCGCGCCTGGAAGCGCGGCCTGCAGTTCGGCCGCTACAAGGCGGTCGACGATCTCTTGGCCCATAATGTCGAGGCCTATACCGGCATGCCGCGGCTGTTCTTCACCTGGGCGCTGCGCTCCGACAAGCGGGTCCACTACGAGTTTCTGGACAACAGCGTGCCATTCAAGGAGCGGCCGCGCACCATCGCCTTTGGCTGGAACGACCGGATGCATATCCTGGACCTCAAGGGCATGCTCGACATCGACCGCTTCCGCAAGATCAACATCGCCGCGGGCGGTCCCGACCAGGTCTATCCCGACGCCGCCAGCCTGGCGCCCGCTGCCAACACCACCTTCCTCAAGCAATGCGTCCAGCGGATCCGCGAGGTGACCCTGGCGGACCAGGCAACCGGTCAAATCTATGCCTGCTTCATCGACGGCCGGCTGGCCTGGGCGGAACCGGACGGCCTGGCGCGCGCGCTCGCCGATCCCGACAGCCAGGCCGGCCTCGCCGCCCTGGCCCCGGCTGCCGGAAGAGCGCCGGCTCCGCCGCCGGATCAGGACCTGACCCTGGCGCGCCAGACGGCACACACCCTGGGCGACTGGGGCCAGGTAGCTGCGCCCTAATCGTAAGGCAGGCCTACATAGTTCTCGGCCAGGAGCGTCATCGCCGCCTTGGACTGGACCAGATAGGCCAGCTCCGCCTGCTGCATGCGGGCGAAGAAGTCGCCCTCCTCGGGCAGGCGATGCATGAGCCGGGTCAGCCACCAGGAGAATCGCTCGGCCTGCCAGACCCGCGCCAGGGCCCGCGCGGAGTAGCCCTGGAGCTCGGCCTCCTCGCTGGTCCGGTAGAAGCGGATCAGCGCCCGCGACAAATAGTGGATGTCGGAGCCGGCCAGATTGAGGCCCTTGGCCCCGGTTGGCGGCACGATATGGCCGGCATCGCCCGCCAGGAACAGCCGGCCGTGGCTGAGCGGCTCGGCGACGAAGCTGCGCAAGGGCGCGATGCTCTTCTCGATCGCGGGGCCGCTCACCAGGCTGGCCGCGACCTCGGCCGGCAGCCGGTTCTTGAGCTCCGGCCAGAAGCGCTCGTCCGGCCAGTCCGCCACGCAATCCTCGAGCGAGCATTGGACGTAATAGCGGCTGAGGACCGGCGAGCGCATCGAGCACAAGGCAAAGCCCTGCCCGTGGCTGGCATAGATCAGCTCGGGCGCCACCGGCGGAGTCCGCGCGAGCACGCCCAGCCAGCCGAACGGGTAGATCTTCTCGACGATGGTCTGGACGGAGGGCGGGACGCAGCTCCGGCTGACGCCATGGAAGCCGTCGCAGCCGACGATGAAGTCGCAATCCAGGCGCTCCTCGGCGCCCGCCTTTCGGAACACCAGATGCGGCCGATCGGTCTCGATGTCGCGCGGCCGGACCGCCTCGACCTCCTCCAGAATCACGCCGCCGGCGGCATCGCGCGCGGCGAACAGGTCGCGGGTCACCTCGGTCTGGCCGTAGACGGTGACATGTCGCCCGCCGGTCAAGGCGGTCAGATCGATCCGGTGCAGCCGACCGCCGAGCGCGAGGTTGATGCCCTCGTGGATCTGGCCCTCGCGCGCCAGCCGCTCGCCGACCCCGGCCTGGTGCAGCAGATCGACCAGGCCCTGCTCCAGCACCCCCGCCCGGATCCGCCCTTGGACATAGGCCCGGCTGCGCCGCTCGAGCACGACCGAGGCGATCCCGTGGCGATCCAGCAGCTGGGCCAGCAGGAGGCCGGCCGGACCCGCGCCGATGATGCCGACCTGGGTCTGCATGGCCCTGCCCCTGCCCG
>CADEGR010000001.1:6898-14880 GCA_902826935.1 uncultured Alphaproteobacteria bacterium | reverse complement strand
TTGCGCCGGTGCCAGTCGGTCCGCATCAGGACCCAGGCGCCGCTCGGGATCGGGCCATGCCGGCCCTCCCAGGCGCGCACGGCCGCCGCGGTCAGGAGGAAGTCGGGATCGGCGGCCGCCTCGGCGCTGCAGTCGATCACGCAGGCCGGGGCGATGAAATTGCGGGGCGGGATCGTGTCGGTGGTCGCCTCGGCATGCTCGCGCCCGGTGATCCAGTGCACCGGCGCATCGAAATGGGTGCCGGAATGCTCGCCCAGCTTCAGCCAGTTCCAGGCCCAATAGGGTCCGTTCTCGTCGTAGGCGGAGATCCGGTGGACCTCGATCTGGGGGGTGTTGCGGCCAATCTCCGGCGGCAGCTTCAGGATCGGCGTCGCCGGCCCGAGCGGCCCCGCCAGGTCCACGACCCGCACCGCTCCCGCCGCCAGGCCATCGATCAAGCCCGCGATCGCCGCCGCTCCGTTCATCGCCAGATCCCCCCTGTCCCGGTTCTGCTTGGCCTCCGGCTCGCTCGGCCGCCGGTCCCGCATGATCGATCCTTTGCCGATCCGGGGAAAGCCCCTTCGCTCAGCCGAGCCAGGTCAGGAGCTGAAACAACCCGACCAGCAGGCCATAGGCCAGGAGCGAGAACACGCCGTTCCAATACCAGGTGAGCAGGACCGGCGGCTTGCCGGTGACCCGGGCCAGCATCAAGGCGCCGGTGACATTGGGCGCCGCCGTCATGCTGAGCGCCCAGCCGCTGGCGAGCGCCAGGGCGAGCAGGGTCGGATCGGCCGGCGGGTGCGGCAGCTGGTGCAGGACCGCGGCCAGGAACACCACCATGGTGACCGGGCTCAAGGCGATCTGGCCGGCCAGCACGATCAGGGCCGGCACCGCGGCCAGCAGCCAGGCCGGCCCGATCCCGGCTGCCTCCAGGCCATGGGCGATCTGCTCGACCGGCGCCAGGCGCGCTGCCGCCACGCCGATGAAGCCCGAGGCACCCAGCGTGATCGCCTCGCGCACGCCAAGCGGGATCGGCCCATCCGCGACCTGCCACAAGCGCGCCCCGACGCCGCGGAGCAGGCCGCGAGCACCACGCTCGAGCTGCTGCAACCCGACCCAGACGACCAGCGCGATCGGGGCGGTGATCATCAGCGCGTGCACGATCTGCACCTTGGCCAGCCATTTGGCGGCCAGCGTGATCAGGAGCAGCATCAGGCAGATGCCGGCGACCTGAGCGAACGCGCCACGCGGCAAGCGATCGGGTGTCAGGACCACCCGGCCGCTCGCCCGCAGACGCTGGCCGGTGCGCCGCCAGCGCACATGGTCCTCGAGCCAGCCCAGGCCCATCATCAAGAGCGCCAGCATGACGCCCAGCGCTGCCAGGCGGCCGGCCGCGACGCCCGGCACGAGGGTCGCCAGCAGCGCCTGGGTGACGCTGGTCGGCGCCCAGACCACGATCCAGGCAAAGCCGCGGATGAGCGCCGAGAGCTGGCGCCGCTCGCGGATCTCGGCGATGTCGGCCGGAGCACCGTCGGCCTGGACGCCGCGCTGGATCAAGGGTGCCAGCAGGCTGATCGCGCCGAAGTTCAAGAGCACGCCGAACAGATGGCCGCCGGCATGGATCGCGAGGTAGCGCCGGGGCGGCGGCTGGCGGGTCAGATAGAGGCCGCAGCGCTGCACCGCCGGCGAATGCGCGGCCGCTTCGCGCAGCAGGCCCATGGTCTGGATGAAGGCCGCCAGGAAGCTCGCCTGATCGAGCGCCTTGGCGAGATCGGCGGCATCACCGGCGGCTTGCAGCAAGGCGGCCAGCGCCAGGCAGATGCCGACCAGCGCCCGCTCGCGCACGCCCAGCCGCGTGCCCGCCAGCACGCTCGCGGCGAGCAGCGCCAGCCAGGCCACCAGCCGCGGCGGCCAGGCGCCGCTCGCCAGAAAGACCAGCTCGGCGGCGATCAGCAGGAGCAGGCAGAACGCGGTGCCCCGGCGCTGCCAGACGCTTGGGAACAGGCCGCGCTCGACGGAGCTGGCAAGCTGCAGCGGCCATGTCCCGGTCAAAGGTCAGCAAAGGCGCGTCCCGGCGCCCGGCCGGAGCAATAGCCAAGCCCGCCCGCTTAGGCAAGCAGGCCCACGCCTGGCCTCCGCCCAGTGCGGCTCAGACCTGGCAGGTCACGCCTGGCGGCCGCCGGTGCCGCCGATTGCCGGCACGCCGCCCGCCTCGCCCCAGCGCGGCGCCGCGTCAAGATGGATGCCGAGCTGGTCGAGCATGCGCATGCAGCTCTGATCGACCAGCTCGGCCAAGCTCTCCGGCCGGTGGTAGAAGCCCGGCACCGGCGGGAAGATGATGGCGCCCAGCCTCGCCAGCTGGGCCAGCGTCTCGAGGTGGCCCAGATGAAGCGGCGTCTCGCGCACCGCCAGGACCAGGGGACAGCGCTCCTTCAGCATGACGTCGGCGGCCCGGCTGATCAGGTCCGAGGTCACCCCGGTCGCGATGCTGGCCGCGGTCTTGATCGAGCAGGGTGCGACCAGCATGCCGTGGCAGCGAAACGAGCCGGACGCGATCGGCGCGCCGAGATTGCCATTGGCATGGACCTGGTCGGCCAGGCGGTCCAGATGGCTGGGCGGCAGGCTGCATTCCGCCTGCAGGGTCAGGCCGCCGGCCTTGCTGATCACGGCATGGCGCTCGATGCCGGGCACGGTCTTCAGCAGCTCGAGCAGGCGCAGGCCGAAGATCGCGCCGCTGGCGCCGGTGATCGCGACCACCACGCGGCGGCGCGCGGCGTCTGGCTGCCCGGTCACGGCGCGCTCCGCACCCGCCGCACCGCATCCTGCCAGCCGGCCAGCAGGCGGGCGCGCTCGCCGGCTTCCATGCGCGGCTCGAAGCGCCGCTCGCAGGCCCAGCTGTCTGAAATCGCGGCGAGCGAGGGATAGACCCCGGCCGCCAGGCCGGCCAGATAGGCCGCCCCCAAGGCGGTCGTCTCGGTCACCACCGGCCGCTCGACCGGCAGGTCCAGAATGTCGGCCAGGAACTGGCACAGCCAGTCGTTCGCGACCATGCCGCCATCGACCCTGACCGCCTCGGCACGCGCGGCGCCGCCGCGGTCACCCGCCATCGCGGTCATCAGATCCTCGGTCTGGTAGCCGACCGCCTCCAAGGCGGCGCGCGCCAGCTCGGCGATGCCGGCGGCGCGGGTCAGGCCGAACAGGGCGCCGCGCGCCTCGGGGTCCCAATGGGGGGCACCGAGGCCGACGAAGGCCGGCACCAGATAGACCCCGCCATTGTCGGCAAGGCCGGCCGCCAGCGCCTCGGTCTCGCCAGCCGCGGCAACCAGCTTCAAGCCGTCGCGCAGCCATTGCACCGCCGCCCCGGCGACGAAGATCGAGCCCTCCAGGGCATAGGTCACCTGACCGTCCAGGCGATAGGCGATCGTGGTCAGGAGCCGGTGCCGGGAGGTGATCGCCTCGGCGCCGGTGTTGAGCAGGGCAAAGCAGCCGGTGCCGTAGGTGCTCTTCAACATGCCCGGCGCGAAGCAGGCCTGGCCGATCGTCGCCGCCTGCTGATCGCCGGCGATGCCGGCAATCGGCAAAGCCCGCCCGAGCAGCGCCGGCTCGGTGGCGCCGAAGCTGCCGCTGCAATCTCGGACCTGCGGCAGCAGCTCGGCCGGGATGCCGAACAGCGCCAGCAGCTCCTCGTCCCAGACCTGGCGATGGATGTCGAACAGGAGGGTCCGCGCCGCGTTGGTGGCGTCGGTCGCATGGACCCGGCCGCCGGTCAGGCGCCAGAGCAGGAAGCTGTCGATCGTGCCGAAGGCCAGCTCGCCGCGCTCTGCCGCTGTCCGCGCGCCCGGCACTTGGTCGAGCAGCCAGGCGAGCTTGGTCGCCGAGAAATAGGGATCGATCAGCAGGCCGGTGCGCGCCTGGACCAGCGCCTGGTGGCCCGCCTCGATCAGGCCGCGACACTGCTCGGCGGTCCGCCGGTCCTGCCAGACGATCGCGGGATGGACCGGCCGGCCGCTCGCCCGCTCCCACAAGACCACCGTCTCGCGCTGGTTGGTCAGGCCCAGCGCCGCCACCCGCTCGACCGGCAGGCCGGCCTTGGCCAGCACATCGCGGCAGGTGGCCAGCGTGTCCCGCCAGATCGCCTCCGGATCGTGCTCGACCCAGCCGGGCTGCGGGTAGTGCTGCGGCAGCTCGCGCTGCGCGGTCGCGATCGGCCGCCCGGCGCGGTCGAACAGGATCGCCCGGCTACTGGTCGTGCCCTGGTCGATCGCCAGAATGTGGTCCGCGCTCGCCACTTGCCTTACCTCCGTCGCCACGCGCGACGGAGCATAGCAGCAGCCGGTGCGCTACGTCAGCCTCGCCACTGGGCGCCGATCAGCTGGGCTCGTCGGTCAGATCCTTGAGCTTCTGATTGAGCGCCGCCGCGGCATCGGCGAAGCCGGCCTTGACCCGGTCCCACATCTCCGCCGAGCTGTCGCCCAGCTCGGTCAGCTGCTCGCCAGCCTGGGCGCGCAGCTCGCGCAGCTGATCGAGGGTCGTCTGCCACTGGGTCTTGGCCTCGCCTTCGGCCTCGTTGGTCTGGTTTTCCGCCTGGCCGACCTCCTGGTCGAGCTGGCGCAGCAGCTCCTTGCCCTGGGCGACCGCCGCGTCCTTCTGCTCGATGCTGTAATCACGGATCGCGGCCAGCGCATCTTCGACCTTCTGGCGAACCTCGCTGGAATCCTGGGCCTCCGCCAGCATCGGCGAGGCCATCAGCATCATCATGGAGAGCGCCCAGGCGCCCGGCTGCCATCGCATCCTCATCTGCTCCCAATGCCACCAAAACGGGCGGATGCTAGCACAGCCTGCCATCCTGCGGCAAAGCGCGCCGGCCGGCACCGGTGGCCATCAAGAAGCGACGCAGCAGCTGGATCTGGCGTTCGGCCTGGCCAGCCCGATCCGGTCGGGTCGGCGCCGCCTGGCGCTGCGGATTGCGGGCATGGGCGGTCGCGATCAGCCATTCCGCCAGCGCCATCCTGCTCTGCTTTTCCCGCCACATCGCGGGCCCTCCGCTGCTTGGGTTGGCTAAGGAATGATCCAGACGCCGACCAGGGCCAGGGCCATGATGGCGAGCGCGGTCGAGATCACCAGGACGTAGCGCACGCCACGGTGGGTCTCGCCTTGGCGGGCCTCGGTCCTGGAGCGTTGTGGACCTTGCGGTTGCGGCATCGGGCTCTCCGGTGACTGTCATCCTCCCTGGCCTAACAAGGCGGCCAGCGCGCGGTTCCGCTGGCGACCCAGGCAGGGGCGGCGCGGAACCGGCGCTCGCCATGCCGGGTTCCTGCCACGCATTGGGGCGGCTATAGGATCGGGGGCGATGGCAACGGAACTGCAGCATGATCTGGTCGCGATCGGACTGCGCTATGTGTCGGACAGCCTGCCGGGCATCCGGCGCCAGCGGCGCGGCCGCGGCTTTGCGTTTCGCGGACCCGACGATCGGCCGGTGGCGCCGCGCCAGAAGCAGCGGATCACGGCCCTGGTGATCCCGCCCGCCTGGCAGGAGGTCTGGATCTCGCCCTGGCCGAACGGGCACATTCAGGCGACCGGCCGCGACGAGAAGGGCCGCAAGCAGTATATCTACCACCCCGACTGGACCCGGCAGCGGGACGAGGCCAAGTTCGATCGCATGCTGGCCTTCGGCCGCGCCTTGCCGACCGTCCGGACGGCGGTCGACCGCGACATGCGCCGGCCGGGCCTCGGCAAGACCCGCGTGGTCGCGACCGTCGTGCGTCTGCTGGAAACCACCTTGATCCGGGTCGGCAACCGCGAATATGCCCGCAGCAACAAAAGCTTCGGCCTGACCACCTTGCGCAACCGCCATGTCGAGCTGGCCGGCAACGCCCTGCGCTTCAAGTTCCGCGGCAAGAGCGGCAAGGAGGTCGATCTGGCGCTCAATGACCGGCGGGTGGCGCGGGTGGTCCGCCAGCTCCAGGACCTGCCGGGCCAGGATGTCTTTCAGTATCTGGACGAGGACAACGTCCGCCAGACGGTCGCCTCCGAGGACGTCAACGAGTATCTGCGCGAGGTCACGGGCGATGCCTTCACCGCCAAGGACTTTCGCACCTTCGCCGGCACGGTGCTGGCCGCCTGGATGCTGCAGGAATTCGAGAAGGTCGACAGCCAGGCGGCCGCCAAGCGCAACATCACCCAGGCGATCCGCCAGGTCGCCCAGCGCCTGGGCAACACCGTGGCGGTCTGCCGGCGCAGCTATGTCCACCCCCAGGTGCTGAGCGCCTATCTGGATGGCAGCCTGCTCGAGAACTTGCAGGCCGAGGTCGACCAGGAGCTGGCCGAGGAGCTGGCCGGCCTGCGCCCGGAGGAAGCGGCCGTGCTGGCCTTGCTGCGCCAGCGGCTCGCCGGCGAGCTGAAGCGGCGCGCCTCGTGACCAGGGAGCTGGCAGGGCTTGGCTGAGGCGGCGCCACCGGGCTGCGGGCGGCTCGTGATCCTGCTGGGCGACCAGCTCGATCCGGCGCTGCCGACGGTTCCCGATTTCGCGCCGGCCCAGGACGCGGTCCTGATGATGGAGGTCGCCCAGGAGGCCAGCTACGTGCCGCAGCACAAGCTCCGGCTCGTTCTCTTCTTTGCCGCCATGCGCCATTGTCGCGACGCCCTGCGCGCGCGGGGATGCACCGTCCACTATGTCGAGCTCGAGGATCCCGCCAATCGCGGCAGCTTCGACAGCGAGGTCGAGCGCGTCGCGGGCGCGCTGCAGCCGCGGACTCTGGTCGTCACCAAGCCAGGCGATTATCGGGTCGAGCAAGCGCTCCGCCAGACCGCCAAGCGGCTGGGCTGCCCGCTCGAGATTCGCGACGATCCCCATTTCCTCAGCAGCCCGGACGAGTTCGCGGCATTTGCCAGCGAGCGGCGCGAGCTGGTGCTGGAGCATTTCTATCGCCGCATGCGCCAGCGCCATGAGGTGCTCATGGCGGATGGCGCGCCGGAAGGCGGCCAGTGGAACTTCGATCCCGACAACCGCGCGAGCTTCGGCGCGGCCGGGCCGGGCCGGATCAAGCCGCCGCGCAGCTTCGCCCCGGATGCGACCACGCGCGACGTGATCGCCATGGTCGAGCGCCGCTTCGCCGACAGTCCGGGCCGGCTCGCCGGCTTCGACTATCCGGTGACCAGCAGCCAAGCCCAGGCGGCGCTCGCCGACTTCGTCGCCCACCGGTTGGCCGGCTTCGGCCGCCATCAGGACGCCATGGCGACTGGCCAGCCGTTCCTGCAGCACAGCCGGCTGTCGGCGGTGCTCAACCTGCACCTGCTCGATCCGCGCGCTGCGATCGCGGCCGCCATCGAGGCCTACCAGGAACGGGCGGCGCCGCTCAACTCGGTCGAGGGCTTCGTCCGCCAGATCCTGGGCTGGCGCGAATATGTCCGCGGCATCTACTGGCTGCGCATGCCCGCCTATGCCGAGCTGAACGTGCTGCAGGCGAGCCTGCCGATGCCGGCCTTCATGTGGACCGGCGAGACCGAGATGAACTGCCTGCGCCAGTCGGTCGGCCAGCTGATCGAGCATGCCTATGCCCACCATATCCAGCGGCTGATGGTGCTGGGCCTGTTCGCGTTGCTCCTGGGCGTGCATCCCTATGAGGTCCATCGCTGGCACCTCTCGATGTATGCCGACGCGATCGACTGGGTGTCGCTGCCCAACGTCCTGGGCATGAGCCAGTATGGCGATGGCGGCATTGTCGGCAGCAAGCCCTATACGGCATCCGGCAACTACATCAGCAAGATGAGCGACTACTGCCGGGGCTGCCGCTTCGATCCGAAGCAGGCGACCGGCGAGCGCGCCTGCCCGTTCACGACCCTCTATTGGGACTTCCTCGATCGCCATGGCACCCGCCTGCGCCGCAACCGGCGCATGGGCTTCCAGCTGCAGAACCTGGACCGCAAGGAGCCAGCCGAGCGGGCCGTGATCCGCCGCCAGGCCGAGCGGCTGAAGACCGCCTGCACCGCCAAGACCTATCTGT
>CADEGR010000001.1:0-6798 GCA_902826935.1 uncultured Alphaproteobacteria bacterium | reverse complement strand
CCGCCTGGCGCCGGAACCGACCGCTGACGCGATTGTTAGCGGCTAGGCGAGCTGCCGTATTTTCGGCCGTGCGATTGATCGTCAGGAGGGATTGCCGTTGCTCAATACCACGACTCTCGTGGTCGATGTCCTGAGCGACTACTTGTGCCGCCAGTACCGCCGGGTGTTCGGCCGCGGTCAGCCGGATCTGACGCCCACCATCGACGCTGCGGTGCGCCTGGCGATCGAGCGCATCGCGCATAGCGACGCGCTCTACCACAATGTCGATCACACCGTGATGGTCACGCTGGTCGGCACCGAGATCCTGCGCGGCCGCGATCTGACCGAGCGGGTCACGGCCGAGGACTGGCTGCATTTCACGGTCGCGCTGCTGCTGCACGACATCGGCTATGTCCGTGGCGTGCTGCGCGGCGACAACGGCGAGTCCTATGTGATCAACGGCGCCGGCGACCGGGTGACCCCGCCACGCGGCGCCTCGGATGCGTTCCTCACGCCCTACCATGTCGATCGCGGCAAGCAGTTCGTGCGCGAGCGGGCGGCGGCGCTGAACGGGCTCGACATCGAGCGCCTGGCCAGCGCCATCGAGCTGACCCGCTTTCCGATTCCCGAGGATGCCGATCATCGCGGCACCGGCGACGAGCCGGGCCTCCTGCGCGCCGCCGATCTGATCGGCCAGCTGGCCGACCCCAACTACTTGCGCAAGCAGAACGCCTTGTTCCACGAGTTCAAGGAAACCGGCACCAACGACCGGCTGAACTACCAGACCGCGGCCGATCTCGAAGACTGCTATCCCAAGTTCTTCTGGCAGGTGGTCGAGCCCTATATCGGCGATGCGCTCAGCTATCTGCGCCTGACCCAGGAAGGCAAGCAGTGGATCGCCAACCTCTATTGCCACGTGTTCGCGGTCGAGCATGACCGCTGGCGGCTCGGGCCCCATCGCGGCAGCCCGCACCCCGACCTCCTTTAGGTCGCGCGGCGCAACGAGAGGGTGGACAACCGAGCCAAAAGAACATAACAAGAACATCCAGCTTGTTGAGTAGGCCATGCCCCGTCTTGATCTGACCGCCAAGCTCGCTTTGCTCGCGGACGCCGCCAAATATGACGCGTCCTGCGCCTCCAGCGGCACGACCAAGCGCCATTCGCTCGGCAGCAAAGGGATTGGCTCGACCGAAGGCTCCGGCATCTGCCACGCCTATGCTCCGGACGGCCGCTGCATCTCGCTGCTCAAGATCCTTTTGACCAATTACTGCATGTATGACTGCCTGTACTGCATCAACCGCCGCTCCAGCAATGTCGCGCGGGCGCGGTTCACCGTGCCGGAGGTGATCGACCTCACCCTCGATTTCTACAAGCGCAACTACATCGAAGGGCTGTTCTTGTCGTCCGGGATCATCCGCTCGCCGGACTACACCATGGAGCAGCTGGTGCTGGTGGCGCGGCGCCTGCGCGAGCGCCACGACTTTCGCGGCTACATCCACCTCAAGACCATCCCCGATGCGGCGCCGGAGCTGATCGAGGCCGCCGGCCGCTTCGCCGACCGCCTCTCGATCAATGTCGAGCTGCCGCTGGTCGCGAGCCTGCGCCGGCTGGCGCCGGAGAAGGACAGCGCGACCATCGATCGGAGCATGGCCGGCATCAGCGCTGCGATCACGGCGCGGCAAGGCGAGCGGGTCGGCCAGCATCGGCCACCGGCGTTCGCGCCGGCCGGCCAGAGCACCCAGATGATCGTCGGCGCCGATCCGGCCAAGGATGCCGAGATCCTGGCGCGGAGCGACCAGCTCTATCGGCGCTACCGCCTGCGCCGGGTCTACTATTCCGCCTTCAGCCCGATCCCCGACAGCAGCACCCGGCTGCCGCCGAGCGCCCCGCCCCTGCTGCGCGAGCATCGGCTCTACCAGGCTGACTGGCTGTTGCGCTTCTATGGCTTCGAGCGCGCCGAGATCCTGGCCGGCGGCACGGACGGCATGCTCGATCTGGCGATCGATCCCAAGCTCGCCTGGGCCTTGAAGCACCGGGCCTGGTTTCCGGTCGACGTCAACCGGGCGGCGAAGGAGGCGCTGCTCCGGGTGCCGGGCCTGGGCGTGCGGGTGGTCAAGCGGATCCTGGCCGCACGCCGCTGGCGCCAGCTGCGCCTGGCCGACCTGCACCGGCTGTCCCGCTCGATCGCGAAGGCGATGCCGTTTCTGACCGCGGTGGACTGGCAGCCCGGCCGCCTGACCGACCAGCTCGATCTGGGCGAGCGGCTGCGCCAGCCGGCGCGCCAGCTGGAGCTGCTGCCGACGTGATCGCGATCACCCTCGGCCGGCCGGCGGATTTCGAGGGCTGGCGCGCCGCCGCCCGGCAGCTGCTGCTGGCCTGGGTGCCACCCGACGAGATCCACTGGCAGATCGAGGGCGAGACCGCGGACCTGTTCGCCAAGCCGCCGGAGCTGGCCAGCACCTTCCAGAGCCGGCGCGACATCCTGGTGCCGCGCGCCTTCATGGGCTTGGCCGAGGAGGCCGCCTGTCATCGCGACCCCGAGCGCTACGCTTTGCTCTACCGGCTGCTCTGGCGGCTGCAAAAGCAGCCGAAGCTGATGCACGACGTCGCCGACCCGGATGTCCGCCAGATCCAGATCCTGGCCCAGGCGGTCAAGCGCGACCTGCACAAGATGAAAGCCTTCGTGCGCTTCCGCCGGATCATGACCGCCGAGCCCGAGCATTACGTCGCCTGGTTCGAGCCGGAGCAGCACATCGTCGACGTGGTGGCGCCCTTCTTTGCCCGGCGCTTCGCCGGCATGCGCTGGTCGATCCTGACGCCTGAGCGCAGCGTCCACTGGGATGGCGTCAGCCTGCGCTTCGGGCCGGGCGCCAGCCGCAGCGACGCGCCGCTCGAGGATCAGCTGGAGGAGATCTGGCGGACCTATTTCGCCAGCGTGTTCAACCCGGCGCGCCTCAAGGTCAAGGCGATGACCAGCGAGATGCCCAAGAAATACTGGCGCAACCTGCCGGAAGCCCAGCTGATCGGGCCGCTGATCCGAGATGCCGGCCAGCGCAGGGACGCGATGATCGAGGAGCCCATGCCCCAGCCGCCGCCGGCCCCGCCCGCCACGCTCGAGCAGCTCGCCCGCCTGGCCCAGGACTGCACCCGCTGCCCGCTCTATCAGCATGCCAGCCAGACCGTGTTCGGCGAAGGACCGGCGGATGCCCCCTTGATGCTGGTCGGCGAGCAGCCGGGCGATCAGGAGGACCGCCAGGGCCGGCCGTTCATCGGCCCGGCCGGCCAGCTGCTCGACCAGGCTTTGGCCGAGGCCGGCATCGCCCGCGACCAGGTCTATGTCACCAACGCGGTCAAGCATTTCAAGTTCGAGCCGCGCGGCAAGCGCCGGCTGCACAAGCGGCCGAACAACGGCGAGATCCAGCAATGCCGCTGGTGGCTGGAGCAGGAGCGCGCCTTGGTCCGGCCAAAGCTGATCGTCGCCATGGGCGCCACCGCCGCCTACAGCCTGCTGCAGACGACGACCAGCATCAGCAAGAGCCGCGGCCGCCAGCTGGCGACGCCGGATGGCACGGCGCTCCTGATCACGGTCCACCCGTCCTTCCTACTGCGCCTGCCGGACGCTGCCAGCAAGGCCGAGCAGTATCATCTGTTCGTGCAGGATCTGAGCATGGCAGCGGGGCTGCTGACCGGCGGCGGCCATGCCTGAACCCGGCCGCTTCGCCCGCACCGCAATTTTTTTGCAACCGGACGGAACTGCCAGTCCAGCCAGGCATTTCTAGATCTGACAGCTGGCATCCTCCCCGCACCCCCGCTAGATCGACAAGGTGCCAGTTGTCTCGAGTGAAACCTCGGGCATTAAAAGAGCCGGCGCCAAGGCGCCGGCTCTTCTTTTATGGCTCCAGGCCGCGCAGACCGGAGTTCAGCTCGCGGTGATCGCCCGCAGCATCCAGATTGCCTTCTCATGCACGGTCATGCGCCCGGTCAGCATGTCGGCGGTAACCTGGTCATGGTGCTGGTCGGCGAGCTCGGTCACCTCGCGCAGGCGCCGCACCGTGCTCTCGTGATCCCGGATCAGGTTCTCGATCATGGTCTCGGCATCCGGCGCGCCGGCGTTCTCCTGCAGCCGGCTCTGCTCGAGCAAGGCATGCAGGCTGCTGGGCGCCAGATAGCCCAGCGCCCGGATGCGCTCGGCCAGCTCGTCACCCGCGGTGAACAGATCCTGATACTGCGCCTCGGTCAGCTTGTGCAGGCTGTAGAACAGCGGCCCGACCACGTTCCAATGGTAGGCCTGGGTCTTGAGCAGCAGCACATAGGTGTCGGCGAACACCCCGCTCAAGCCTTCCGCCACCACTGCCCGGCCTTCGATGCCGGTTGCCGGGGCCTCTTCCTTGGGCTTGATGCCCAAAACTTGATCAGCCATAGCGCAACTCCTCCAGCCAATTGCCTATTGCTTCAGCAGTGCCGCGCCCGGGTCTGTCACTGGCGCGTAGGACAGGCTCCGGTCACTGCCGGCTGGCAGGTCAACACCCTGTCTGGGCCGTGGTTCCGCCGCCGGTCAGCGGCGGCCCTTGGCATCCAGATAGGCGTGCAGATGGCGGACGTTGCGCCGATTGGCCTTCCAGGCGACGTCGAACAGATCGCCGACCAGCGGCACGCTGCCGAGGACACCGTCGATGCCAACATTCGCGGCCATGCGCGCCAGCCGCCACCAGGGCACGCCCAGACGGTAAGCCTCGGTGATGACATAGAGCGACAAGAGCGTCGTGGCGGCATCGCCAACTCCCGGCACCAGGCCGAGCAGCCCGTCCAGGCCGATCCGGCGGTTGAGCAACGGGATCCGGAAGCGATCGTCCAGCCAGTAGGACAGGACCTGGATCCGCTTCAGCGCGGCCGCTTCCGCCTCGTTCAAAACCTGCCCGGTGGCCAAGCGCTCGCCCGGAGCGCTGCCGGGCTGGGCCGCGGTTGCGGCGGCTGGCCGCTCGCCCGGCCGACCGGTTGCCGGCAGCAGCTGGTCGTTGCTGGTCATCGTCCTGCCTCGTCAAGCGCCCAATCCGCCGCATCGTTCTTCGCCGCGGGCGCAGCACTGCCGCCTGTAGTCGGCTCGATCGCCACCCCTGGCGGCGGCTGGCTCGCCGGGCCGCGGGTCAGGGTCGCTTCCAGGCCACCCGCCTGCAGCTCCTGGGCGCTCACGGTCCGCAAGGCAGCATCGGTCTCGACCGGCGGCGCGCCCGCCACCGCGGCCGCCTCCGCCCGCTCGGCCAGCACGGCCGCCTTGGCCGCCGCCGCGATCAGGCCCTGCTCGGCGGCATGCTCGGCCATGACGAAGCTGTCGGCGGCCAGGATCAGGCTGCTGCCGGCCGCCTCGACCTCCTCGGCCAGCGCCCGGATCGCCGCGTGGCGCGCCGGGTCGCGGCTGACATTGCGGATATAGATCACGCGCACCCGGCCCGGATGCTCGCGCAGGATCTGGGTGTAATGCTCCGGGTCCTCCTGGCCGCTGTCGCCGATCAGGATGCAGGGCAGCTGGTCGTAGAGCGCCAGCATCCGGCGGATCAGCTCGAGCTTATGCCGCCGCGCCCGGCGCGGCCAAGGCCGCTGCACCGTGACCCCCCATTCGCGCAGGAACAGGATCGGCCCGCCCGGGATCCGGTGCAGGCTGAAGAACTCCTCCAGCATTTCGTAGATCGCCCAGGGCGACCGCGACACATAGAGCAACGGGTTGGCCTCGCGCCCGCTCGCCCCGTGGTGCAGCCCGGCCAGCAGCGCCGCCATCCCAGGAAAGGCCGCCCGGCTATGGGCGCCGGTCATGAACAGCCGCCAGAGCATCAGGATCTTGTTGGCGACGCCGGTCGACATGATGGTGTCGTCGATGTCGCTGATCACCATCTGGCGGGCGTCGGGCGGCGCCAGGAACAGCTCGCCCCGGGTGGTCAGCCGGACCGGGCGCACCAGCTCCAGCGTCATCTCATGCCACAGCCCGGCCGGGATCGGGCCATTGGGCAAGCTCAGATCGACCCGGAAATAGCCATCCCGATCGGCCTCGACCACCTGCTCGGCGCCATGGAAGCGGGCGATCAGCTGGGCGTCGCCGACGCCCCGCCGCAGGAAGCGCAAGACGACATCCGCCAGCCGGCCATGGAAGCCGCGGCGCGGCCGGCGCCTTCGGGTCAGCGGCTGGCGGAACACCCGGCCGATCAAGAACACCCGCTGCCAGGAGCCATAGCCGCGATAGGGCTGGACCGAGATGCCGGCCTTGGTGACGGTCAGCCGGACTGGCCGGCCGACCACCTCGATCAGCTGGCCAAGCGCCGCCCCGAGCTTGCGCCGCTCGCTCATCGCCGGCCGGGCCGAGGAAGCGAGGCCTGGCGCCTAAGGGCGTAGCCGCTGCGGCTGGTACTCGTCGCCCTGGGGCGCGCCCTCCGGCTGGCTGCGATCAGTGCTGGCCGCCGCCTCGAGCTCGCGCAACGCCCGGTCCACCCGGCGCAGCCGATCATCCGCACCCTCCCCTCTGCCCGCCTGCCGACGGGCCGCCATCGCCCAGTCCTGCAGGATCCGCAGTTTCTGATCATAGGGCAGATCGGCCGCCAGCACCGCATCGGGCTCATCGAAACGCGGCGCCGGCTGGGCTTGATCGTCGGAGCTGGGCATCGAGGGCTCCCTCCTTGCTTGCGCCGGCCCGGCCATCGGGCCCGCTGGGCCAGCGATCAACGTCGCCGGCCGAGCCGGGTTCCACCGGCGGCCGGACGCGAGGCTGGCCTCGAACTTGCAAAAGCCGGCGCAATAAGGGCTTGTTAACCATGCCGTCCTAGGCTCCGTTGC